>WRNU01000230.1 GCA_009776435.1 Betaproteobacteria bacterium | reverse complement strand
AGGATCATCGTGATCGCCGCCGTCAGCGTTGTTTTGCCGTGGTCTACGTGACCGATCGTGCCTACGTTTACGTGCGGCTTCGTCCGCTCAAACTTTCCCTTGGCCATGTTGGTTCCTCGTGTTTAGTCGTTGTTGTCACTTGCGATTGTTGATGACGGCTTCGGCCACGCTCTTGGGCGCTTCGACATAGTGCTTGAACTCCATCGAATAGGTCGCGCGCCCCTGGGTAAGGGAGCGCAACTGGGTCGCATAGCCGAACATTTCGGCCAGCGGCACCTCGGCCTTGATTTCCTTCGTCCCGCCCGGCAGATCGTCCATGCCCTGGATGATGCCGCGCCGCCCGGAGAGATCGCCCATGACGTTGCCCATGTAGTCTTCGGGCGTCTCGACCGTGACGGCCATCATCGGTTCGAGCAGAACCGGACTGGCCTTGCGCATCGCGTCCTTGAAGGCCATCGAGGCCGCCATTTTAAAGGCGTTTTCGTTCGAGTCGACGTCATGGTAGGAGCCGTCGAACAGCGTCACCTTGACATCCACCACGGGAAAGCCCGCGAGCACGCCATTGGGCAGGGTTTCCTGCAAGCCCTTGTCGACGGCGGGGATGTATTCGCGCGGAACCACCCCGCCCTTGATGGCGTCGATGAATTCGTAGCCCTTGCCGGCTTCGTTCGGTTCCAGCTTGAGCCAGACGTGACCGTACTGGCCGCGACCGCCGGACTGTTTGACGAACTTGCCTTCCTGTTCGACCGCCTTGCGAATGGCTTCGCGGTAGGCCACCTGCGGCGCGCCGACGTTGGCTTCGACGTTGAATTCACGCCTCATGCGGTCGATGATGATTTCGAGGTGCAATTCTCCCATGCCGGAGATGATGGTCTGGCCGGATTCTTCGTCGGTACGCACGCGGAACGAGGGATCTTCCGCCGCCAATCGCCCCAGGGCGATACCCATTTTTTCCTGGTCGTTCTTGGTCTTGGGCTCGACCGCGACGTGAATCACCGGCTCGGGGAAAACCATGCGCTCGAGAATCACCGGCGCGGCAGGGTCACTCAAGGTCTCGCCCGTGGTGACTTCCTTCAGGCCCACGCAGGCGGCGATATCGCCCGCGAGTACTTCCTTGATTTCTTCGCGCTCATTGGCGTGCATCTGAAGGATGCGGCCAATGCGCTCTTTCTTGTTCTTGACCGGATTGAGCACGGTGTCGCCGGACTTGAGGCTGCCGGAATAGACGCGCACGAAGGTCAACTGGCCGACGAAGGGATCGGTCATCAGCTTGAAGGCGAGCGCGGAGAATTTTTCGCCGTCGTCGGCCTTGCGGAGAACCTCCTTGTCGCGGTCGTCGACCCCCTGCACCGGCGGGATATCGACCGGCGAGGGCAAAAACTCGATCACCGCGTCCAGCATGCGCTGCACGCCCTTGTTCTTGAAGGCGCTGCCGCACAGCGTAGGCTGAATCTCGCAGGCAATCGTGCGCTGGCGCAGGCCGGCCTTGATTTTTTCTTCGGGCAGATCGCTGTTTTCGAGGTACTCGTCCATGAGTTCTTCGGAAGCTTCGGCAGCGGCTTCGAGCATCTGTTCACGCCAGGTCTTGGCTTCATCGAGCAGTTCGACGGGAATCTCGCGTTGTTCGAACTTCATCCCCAGGGAGGCTTCATCCCAGTAGATGGCTTTCATCTTGACGAGGTCGATCACGCCGACGAATTTGTCTTCCGCGCCGATGGGGATGACGATGGGCACGGGATTCGCCTTGAGGCGGAGCTTCATCTGCTCGACGACCTTGGCGAAGTTTGCGCCGGACCGATCCATCTTGTTCACGAACGCCAGGCGCGGAACCTTGTACTTGGTCGCCTGACGCCACACGGTTTCGGACTGGGGCTGCACGCCGCCCACGGCGCAGTAGACCATGCACGCGCCGTCGAGCACGCGCATGGAACGCTCCACCTCGATGGTGAAATCGACGTGTCCCGGCGTGTCGATGATGTTGAAGCGGTGTTCGGGGAAATTCATATCCATCCCCTTCCAGAAACAGGTGGTCGCCGCCGATGTGATGGTGATGCCGCGCTCCTGTTCCTGGTCCATCCAGTCCATGGTGGCTGCGCCGTCATGCACCTCGCCAAGTTTGTGATTGACGCCGGTGTAGAAAAGAATGCGCTCGGTCGTCGTCGTCTTGCCGGCGTCGATGTGGGCGGAAATACCTATGTTGCGGTATCGCTCAATGGGTGTTTTGCGAGCCACGATGTCTATCCTGGTTGCCGCCGTTGCGAGCGGCCTTATTAAAGAGCGTTAAAAACAATCGAGCCCTTTGAAGGGCCCGATTCGCTGCTGATCGGATCGATCAGAAGCGATAATGCGAAAATGCCTTGTTGGCCTCGGCCATCCTGTGCACCTCATCGCGTTTCTTCATTGCCGCGCCACGGCCCTCGGCCGCTTCGAGCAATTCCCCGGCCAGCCGTTGCGCCATCGACTTCTCGGAACGCTTGCGCGCGGCTTCACGCAGCCAGCGCATGGACAACGCCAT
>WRNU01000229.1 GCA_009776435.1 Betaproteobacteria bacterium | reverse complement strand
GACGATCAAATCGGGACGCACGGCGGCAATGGCCGCCTGATCGGGATCGAGCACCCCGCCCGTGCGAGGCAGCGCCGGATACTCGCGGTCGTAGCGGCTGACACCGACGATGCAATCGCCACGTTCCAGCCACTTGAGCGCAAGCGTGAGGTAAGGGGATTGGCTGACGATACGGGGGCAAGGCGGTTGAGCGCCGTTCGGGCTGCTGTCGGCAGCCTGCGCGGAGAAGGCAAGCAGGAAGGCGACTACGGAAAGACGCGCAAACATGATCGGTTCCTTTCTTTGAGCAGGGCCGGGCTAACAGGTATGGTTAGTTTTGCATGAGCGAGGACGGAAATAACCTAAAAACGCTAAACCAGACAAAAGCATCAGCATCGAAGACGGCTCAGGAACGGCCGAGGGGAGCGTGATTGCGTAAAGCGAGCTGACGTAGTCAGAATCGTAGGACCAGTCCGTCGATGATAAGTAGATGTTGTCCCCATCAACAACGAATTTACCCATATACTCCAGATCAGTTGTGAACGCGATATCGTTCCGGTTTCCCGTTGCGATATTGTAAGACGCCAGCATTTGCCCGTCCATTATTCCGGCAAGCAATTCACCGGACGAAAGAAACCCGATATTGCTGGCGGCCACATTCACCACGGTAAAGCCGTCCGCTGCGGAAAGCCCTCCTGCAAGAACATCCGCCGCATCGAAACGGAGAATTCCCTCTCCGCTGTTCTGCGAGGCGTAGTAGAGGTTTCCNTCGCCATCGAAAGCCAACCCGCCGGACAATCCGCCGATGTCGGCAACCAGGAACGGATTGGCCGGATCGTCGAGGTCGAGNCGGTAGATTCTCGTCCCCTGAAGGCTTCCTCCCATTCCGGGATTGGCNGTGAAATAATAATTTCCGTCATGGACGACGGCGTCGTAAATGGAATAGCTGTCGACACCGTTGCCGCTCGTCAGCACTTCGGTATGACCGNNCGGCGAAACAACCGACAGANCGGACNCGTAGGTAGGATAACCACCGGTATCGTATGCGATATAGAGATTGCCATTGAGCATCCCCAGNCCCTTTGTGTCGTTATTCCCAGGAATGGAGGCGTATACGCTGTCTGCTCCTGTTGTCAGGTCATAGGAGCGTATCGTCCTGAAATTTCCGAAGTACAAGGTATCGCCGTCTTTCACCACCCCCCCGATCGGGGCATACCAGGGATCCGAGGAGGTCAGTGTTTCGATGGAGATATCTGACCCCGCATACAGATTCGGAGCNCCGTGNGCCGATACGGCGGACAAAGCGCCCGCGCAAAGCGCGGCAAACAGCTTGAGGACGCGCCNAGGCAATGTCGGCGCTGCAACTGAAATAGTTGTGTTCATCTTTACCTCAGGGACACCCCGCCCCGTTGTTTGATTGAAGGACGTTGCGGCAGGTCTCCTGGCTCTCGGGTCTTCGCGNCTTGCCTGCCTTCCCGGATAACTCCAGTGGCANAAGAGAGGCAAGTNGCTCGCCGATGACAGTTGCGGGGGCAGCCTCGGATTCCAGGCCATCAGCCTGTCACCGAATTCCCTTTCAATCCCTGATGGGAACCAACAACGGGGGCAGTCTATGATGTGGGGGATGCGCTGTCAAGGAGGCGCCATATGCAATGTTTTTTGATGCGCTGCATACAATATTTAGAGTTTATGGAAGCAATCCGCCCCTCATGGCACTCACAAGCAGATGAGCCGATCATCTTGCTCATGAGAACCAATTTCCACTTTGACCACACAACCAAACGGAAGCTGAATGCGCCATGTCGGCTCCAACGCAATGCCCAATATCAGGGACAGCGCCGCTCGAATCACGCCAGCGTGGGTCACGACGGCGAGATCGGTGTAGGGTCCTGGACGCAGTTCTTCCAAAAACGAGCCAACCCGTCGGCGCACATCCTCCCATGACTCCCCGCCGGGAACTCGGGCGCGGGCATGATTGTTCGCCCACTCATCAAATGCAATCCGGTCAATCTCCTCCCAGCGCGTCGATTCCCAGTCGCCGAAATTGAGTTCGACCAGGCGTTTGTCGCACGCATAGGCGTTCGCCAACTTCGCCGCCAATGCCGTGCATCGCTGCAACGGACTTGATATCACCCCATCGAAATTCGCAGGTATCCTGCCGCGAAGCGCATCCATGCTCGCCTGAATTGCTTCGGATGTAACAGGAAGATCCGTACTCCCGTAGCATAACCCTGCCGCGCCAACCGGTTCGGGGTGACGGATCAGAAACACTTTCACAAGCCCGCCCCCACCAACCCAAGGCACATCAGCACGACGACGCTCTCCACGATCTGCTGCGCGGCGCCGAGGCAGTCGCCCGTGTAGCCGTCCAGGCGTTTGGTGAACCACCGCGAGAGCAGCAGACGAACCACGAAGGCCACCGGGATCGCCAGCAGCCACCCAGGACGCCACCAGGCCAGACCGGCAAACGGCAGCAGCCACGCCGTGGCAGCCAACAGGCCCGGCCAGGAAATGGCCCGCCCAATGGGTTTGACCTTGCTCGTCAGGTC
>WRNU01000228.1 GCA_009776435.1 Betaproteobacteria bacterium | reverse complement strand
CCGGCAGAGCCGTCCATCACATCCAGCCCATCGACGGTCGCGACAATTTCATAGGTGTTTTGCGAATAGTTCTGATAGAACAGTTGATAGCGCTCGCCATCCTGCCCTCTGAGGTACAGGCGCGATCCATCTTTGGTAAGTTCCCATTTTCTGCCGCTTTCGCTCAGAACAGACATGCCAATGCGTCCATTTGCAATCATGGCTTCCTGAATGGCATTGCCCATATACCGTGTGGCTGAATAATAAATCTCCACCAGATCGACCGGCTGGCTGGAAACGCGCTGCAAATCGACGGTCGTGATATTGGAAGAAATACCTTCACCCCACTGGGTACCCAGCCGTTCCGAAGCGCGAGCCTGCTCCGGTTGAGGTTGGTGCTGATGCCGCATGGAGGGCGCAACTGCCGCATCAGAGTGAACATGATGCTGTGCACAACCGGCGACAAACATCAGTATCGCCACGGCAAAACCAAGCTTGGTATGAAAACGCATAAAAACTCCTATGGGAGTGAATCGCTCTGATTCAGGCAAATCCATTATCATGATGGTTACGGAAATATTTCCGTAACCCGCCAATTTTTGCAAAGCGCATTGTAATACATTTACGCTTTCGTGGTATCTGTCACGAGAAAAGAAACCTCTCAGCCCGCAGGAAAATCCGGATAAATATATCCATTCAGACCCGAAAACGCTCCAGCCTGCACAAGCCTCGTCCCGTCAAATAACACGTGAGTACCGTTTGCGCACACGATCCGCGCGAAGGTAGCGGTCGAACACCATCGCAATCACGCGCACCAGCAGCCGCCCCGCCGGTAATACGTCGATCCGTTCATCCCCCACCCTGACCAGTCCGGCCGCCCCCATCTCTTCGAGATCGACCAACTCTTCCGCAAAATATTCCCTGAAATCGATCTGGTGCGCAGCCTGAATCGACTCGATGGAAAGCGAGAAATGGCACATCAGCGCCTGGATGATCGCGCGCCGCAGCAAATCGTCGGCAGTCAGTTCGATGCCGCGCAGCACGGGCAACTCGTTGCGGTCGAGCGCCTGGTAATACGTTTCGAGCGTCTTGTGGTTTTGCGCATACGCAGCGCCGACCTTGGCAATGGAAGAGGCTCCGAAGGCCAGCATGTCGCACTCGGCATGGGTCGAGTAGCCCTGAAAATTCCGGTGTAGCCGCCCCTGCCGTTGCGCCACGGCCAGTTCATCGTCCGGCTTGGCGAAGTGATCCATGCCAATGTAGACGTAACCGGCCTCCGTCAGACGACGGATCGCCAGTTGCAGGATTTGCAGCTTGACATCGGCCGTCGGCAGTTCGCTCTCCTCGATGCGCCTCTGCGGCATGAAGAGTCCGGGCAGATGCGCATAGCTGTAGAGCGAAATCCGGTCGGGCGAGAGCTCGAGCACTTGATCGAGGGTGCTGTCGAAGCCCGTGATGTTCTGTTTGGGCAGGCCGTAGATCAAGTCCATGCTGACCGAACCGAACCCCGTGGCTCGCGCGGATTCCATCACCAACCGGGTTTCATCGAAACTCTGCACGCGGTTGGTGGCGATCTGCACGTCCTCGGCAAAGTCCTGCACCCCGACGCTCATCCGGTTGAAACCCAGTTTGGCAAGCAACGCGACGGTATCGAAATCGACCTTGCGCGGGTCAACCTCGATGGAGTATTCGCCATCGGGCGCAAGCTCGAAGTACGCATGCACCGAGGCCATCAACCGATGCAACTCCTCGTGGGAAAGGAAAGTCGGCGTCCCGCCCCCCAGGTGAAGCTGGGTCACCTGGCGCGCCCCTCCGAGCAAAGCGGCCTGAAGCCCCATCTCACGATCCATGTAATCCAGATACTGCGCAGACAGGCTGTGATCCTTGGTAACGATCTTGTTACAGGCGCAGTAGTAGCAGATCGTGTTACAAAAAGGGATATGGAAGTACAATGAGAGAGGTTTGCCTGCTCCATCGGTCGCCCGCCTGGCAAGCCAATCGGACAAGGCGCGCGCGTCAAACGCCTCGGTGAAGCGATCCGCAGTAGGATACGAAGTGTAGCGGGGTCCGTTGATGTCGAACCGGCGGATCAGTTCGGGGTTGAAAACAAGCTCGTGTTGACAGGTCATGGATATGCCGTTCGGAAATTATTGAGGACGGAAGGAAGTTATCACTACAAAATTGATGAGAATCCATCATCCTTATAGCGAAATTATCTCCAACCGTTGAGTTTACCGTCAAATGAAGGCACCTGCGCCCGCGCCCCCCACAGGATCGAAAAAAGCCTGTTCCCAATGCAATCTCTTCGAGCTGTGCCTTCCTTTCGGCATAAGCGATTCGGATATTGTCCGGATCGACGACCTGGTCGCCTCGCAGCGCAAGGTCAAGCGCCAGCAGCCGCTCTATCGTACCGGCAATCCGTTTGAGGCCATCTACGCCATCCGCGCAGGCTCGTTCAAGTCGGATGTCCTGCTCGAAGACGGGCGCGAACAGGTCACAGGGTTTCAGATGACCGGCGAAATCCTCGGCCTCGACGGCATCGACACCGGAGAACACTCCTGTAACGCCATCGCCCTCGAAGACAGCGAAGT
>WRNU01000227.1 GCA_009776435.1 Betaproteobacteria bacterium | reverse complement strand
GTCATCGGGTGGCTGGCGGCGCGTATCGACATCCGGCAGGTTGTGCAGGAGTCGCGCGCCTTGCCGCGTTCCTACCTGAGCGGCCTCAATTTTTTGCTCAACGAGCAGCCGGACAAGGCGATCGACTCTTTCATCGAGGCGGTGCGTATCGACCCGCAGACGGTGGAACTGCACTTTGCGCTGGGTTCGCTGTTTCGTCGGCGGGGCGAGACCGACCGTGCCATCCGCATCCATCAACTCCTCGTCGACCGTGAAGATCTGACCGAAGAGCAGCGTCTCCAGTCGCTTGGCGAACTGGGGCAGGATTTCCTCAAGGCGGGTCTGCTCGACCGCGCCGAGGCAGTGTTTCTCAAGTTGAGGGGAACGCGAGTCGACGATGTGGCCTCGCGTTACCTGCTGGAGATTTACCAGCAGGAAAAGGACTGGGCAAAAGCCATCGGGATCGCCCGCGCCCTGCCGGATCACGAAGGTGTGCACTGGCAGCGCGATATTGCGGAATTT
Organism: Betaproteobacteria bacterium; assembly: GCA_009776435.1. Taxonomy (GTDB): domain Bacteria; phylum Pseudomonadota; class Gammaproteobacteria; order Burkholderiales; family Rhodocyclaceae; genus WRNU01. Next base: position 2,115 of record WRNU01000227.1, on the reverse strand, counting down.
CACTGTGAGCAGGCGGTACAGGCGTTGGCCGATTCCCGTTTTTCCGAAGTCGAGGAGCATGTGGAAACGGCCTTGTCGATCAATCGCAAGTGTGTGCGCGCCAGCCTGATTCTCGGCGATTTGCATGCGGCGCAGGGCCGTGACGAGGAGGCGCTCGACGCCTGGAAACGAGTCGAGACACAAGACCCGGTCTACCTGTCGCTCGTCGCGCAGCGTGTCATGGATGCCTGCGGTCGCATCGATCGCGTCGAGCAGGGTCGTTTACTGCTGCGTTCCTGGCTGGAGCGTCACCCTTCGCTCGACTTGCTCGACGAGTTGTTTCATTGGGAAATCGAAAAGGTCGGTGCGCAGGCAGCCTACGGACTGGTACGCGAAGAATTGCGCCGCAATCCGACCCTGCTCGGTCTGGACAAGTTGCTGGAGGCGGCGCTGCTGGCTGCGCCGGTCGAACATCGCAGCGACATCGAACTGATCAAGCAGTTGATTCATGGGCACACGCGCCGGGTGGCGCGTTACCGTTGCGATGCGTGCGGTTTCAAGGCCCGGCAATTTTATTGGCGCTGTCCGGCCTGTGGCGGTTGGGAAACCTATCCGCCCCGGCGCACCGAAGAATTCGACCTCACCCCCTGAAGCGGGAAAGGACTGGACATGAAGGTCACGGTTGTTGGAACAGGTTACGTCGGTCTCGTGGGCGGCGCGTGTCTTGCCGATGTTGGCAACGAGGTGCTTTGCCTCGATGTCGATCCGGAAAAGATACGCATCCTCGAAGGCGGCGGCCTTCCGATCTTTGAGCCTGGTCTGCTGGAAATCGTGCGTCGCAATGTCCAGGCGGGGCGGCTGTCCTTCACTACGGACATCGAGCGCGCCGTCCGTCACGGCATGGTGCAGTTCATCGCCGTGGGCACGCCGCCGGACGAAGACGGCTCCGCCGATCTGCAATACGTGCTGGAAGCCGCGCGCAATATCGGGCGGTACATGGACGGCTACCGGGTCGTGGTCGACAAGTCGACGGTTCCGGTCGGCACGGGTGACAGGGTTCGAGCTGCGATTGCCGAAGAACTGGCGGCGCGCGGGGAAGAAATCGCTTTCGCGGTCGTTTCCAATCCCGAATTTTTGAAAGAAGGCGCGGCGGTCGAAGATTTCATGCGTCCGGATCGCATCATCGTGGGCGCGGAAGACGAGCAGGCCATCGAACTGATGCGCGAGTTGTACGCGCCGTTCCAGCGCAACCACGACAGGTTGTTGATCATGGATACCCGGAGCGCGGAACTGACCAAGTATGCCGCCAATGCCATGCTTGCCACCCGCATCAGCTTCATGAACGAACTGGCGAATCTCGCGGAAACTTTGGGTGCGGACATCGAATTCGTGCGCCGGGGCATGGGTTCCGACCCGCGTATCGGCTGGCACTTTCTCTACGCAGGCTGCGGTTACGGCGGTTCGTGTTTCCCCAAGGACGTGAAAGCCCTGATACAAACCGGGCGTGAGACCCATCATGACCTGCTGGTGTTGCATGCGGTGGAAGAAGCCAACGAGAGGCAGAAACACCGTCTTGTTGACAAGATCATTGCCCGCTTCGGGGAGAGACTGGACGGATTGCGTTTCGCGCTCTGGGGGCTGGCGTTCAAACCCAACACCGACGACATGCGTGACGCGCCGAGCCGCGTCATCATCGACGAACTCTCCAGACACGGTGCGAACATCACGGCTTACGACCCGGTGGCAACCACCGAAGCCCGTCGCGTTTTTGCGGACAAATACGTAGGGCTGAGTTACGTAACCCGGCCAATGGATGCCGTACTGGGGGCGGACGCCCTCATCATCGTCACCGAATGGAAGGAATTCCGCAGCCCGGATTTCGACTTTCTCCGTACTGCCCTCAAACAGCCTGTCGTTTTCGATGGCCGCAACCTCTACGACCCGGCGACGATGCGCCGATGCGGCATCGAATATTACGGAGTGGGCAGGCGTTAGAGCATTCCCCTCCCGTGGAGGGCCGAGCACATAGGGGGCGAGGATGTACGTAGGGGCGCGATTTATCGCGCCCAATGAGCACGAGCGCCGCAATTTGGGCGCGATAAATCGCGCCCCTACGTGAGCATCACCGACGCAGGG
>WRNU01000226.1 GCA_009776435.1 Betaproteobacteria bacterium | reverse complement strand
GCCGATGCCGGAGATGACGCATTGTTACGCGCGCTCATTGCATTCTTTGGTTAAACTCTTTCGCCATGAACTCGCCTACTTCTTCAAACGACGACGGTTTGCCCGAATCCGAGAACACGCTCGAACAGGCACCTCCCGAGCCGTCGTCCGTGCCTCCGGAGGGAGAACCTACGATTTCTGCGCCCACGGCGGAAGAACCCTCGGTTGCTGTGTCTTCGGAGGAAGAACCCCCGGTTTCCGTGTCTCCGGCGGGAGAACCTGCGGTTTTCGCGCCTACGATGGAAGAACCCTCAGTTTTCGCGTCCTCGATGAAAGAACCCACGATTCCCGCGCCCGCGTTGCCCAATGATCCGCCGGTGTCTGCTTCGACGAAACGCAGGCAGGGGGCGTCGGGTTGGGCGCTGCTTCTCTCGCTGGTATCTATCTGCGCTGCCGGGTTTGCCTTGTGGCAGGCATACGAGTGGCGTAGCCAGAGTTTGAGTTTGCAAACGAAAGTCAAAGAGCGCCTGCGTGAAAGCGATCAGGCCGTTGACAAATTGCGCGCGAGCGCGGAAGAGGAACGCGCCAACGCCAGGGCCAAAATCGAAGAACTCGAAAACAAGATCAAACAGATCAGTACGAGCGAAGGCCATGCTGCGGCGCTGGAGGCGCTCTACCAGCAATTCTCCCGTTCACAGGAAGACCGCATCATCGCAGAGGTTCAACAGGCGGTGGAGTTTGCCGGGCAGCAGTTGCAATATGCGGGCAATATCGAGATGGCGCTGATTGTGCTCCGGGATGCGCAAACCCGTCTGGAACGGAACGACCACGGCCAGTTTGCGTCCCTGCGCCAGGTACTCAAGGCGGACATCGACAAGATAAACCGCCAGGACACTTTCGATATGCCGCGCACGGCGGATCGTCTCGAACACATCCTCGAGAAGATCGACGGGCTTCCATTGGTCAATTACGAAGTTAGCGCCGACGCGCCGTCCGCCGAACCCGTGGAAGACGCGCAAGGGGAAGGGGCTGCCCATTTCCTTCGCGGTCTGGCGGCGGATGTTTGGGTGGCGTTACGTTCCCTGGTGAAATTCGAGCGGCTCGATACTACAGAGAACGAGCCCGTGCTGCTTGCGCCGAAGCAAAGCGCCTACTTGCGCGAAAACGTGAAAATGCGTCTGCTTACTGCGCGTCTTGCCATGCTTGCGCGCGATGGGCATACCTATGCCTCCGATCTCGAACAGGCGCGTACCTGGATCGAGCGCTTTTTCGACATGAGCGACGGCGATGTGAAGATAGTGGTTGAAGAACTGCGCGCGCTCGAAGCCATGCCGGTGGGGGTCATCCGCAATGAATTGATCGAAAGCGCCACTGCCGTGGCCCGTTTCCGGACGCGCGGCGGGGAACCTCCTCCGGCGCCTGCGCCGCCGGCAGCCCCGGAAGTCCCGGAAGCCCCGGAAGCCCCGGAAGACGCAACTGTGCCGACGCAACCCTGAGGGCCAAGCAATGCGTGTCCTGATCTGGATCATCGCCATTTTCGCCCTGGCCGTGGGGCTGGCCATGCTCGTCAGCCAGGATTGGGGCTACGTGCAACTCGTCGTTCCGGAGCGGTGGCGTTTGCAGGTGTCGACCAAATTCTTCGCGGTGGCGTCGTTGGCATTGTTCATCGCGGCTTACCTGCTCATTCGCCTGCTGCGCAATACCCTGGCGCTGCCCGTGGCCGTCGGCCAGTGGCGCGAACGTCGTCGGCGGCAACGGGCGGATCGTACTCTGCGCGAGGCCGTGGTGGCGCTCTATGAAGGGCGCTACGCCAGGGCGTTGAAGTTGGCGGAAAAGTCTTACAAAGCCAGCGATCATCCGACGGCGGCAATTCTCATGGCGGTGCGTTCGGCGCATGCGTTGTGCGATGAAGCCCGTTACCGCGAGTGGATCGGACGATTGGATGACGAAGGCGCTCAGACGGCGCGGCTGATGACCGAAGCCGAACTGGCCGTCGCTTCGCACAGCTACGAGGAAGCTGCCGATAAACTCGATATCCTGCAACCGCGCGGACACCGCCACATTGCCGCCATGCGTTTATCGCTTCGGGTATCCATGTCCCTGGGGCGGTGGGATGAGGCGCTTCACCTGATTCGTTTGCTGTGCAAGCACAAGGCGTTAACCGAAGAGCAGGCGCGGCCATTGCTGTGTCGCGTCCATATCGAGCGCCTGCGCATGTGCGCCGGGGATGGCCGCTTCGGTGATGACAACTTCGATAACGACACGAGCGATGCACTGACCGAGATGTGGAAAACCATTCCTGGCGAGGAACGTGAAGAACGACAACTAATGCTGGAAGCGGTGCCGCTTTTTGCGCGTGTGGGCAGGGGGCGTGTCGTGCGCCGCACCCTCGAACGTCTGCTCGATGACGAGTGGGATACCGGGCTTGCCCGCCTCTATGGCTTTTGCGGCGATGTCGGCGCATGTTTGAGCAAGGGCGAGAGTTGGTTGCGCGATCACAGGGAAGACCCTGGGTTGCTTTTCTCGCTCGGCCGTCTGTGCGCGGAATCGCAGTTGTGGGGCAAGGCCGTGGAGTACTTCGAGCTTTCACTGAGATGGCAGCCGGAACTCGAAACCCATCTGGCGCTGGCCAACCTGTTCAAACGCCTCGAGAGAAGCGAGGATGA
>WRNU01000225.1 GCA_009776435.1 Betaproteobacteria bacterium | reverse complement strand
TTCCAACGTCAACGTGGCCGAGGAACTGGTGAGCATGATCGTCACGCAGCGCGCCTATGAGATGAATTCGCGCGTCATCAGCACTTCCGACCAGATGCTGGGTCGCCTGACACAAGTCTGAGGGAGGTCGATCATGGACATCATTGCACGCGCCGCCTCCATTCTTGCCGTCACCTTCGTGGCGGTGATGTTTACCACGCTCATCGCGTCTTGCGCCCAGGTGCAGCCGACGCCGCCCACTTCCGTGCATCAGCCGATGTCCGTCCGTCCGGCCACGGCCTCAAAGGCGCACACCGCCAACGGCGCAATCTGGCAGCCGGGGCAGGGGCGCTCACTCCTGGAAGATCGCCGCGCCCGATACGTCGGCGACATCATCACCGTCAATCTCGTCGAGCGCACCTCCGCGCAGAAGAACGCCAATGCCAGCGCAGATCGCAAATCCAGCCTGTCCGGGGGGCTCGCGGCGGCCAGCAGCAAACTGCCGCTCTCCAGTCTCGCCGGACTGTCTGCAGAAGCGAACTCGGCCTCCGCGTTCGAGGGCAAGGGGGCGGCTGCGGCCAACAATGCGTTCAGCGGAACCATCACCGTCACCGTGATCGACGTGCTGTCCAACGGGAATTTGCTGGTATCGGGCGAAAAGATGCTGACGATCAACCAGGGCAACGAATTCATCCGTTTTTCGGGCGTAGTCAACGCTGACAACATTTCCGCTTCCAATACCGTGCAATCGACACAGGTAGCCGACGCACGAATCGAATATCGTGGCAGTGGTTTCGCTGAGGAGGCTAACAGCATGGGCTGGCTGCAACGCTTCTTCAACTTCATCAACCCATTCTGAACATGCCGGGCATCGGGGAGAGAATCATGTTCGAGCGCAGGTTTCCTGTCAGGAAGGTGCATCTGCCGGTGCATTTTCCGATGCGCACGCTCTGGAGGGTGATTATCGTCATCCTTGCCGTGCTGTTTTCTTCGAGCGCATACGCTGAACGCATCAAGGATATCGCCACCATCGGCGGTGTGCGCGACAACCAGTTGGCCGGTTACGGACTCGTGACCGGGCTGGACGGCTCAGGCGATCAGACCACGCAGACCCCTTTCACCGTGCAGAGCATCATCAACATGCTCGGCAACCTGGGCGTGACGCTGCCGCCGGGCAGCAACCTGCAACTCAAGAACGTGGCCGCCGTGATGGTGACGGCTGAACTTCCCGCCTACGTGCGCCCCGGCCAGCGGATCGACGTGACGGTTTCCTCGATCGGCAACGCGAAGAGCCTGAAGGGCGGAACGCTGATCATGACGCCGCTCAAGGGGATCGACGGGCAGGTCTACGCGATTGCGCAGGGCAATCTGGCCGTTGGCGGAGCGGGGGCGCAGACGGGCGGCGCGCAACAGACGATCAATCATCTGCTGGCCGGACGCATTCCCGGCGGAGCAACGGTGGAGCGCGCCGTACCGGCCATGGTCGGCGAGGGCGCGAACGTGATCGTCGAACTGAAGGCGACCGATTTCGATACCGCGCGCCGGGTGGCCGAGGCCATCAACAAGGTCGCGCCGGACTCGGCGCAGGCGCTCGACGGGCGCAGCGTCCAGGTGCAGGCACCGACGGAGATCCCGGAACGAGTGGCCTTCCTCGGACGAATCGAAAACCTCGAAGTCGCCGCCACGCGGCCCGGCGCGCGGGTGATCGTCAACGCCCGTACCGGCTCGGTGGTGATGAACCGCAGCGTTACGCTCGACACTTGCGCCGTCGCTCACGGCAGCCTGACGGTGACGGTCGGCACGCGCACCGATGTCAACCAGCCCGCGCCCGGAACCCTGGGGGCCACGGTGGCAAGCACCTCGGGCGAGGTCGATATCGAGCAGGAAGGCGGCACGGTCAGGGAAATCCGCAGCAGCGCAAATCTGGCCGACGTCATCAAGGCGCTCAATGCCATCGGAGCCAAACCGCTCGACCTCGTCAGCATCCTCCAGGCAATGAAAGCCTCCGGAGCCTTGCGGGCGGAACTTGAAATCATCTGAGACTGGAGCAGGTCATGGTGTCGCAAAGCATCTCTTTGAATACGCTCGATCCTCGCTCGATGAGCGATCTCAAGCGATTGGCGAAAACCGAAGGTCAATCCGACGAGGCGCTACGCGCGGCTTCCCGACAGGTCGAGGCCCTCTTCCTGCAAATCATGCTGAAATCCATGCGCAATGCCGCGCTTGCCGACGGTCCTTTCGACAGCGAGCAGACGAAACTCATCCAGGAATTGTACGATCAGCAATTGGCAAGCGATCTGGCGCAATCCAAGGGGATCGGGCTGGCCGACGCGCTTTTCCGCCAGTTGGGCGGCGGGCGGAACAAGGAAGAAGGCTCGAACGTTAACCCGCCGAATGCCGCCAATATTCCGCCCCCACCGACTCCGAAGAACTCGGTGGCCGAATCCGTTGCGCAATCGGCAAGGATCGACGAGACCATCGCGGCTGCACGCAAGGCAAACGGGCGGGTTCCCGAACATGTGCGCGATTTCGTCGCCGACATCTGGCCGCATGCGCATGCCGCCAGCCGCGCGACCGGCATCCCGGCGCATTTCATGGTGGCGCAGGCGGCGCTGGAAACCGGATGGGGCACGAAACAACTGAAGAACGCCGACGGCTCACCCAGCTACAACCTGTTCAACATCAAGGCGGGG
>WRNU01000224.1 GCA_009776435.1 Betaproteobacteria bacterium | reverse complement strand
CGTCCGTTCACGCGCGCCGTTGTGAAGTCTGTGTTCATGACCGGCGCGAGAAGGATGTCGGCGAAAGCCCTTTTTTGCTCCGCCTCGGTCTTTCTTGAAAACTGCCCGGCCAGCCCGTTTATCATGCCTACCGAAATCCTCAGCTCACCGCCTGTCAGTTCGGAAATGAACTCCGACACCTTTTCGATTGATACGTTGCAGTGGTTGTTCAGCAAAAAAGCGAACGCCTTGACGCTTCCGCCATAATTCACGTCATAGACGACGCCGTCGGGGAAATCGGCGTGTACGCGCTGCCTTGTCCGCACATGCCTGAACTCAGGGGTGGAGTACTCGGTTACGACGACGTCGACGCGGATGTCCACCACCTGCTTGGTGATAATTTTACCTGTCGGCCTATAGTCCGGGCTGTTTGCGTACTTCTCCGGCGCAGGGATGTGGATGGCGCTAGTGGGGACATGCTTTTTTCTCAAGTGGGCTTCGTGCCCGGGCTGCCCGCCGGGCTTCCTCCCGGTTTTTTCGCGGTTGTTGGCGATTTTCTTGTGCCCTGGCTTCTGGGACGACGGCTTCGACGAGTTTTCATAGTCCCGGTTGATTTGCGCTTTCAGTTTCTGGCATTTGCCTCTTTCTTCTTCCAGCTCCGTCTCCACTTTATAGAGTTCCAAGGTTTTTTCCCTAAGTTTGGCTTTTGCCTCGTCGCGTTGCGTTTCAGCGTCCAGCGCCCGCGTTTCCATATTATTCAGCTCGCGGTCTTTTTTCTCCAATTCCTTTGCGTGCGCATGCTCGATGTCTTCGTACACCTGCTGCCAGTTGTTGCGCATTGTTACGAGCCGCGCGTTGGCGTCCCCCAATTCACCCTTCAGCCTCCTTATCTCGCGGTCCTTTTCCGCGAGCTGCGCATCGAACGACGCCCTCATCTGCGTATACTTCTTGCCGGATTCAAAGGCTTTGACGCGTGCGCCCAAGCCCTTCACTTTGTATTGGAGACTTGTTATGAAATCGAAACGAGCGTCCATTGACCCATCCTCGCCACTCATGCGCGTCGAGCTCTATGTTGGCCATCCAGTCTTTTTTAGGTTGTCAAACATAGCAGTCATTTCCAATCCGTCTTCTATGCAACGGTTCGGGCAATTGATGCACGCCGCTACATGCTCCTTCCAAGCCTCCTCCGCCGCCGCCAGCAGCCTCTGCGTCAGCGCCTTCGGATTGTCCGGATAGAATTCGTACACATATCTTGCGTCGATGACGACCCCGTTGACTTTGCCCGCGTTCAAGTTGTAAATGCTCAGCCTTAGGCGCTTCGAGAAATAAACGCAGAAATCCGCGATGCTCCCCTCGTCGTGCTTCTTCCTATAATCCATTAGCTGTGGGCTTTCAGCTATCTTCGAAAACATTATGTTTGAATATTCGTATAGGAACCAGTTCTGTTTGGTTTTGTCGCCGTCGTCCATGTAGAACTTGTCCGCGCTCACCTTGTCTACGCCCATTCTTCCACACCTGCCCCCCTCTGAGTTTTCCGCTGGCCGCGACGCCGCTTGTCGCATGGCCGATGCCATGCTTCCGACGCCGCAGTTCGCTTCTAATTCATTTTGTCCCGAAAATCGGCGCGCAAGGGATAAATCCAGACATCTTTTACCGGCAGCGTCGGCTGCATTGTCTCGCTGTTGCGCCCTCGCCCTGTGGTGATGCCCACGTTGATCCAATTCGCAGCCTTATACATGATGCCGCGGAAACGGTCACGTTCTACAAAAGTCTCCAGCAAAAAAACCGGATGGCCATATTTCGCTTGCCAGTCGCTGGATATCCTTCGCGTGACTGCCGCGAGCGCATGGCTGGCTAAATGGGGCACCCGAATCCATGGGAATACCAGGTTTCGAACATTGTTCGTAATTAATTGCAGCCCGGCTCTTCTTTGCCCATCGTCCCATCCTATGTACTCATCCCTCGGGCGGCATTTCCATGCGGCAGATCCGAACATCATGCAGGCCAGCGGCACGCCGTCCTTGCTCATCACGATATATTTAATATTTTCTCCGACCGTGCGATCAAATCCTAAATAATGGAATTGTGCTATATACGACTTGAATATCGCGATGTCCTGCTTGCTTTGGGCGATCTTTATCGTTAGCGGTTTTAGTTTATGCAATTCTGACTCGACAGGCTTTGTGCAATGGCTGATGCGTTCCACTTTCTCCGATCCGCCACCGGCTACTCGCGTGATTCGAAGCGCGGGCGGCAAAATGATGCGCCCAGCTTTTTCTAAATCCCTCAACATGTCTCTGCATGAAATGTCTTTTGGTTTGCCGTCAGGGCTTTTCCAGTCCCACAATCCGCACAGCTCGACTGAAAGCCTTGATCTGTGCCAGCTAGGGTTGCATCTGATCAACTGCTTTATCTCCTCAATGTGCCTTTCCGTGATTGTTGGCCTAAAATATCCCATGCAGCCATTGTCTCACATGCTGGCCAATGAGTCCAGTGGCAATATTGCCAAACTTTGCTTCTCGGTTTTAGTGGTTTTGCCATGCCTGGCGTCAGGATTGCGGGGCTACGAATGGGTGAGAGGTCTCGGACACCTAGTGAACAGTAACCCTCTGGAAGGGCCACGTGGATTTCGTATCCTGTAACGTTTTCAATCGGCGTGGAATATGATAATATGTACATGGGACAGCCTTCCTTTTCGTTGTTTATT
>WRNU01000223.1 GCA_009776435.1 Betaproteobacteria bacterium | reverse complement strand
CAAAAGCTCGACACGGGCAGCGCCCCGGCGGGTGAAGTCGTGCGCATCACCAGCGTCGAGGATGCCGTGAAGAAGGCGGGCGCGGGTTCCATGCTCGCGCAGATGGCTGCCGCCTATCGCCGCGCCGATCAGACCTTCGACCTCTTCATGCTGCCCTATGCCGACAACGCCGCAGGCGTACAGGCCACGGGGAGCATCACGGTCACAACGCCCGCCACCGAAGCCGGAACGCTCGCGCTCTACGTCGCCGGGAAGCCCATCTGTGTCGGCGTTCAGGCGAGCGTTGCTGCTGCCGACATCGCTGCAGCGATTGCGGAAGCGATCACCGCCGCTGGAGACGACATCCCTGTCACTGCCGAAGCGTCGGATGCCACAGTCACGCTGACCGCGCGCCACAAAGGCACATGCGGCAACGCCATCGACTTGCGCCTCGGTCTCTACGAAGAACCGATGCCGGAAAACCTTGTACTCAACATCGCAGGCATGGCGGGCGGCACGGGCGACCCGTTACCGGGCGATCTGCCCTCGTTGATCGGCGAGCGGTGGTTCCGGTATGTGGCGATGGGGATCAACGACGCCGCCACGCTCGCCGCGTGGCACGCCGAATCCCGCCGTCGCTATGCGGTTCCGGTGCAGGCGGGTTTCCGCGTTTTCACCGCGTATCGCGGCACCTACGGAGAGGCTGCTGCGTTCGGTGAAACGAAGAACTACGAGCACCTCTCCTGTGCCTGGTTAGCCGTGAATCCCGCATCCGTGTGGGAAGCCGCTGCCGCAATCTGCGGCGCTGCCGCGCCGAGGCTGTACAACAATCCGGTGATTTCGCTTGAAGGCACGCCCGTTCCCGGCCTGGTGGCCGATGTGTCCTACAACGATTTCAGCCTCGGTAATTCGCTGCTCTTCAAGGGTATGTCGATCCTTGAGGTTGGCAAGGATGGCGCGGTCTATATCAAGCGGCTGATTACCATGTACCAGGCCCGCTCGGACGGATCTGCCGACGATGCATGGCTCGACATCAACGTGGCCGAGGCGATGGAGCGCATCCGCACAGAGCAGCGCATGGGCGCAATCCAGCAATTTCGCGGAACGGTCGCCGCCAAAACCAACGAGGGCTACCGTCCCGGCCTGCCGATCACTACTGAGGACAGCGTCAAGGTGTTCCTGCTCTCGCTCTACCAGAACAAGCTGATGCGCGAACTCGGATGGGTGCAAGCCTACGGCTACTACAAGGGCTCACTGATCGTCGAACAAGACCCAGGCAACCCGAGCCGGTTCAACTTCCGGGACGATCCCGTCATCAACAGCCCGTTCTACATCCTTGCTGGCCGCAGCCGGTTCCGTAAAACGGAACCGAACTACTGATAACCGCCCTTTGAACGAGGTTTGAAATGGCACAACTCAACAACATTCGCACCGTCAGCTTGCCGTCTTTCGGCAAGCTCCCGCTGGCCGACGATCCGGGCACTTTCTCGCCCTCGGGCGTGAAGCGCGAACACAAAGGCGGGCGGCTCCCGGAAGACGGTGGCTACACCGAGTCCGGTACGCCCGCCACGCTCGAACTCAACATCAATCTCCAGCCGGGGATGGATTTTGTGGCGATCAATGCCATCAAGGATGAAGACGTGACGGTGCGGCTGGCCGATGGGCGCGTCCACATGCTCTCGCAGGCGTTCGTTACTGAGGTGGCGCAGGTCGGAGACGGCACGACGAAGGTGACGATCATGGCGAACACGTCCGAGCAGATCGGGTGATGACATGACGAAGCTGAAACTGAAACACGCGCTCATCCTCGGCGGTCCGGCGGGCAAGTCAATCGAAGAACTCACGTTCAGAGACTACACGACAGCCGCCGATTATCTGGCGTTCGACACGCGTGGAGGTGTGGCGCAGAACATCGCGCTGATCGCCAACATTACCGGCACGGATGAAGTGCTCATCAAACAGTTGCGCGGGCCGGATTACAGGGCCGCGTGCCGGATCGTGGACACGTTGATCGCCAACGATGATGCGCTGGGGGGCGAGGATGATGTTGAAAAAAAGCCATCCGAATCCTGACCGCAGCGGGGCTGGTGGCGCGAGAACTGCACCAGCCCTTGCCGGTGGTCAAGGCCATGTCGGTACGTGAAATGATGGTGTGGGCAAAGATGGCGGCAGCAATGAGTGGCAGGAAGTTCTGAGATGGAAAAAACACGCATTCCGGTCAAATCGCTTACCGTATCAGCGGCATTCCTGATCGCGCTGGCCATCTCGGAAGGCTATGCGCCGAAGACCGTAAAAACCGTCGTCGACCCCGTGCCGACAGGCGGCTTCGGCAGCACCTTGGATGAAGCCGGAAAACCCCTGAAAGTCGGAGAACCCATGCCGCCCGTGCGTGCGTTGGTGGTGCTGCGTGCCCACGTTTCCCGCGATGAAGAAACCTTCAAGAAGAGCCTGCCCAATGTCGCGCTCACGCAGGGCGAATACGACGTGTATCTGGATTTCGTCTACCAGTACGGCACGGGCGCGTGGAATGGATCATCGATGCGTCGNGCGCTGCTGTNCGGAAACCACCGCGCCGCCTGTGACGCGCTTCTGAAATATCGGTTCTCGAANGGNGTGGATTGCTCCGCGCCCGGAAACCGGACGTGCAGCGGCGTCTGGAAGCGACAACAGGAACGGCACAGCAAGTGCATCGCCGAAGTTGAGGCGGCAGGGTC
>WRNU01000222.1 GCA_009776435.1 Betaproteobacteria bacterium | reverse complement strand
AGGCTGAAGACGCCCGCCCATCGCTCTTTAACAATTCGGAAATGTGGTCTTCCGGCGGCGGGCAGCCGTCGCCGGAACTGCGGACATGGTTCAGTTGGCAGAACGATACCTTGCCAAGGTATGGGTCGCCGGTTCGAATCCGGCTGTCCGCTCCAAATTTGCCGCTGTAGCTGAGACGGATTAGCGCCTGTGTGAAGAACAGGAGGAGGAAGGTTCGATACCTTCCGGCGGCGCCAGACGTGTGTAAATCAATCCAGGGAAAGCAATCATGAAACAATCGGCCCCGCGAAATCCGCTGGTTGCGAGGGCTCTGTTCAGAGCAGCGGGCGCGCACGGTCGCAGCGAGAAGGCTCTGCGCCCGGGCGGCGAAAATGAAATTGCGACGGGAGTATGGCGTAACGGCAGCGCAGCACCCTTTTAAGGTGCCAGGTTCGGGTTCAAATCCCGGTGCTCCCACCATAAACGAATCAAGTCTGTTTCGATGCGCGCGAGCAAGCAAGGTGCAGGCGTCCGGCTGTTAACCGGAAACGAGCCTGGTTCGATTCCAGGGCGCGCAGCCAAACAGATTTCGGGGGCAGCAGCGGGCTGCGGAGATCCCTTGCAAGGATCTTGTCTACGAGGGTTCAACTCCCTGGGCCTCCACCAGAGCATTCTCGCGTTGGGCTAATTGGCAAGTCACCTGGTTTGGGGCCAGGAGGATCGCAGTTCGAGTCTGCGGCGCGAGACCAGATCATGGAAGATGAACCCGACCGGCGTCGGGCGCCGCCTTGAGCACGGGTCGAACACAATTCTCGCCATCGATGGCGGGGTGACTCAGGGCGGTTGCGGATCGGCGCCAGCCGTCTTCCTTCAGCATTTGCGGCAACGAAAGCTGGCTTCGCCAGGCCAACCCCACCGCGCAGGGGAGTCACAACGCGCTGTCGGTATCCGGGTGGCTCCCGGATGAAAGACAGCGGCCATGCACGGGCAAACATTTTCCGGAGAGGCGTCCGAGAGGTCAAAGGCGCTTCACCTTTGCCAGGGTTTTCTCGCCCAGGCTCGACCGATAGAGTATCGGTTGCCGAAGCCCCGGGCCGCAGGTTCGATTTCTGTAATAGACCGCATTTCCGAATTGTTGGAGGAAAAGATCATTTTCAGGTGCAACCATGACCCAGATCCTGGCGCTTGACATTGCAGGAAATCCCTTTCGCTGGCTCGATGTCGAGCAGGCGATCAGCTATGCGGCCGCAGGCCGGGTAGCGTGGGAAATCGGCGAGCAGGAGTTGGTTTTTCATGGCGGCGTCCGTCGCTCGGGAGAGCGGAGCCGGATCGCGCTGCGTCCAGTGATTGCTCTTGCCAGGAGTGAGGCGATGGTGCGTTACCTGCATTCTTTTCCTTTGGGACACGACAATGCCAAGCTGTTTCGCCGCGATCGGGAGATCTGCGCCTACTGCGGTGAGCGCGTCGACCACCGCCTGCTCACGCGGGACCACATCCGGCCTCGCGCGCGGGGCGGAAAGGATGTCTGGGCGAATGTGGTGACTGCCTGTAGGTACTGCAATATGAAAAAAGCATGCAGAACGCCGGAAGAAGCCAGAATGCCCTTGCTGTACATCCCCTACGAGCCTTGCCGGTTCGAGCACTTCATCTTGTCGGGACGGCGGATTCTGGCGGATCAGATGGAGTACCTGACGGCACGGTTGCCTTCGCACAGCCGTGTTACGTAGGGGGCGTCCAGGATGTGTTTCTTGAGAGGACGCTTGGCGAAGCAGACGCAAGCCCAATCGAGTGTGCAATCCGTACATCCCACACCGTATCGGGGGTCTCAAGTGGTATCAGGGTCGTGGATTTCCTCACTCTCTTCTGTACCCTTTACCATACGCCATATTGGAGGGACGACCAGTAGCGCGAGAGCAATCCAAAGTAAATTACCGAAGAGGTACTCAAAGAAGGTTAATTTGATTGGCGGGAGAGTTTTTGGTAAACGGCCTTCGTTTTGAAGCGTTTTCAATTGGGCTTCGGAAACTGAGGTGTACCAGGAAGATCCTGGAGTGCTAAAAACATAGCCCATGCTCTTGACACTGTACGGCAGGATGAAGGATTCCGTCCGAACAAGATGGCCGAGGTGGCGATGGCCTTCATCATCTGAGCCAAGTCTTTTTTGATAAGCGAGGTAACCGGGTAACCGAGGAGACCGGGTAGAGCTTATACTTGGGGAAGATACTTTTATACCGTCGAAAAGATGAATCGTCTCATCTGCCCCGAACATTACCGTTATTGCATTTGCTTGTAGGGGTAGCAGGCCGCAGATGGATACAAATAGTAGCAGGATGGTTTTTTTCATAGTAGCGGTGATGAGAGTGGATGAAAAAGCAGGATAACTATACATAGACAGACTGTCTTGAAAAAACAGTATCGTCCAGCTTGTAAATGTTGTCAACTTCAACTTAAAATAATGCCATTTATTTGAGATCCGCGACGCTTCGCCTTGGAGAATCTGAATCCCTGGATGGCGCTACGCTTATCCAGGCTACATTCGTTATGTGTCCGGATAACCCACTTCTTTCTGATGCCGAATGGCGACGATGACGGCTTCGTTTGCGTTCTCATCGAATCGGTACAGGGCAAGATAGCCGGATGCGACAAACGGAATCACCAACTCCCGGAATCCTTCGTCGATCCAATCAGCCGGACGTCCGATTTTTGGCTGCTGCTTGAGTATTTCCAACGATTTTGTGATTTGA
>WRNU01000221.1 GCA_009776435.1 Betaproteobacteria bacterium | reverse complement strand
ATCGCGGCAATCTCGGGCAGGATGTCGTTGAATTCCGAGTAACACATGTGCGTGTGAATCTGCGTCTCGTCGGCGACGCCGCAAGCGGCCAGCCGGAAGGCACGGGTGGCCCAGTCCAGGTAGTCTTTCCAGGATTCCCGGCGCAACGGCAATCCCTCCCGGATGGCCGGTTCATCGATCTGGATGATGCCGATGCCGGCCCTTTCCAGGTCGCAGACTTCGTCTCGAACCGCCAGGGCGATTTGCGCGGCCGTCTCGGCGCGCGGCTGGTCGTCTCGCACGAAAGACCATTGCAGAATGGTGACCGGCCCGGTCAGCATGCCTTTCATCGGCTTCTTCGTCAGGCTTTGGGCGTAGGCGCTCCAGGCGACGGTCATCGGGCTTGAACGCGATACGTCGCCGTAGATGATGGGGGGCTTCACGCAGCGCGAACCGTAGGACTGAACCCAACCATTGCCGGTGAAACAGAATCCCGCCAGTTGTTCTCCGAAATATTCGACCATGTCGTTACGCTCGGCTTCGCCATGCACCAGCACGTCGATGCCGAGATCTTCCTGCACCGAGACGGCATGGGCGATTTCCTTTTCCATCACCTGGCGGTAGTCGGCTTCGTCCAGTTCGTCGCGCCGGAAGGCGGCACGGGCCGCGCGAATTTCCGCAGTCTGCGGAAAGGAGCCGATGGTCGTCGTGGGCAGTAGCGGCAATTGGAAACGCGCGCGCTGCACGGCCTGACGCTTCTCGAACGGCGAACGGCGGCGATCGGCGTCGGCGGGCAACCCGGCCAGACGCTCGCTCACAGCCGGATTGCGCACCCGGCGGCTTGCGCGTCGCGCCTGGAGGGCCTGGCGAGACAGCCTCATCGAATGTTCGGCAGCCGGCATACCCGCCAAAGCCTGCTTCAGGATGTCCAGCTCTTGCAGTTTTTCGACGGCGAAGGCGAGCCAGTCGCGCAATTCCTCGTCCAGGCCGGTCTCATCGGCCACGCTGTACGGAACGTGCAGCAGGGAGCAGGAGGGCGCCAGCCACAGATCATGACCGCGCAACGCGCGCAAGTCCTGCAATTGATTCAGGGCGGCATCCAGATCCGTGCGCCAGACATTGCGACCGTCGATGATGCCCAGCGACAGCACCTTGTGCGTCGACAGCCAGTCGGCCACGGTGGCAACTTCCTGCGGCGCCCGGATGCCGTCAACGTGCAAGCCGTCGACGGGAAGCCGACAGGCCATTCCGAGGTTCTCCTGCAAGGGCGAAAAATAGGTTGCCAGCAACAGAGGTACGTTTGCAGTGGCCAACCGGGCATAAGCCGATTCAAACGCCTGCCGCCAGGCGGGCGGTAAATCGAGGCCGAGTATGGGTTCATCGATCTGCACCCATTGCACCCCTTGCGTTTTCAGACGGGCGAGGATTTGCCCATAGACAGGCAGCAGTAGGTCGAGCAGATCGAGACGATCGAATCCGGCCGCCTTGCCCAGCCACAGGAAGGTCAAGGGGCCGAGCAACACGGCCTTGACGGTATGGCCGAGCGCCAGGGCTTCATCCACTTCGGCAAACAGCCGCTCCCCGGCCAGCGAAAATTGTGTATCCGGCATGAATTCGGGAACCAGGTAATGGTAGTTCGTATCGAACCACTTGGTCATTTCCAGCGCCGGACATTCACTCCCGGCATTCCCCGCTTCATGGGCCACCCCACGCGCCAGGGTGAAATAACGCGCCAGTTCCGGCGTATCAGATGAAAACCGGAAGCGTTCCGGCTCGCAGCCCAGCAGTTGAATGTGACTGGCAACATGGTCGTAGAAGGCGAAATCGCCGACCGTGACGACATCCAGACCGATATCGCTTTGCAGCGCCCAATGGCGGGCGCGCAACGTGCGTCCGACCGATTCCAGTTCGTCGAGATCGATCTCGCCACGCCAGTGGCGTTCGAGCGCAAACTTCAATTCGCGTTGAGCGCCCATACGGGGAAAGCCGAGGATATGGGTCTGAATCATGGTTGCTCCAGGTAATGAATGCTTTGGGTTTCAGGCTTCAGCGCGAAGCGGGTGCGGTCTGCCTTCCTTGTCGACCGCCACCATCTCGAAGCGCCCGGCAAGAGCCTCCTTGCGTTCGCCGGTCAACAAGGTTTCCGCGACGCCGACGACTTCGACCGTCATCGAGGAACGGCCCACTCGCGTGATACGCCCGGTCAGTTCCAGCATCTGTCCAAGCCTGATAGGCACATGAAATTCCACCCGTTCCGACATCGCCATCACCACGGCATGACGCGCATAGCGCGTGGCCGTCACGAAGGCGGCTTTCCCAAGCAGTCCAAGCGCATTGCCGCCATACAATGTGCCGTAATGGTTGGCCTGATCCGGAAAGATCATTTCGACGAAAGTGGTTTGGCTGTAACAGTGTTCGGAGGCACTCGTGGCGGGGGAAACAGATGTCATCGGAGCTTGTGTTTTGTTGTGAACCTTTACAATATACGCACTGTAAAAATCCTGGCAAAGGGCTGAAATAGCGTAGATTTGCAAATCCAAAAGAGTCTTTTTGCGAATACTGCGAAACCCCGGTGAGAAGAAATCAATGAAAAAGACCTTCATGGGCGTGCGGTTGAAGCGCCTGCGCGAAGAGCGCGGCTTGACCCAGATTGCGCTGGCGCGCGCCCTGGAACTGTCGCCGAGCTACCTGAACCAACTGGAACAGAACCAGCGCCCGCTGACCGTGCCGGTATTGCTCAAGCTCAACGCCGT
>WRNU01000220.1 GCA_009776435.1 Betaproteobacteria bacterium | reverse complement strand
CCCCCCCCTGCTGCCACCCCGCCAGCGCCCACTTTCACTTCCGCAATCGACCTCAACANCCCGCCGGTATTCGTCCAGTTGGAACCCTTCACCGTCAACCTGCGCGCCAGGGAAGACGAGGACAGCCACTATTTGCAGACGGACATCGTCCTGAGAGTCACCGACCAGAAAACCGCCGACGCGCTCAAGGGCTGGATGCCCGAAATACGTAACCGCATCAACCTGATACTGACATCGAAGAGCCTCTCCGACATGCAGAACGACATGAGTCACCAACAGGTGCAAAACGAAATTCTGAGAGGGCTGAACACCATGTTCGGCGTCCCGCTCCCCCCGCCCGAAGTCCCGGCGACCCAGGCGCCGCTGGGTCCGATCCAGGGCGTGCTGTTCGTTTCCTTTATCGTTCAATGACGGGAAAGACAAGGCCATGTCCTCGGATTTTCTCTCTCAGGAAGAAGTTGACGCGCTGTTGCGCGGCGTCAACGGAGAGACCGACGAACCCGCCGCCGAAGAGTCGGAAAAGGGGGGCGTGCGGCCCTACAACATGGCCACCCAGGAGCGCATCGTGCGCGGGCGCATGCCCACGATGGAGCTCATCAACGAACGTTTCGCGCGCTACCTGAGAATCGGCCTCTTCAACTACATGCATCGCAACATCGAAGTCTCGGTCAGTCCGATCACGGTGCAAAAATACGCCGAATTCGTGCGCAATCTGGTCGTGCCCACCAATCTCAACCTGGTGATCGCCAAACCGCTTCGCGGAACCGGGCTGGTCGTGTTCAACCCCAAACTCGTCTTCGCCGTCATCGACAACATGTTCGGCGGCAACGGGCGATTCCAGACACGGGTGGAAGGCCGGGATTTCACCCCCACCGAACAGCGCATCATCCAGGGGCTGCTCCACGTCGTGTTCACCGAATACAGCAAATCATGGAGTCCGGTTTTCCAGATCGAACTCGAATACGTGAGATCGGAAATGAATTCGCAGTTCGCCAACATCGCCACGCCTTCCGAGATCGTCGTCGCCACCGGCTTCACGCTGGAGATGGGCGACATGCAGTCCGACATGCACATCTGCTTTCCTTACTCGATGCTGGAACCGATCCGCGATCTGCTCTATTCGACGATGCAAAGCGATCATCTCACCCAGGACAGACGCTGGGTCACGACGCTGTCGCAGGAATTGCAGAACGCGGAAGTCGAACTCGTCTGCAATCTCGGCACGGCCAGGGCCACCTTGCGCGACATCGTCAACATGCGCTCCGGCGACGTGATCCCGCTCAGCGTTCCCGAATTTCTGGAAGCCGAGATCGATGGCGTGCCCGTGCTCGAATACCGCTCTGGAAGCCGCAACCATCAATACGCCATCATGGTTGAAAAGATGATCGGCAGCAGCGAACCCCTCAACATGCTGGCAGGAGGTCAACAATAATGGCTGACGACGACGACAGCATCGAGACTCCGAACACCACCGAAGCCGATATTCCGAATCCGGACATTGCCGAAACCCCGGTCGATGAGGACGATTGGGCGGCGGCCATGCAGGAGCAGGCACAGACTGCCGACGAAGAAATCGTCGCAGGCGAAGGAGGTGATGAAGAGATAAACGAGGATGACTGGGCGGCGGCCATGCAGGAGCAGGCCGTTGCCGAGAACGCCCTCGACCCCGAAGCCGAAAGGGTTGCCGCCGATCTTGCCGCAGCCGCCGACTCGCCTTACCAGGCAAAACCCGCGAGCCAGCTTTTTGAAGAACTCGGCGACGGAAGCAAACCTCGTTCGCTCAACGACTACGACATGATCCTGGACATTCCCGTCCAGATCACCGTCGAACTCGGGCGCACCAAGATCACGATCCGCAACCTGCTGCAACTGGCGCACGGCTCCGTCGTGGAACTCGACGGCCTGGCCGGAGAACCGATGGATGTTCTGGTCAACGGAACCCTGATCGCGCAGGGCGAGGTCGTCGTCGTCAATGACAAATTCGGGATACGACTCACCGACATCATCACCCCCGCAGAACGCATGCGCAAACTCCGGCATTGAGCCAGCCCTGCCCAGTTGGAGACCGCGATGAAGCCGCTTCACCTCATCCTGCCCGCCGCGTTTGCCCTCTTTTCCGGCCACTGCCAAGCCGCGCCGGACACGCCGCTCGTGGCCGATCCACTTGCCGGCCTCGGGCAAATGCTTTTCGGGCTTGCGCTCGTACTCGGCATCCTCGCCGCCTGCGTCTGGCTGTTGAAACGTTTTTCCTCCCCCGTTCGCGGTAACGGGCTCCTGCGCATTCTCGGCATTACGGCAGTCGGGCCGCGCGAAAAGGTAGTGTTGCTCGAAGTCGGCGAAAAAGTTCTCATGCTTGGCGTCACCCCCAACAACGTGCGCACCCTGCATGTGTTCGAGCGCGGCGAACTGCCGCTTGCGCCGGCACCTGCCACGTCTCCCGCCGACTCCGGGCGCGTTTCCGCCACGACGTTCGCCGCCTCCTTCGCCAGCCGACTGACCCAGGCGTTGAAAGGTCGTCGCGATGCGGGCTAGAACACTGCTTCCCGTCGCATTCGTCTGTCTGCTCGCCACGCTTCCGCTGGCCGTCGGCGCGCAGGAAATCGACCTCGATCTTCCTGGGCTGCCTGCGCTGACCGCCACCCCTGCGCCCAACGGCGGCACGCTCTACAGCCTGCCCGTGCAAACCCTGCTGCTGCTCACGCTGTTGAGCTTCATCCCCGCGATGGTGCTGATGATGACGAGCTTCACCCGCATCATCATCGTCTTCGCCCTCATGCGTCAGGCAATGGGAACCCAGACCTCGCCACCCAA
>WRNU01000219.1 GCA_009776435.1 Betaproteobacteria bacterium | reverse complement strand
AAAAAGTCTGCCCCGTAATATCGACGGGCCTGGATTCCGAAAGGGATCCAGGCCCGTTTGTTACTCCCTCCGTCACCCGCGCTACGCGCGGCTGACACCTCCCTCAAGAGGGAGGCTGTAGAGTTAGCGCGCCTTCGGCGCGTTAGTCGACGTGGAGGTGGCGCGCCGGAGGGAGTAAAAACCCCCGAAATAAATGGCGGTATGTCTCGATAAACTTTACCATCTCAGGACATCCTCCTTTTTTCGTCATATTGCTGTTCCATGCGTACCAGTGTTCTCGATTCCGCCCATGAGGCGCGAATGGCCCTTCAGATCATTCGCCGTGACCTGCACGCCCATCCCGAACTGGCTTTCTGCGAAACGCGCACGGCGGACGTGGTCGCACGCGAGTTGTCCGCGCTGGGGTTCGAGACGCATCGCGGTCTGGCCCAAACCGGCGTGGTCGGAGTGCTTCGTGCAGGGCGTAGCGGGCGGGCGATAGGTTTGCGGGCCGACATGGATGCGTTGCCGATGAACGAGGCCAACTGTTTTGCTCATCGCTCCGTGTTTGAGGGCCGCATGCACGCTTGCGGACACGACGGCCATACCGCGATGCTGTTGGGCGCAGCCAGACTGCTTGCGGCTTCGCGCGACTTCGATGGAACCGTCTACCTGATCTTTCAGCCGGCGGAAGAGAGCAGCGGCGGCGCACGGGTCATGATCGAAGAAGGTCTCTTCGAACGATTTCCGATGGAAGCGATTTATGGCATGCACAACTGGCCGGGGCTGCCTGCCGGAGATTTCGCCGTGCACGCCGGGCCGGTCATGGCGGGGACGGATCGCTTCGATATTCGCATCCTGGGGGTTGGCGGGCACGCGGCCATGCCGCATCTGGTTGTCGATTCCATCCATGCCGGAGCGGTGCTGGTGCAGGCCGTGCAAAGCATCGTATCGCGTTCGCTCGATCCTTTCGATACCGCCGTGGTTTCCGTGACCCGTTTTCATGCGGGCGATGCTTACAACGTCCTGCCCGATCAGGCGGAACTGGCCGGTACCCTGCGCAGCTTCTCCGAAGACGTGCGGCAAAAGGCGCTCACGCGGCTCGCCGAACTGTGCGCGGGCATTTCCGCCACCCTGGGCGTGAAAATAGATTTTTCGGCGCGCGCCGACAGCTATCCGCCGACCATCAATACCGCTGCCGAGGCCGCGCGCTGTGTGCAGGCCGCTGCCGCAGTCGTGGGGCGCGAACATGTGCGTACCGATGTGCGCCCGAGCATGGGTGCGGAAGATTTCGCCTGTTATCTCCAGCACAAGCCCGGCGCATACATATGGATCGGCAATGACCCGACCGGGGGCGAACCCGGTAGCCACGCAGGGCTGCACAATCCGACTTACGATTTCAACGACGACATTCTTCCCCTCGGGGCCGCGTATTGGGTGGAACTCGTCCGGCACATCCTGGGGCGAAGCGTTCAGGGTGACGGGTGATGAGTAACGAACACGGGTCGAACGCAATTTCCGCCATTGACGGTGGGGCGACACAATCATAAATGATGAATGATTTGTCGCATTTTCCCCTTCTCCTCGTAGGATTTGCTCTCCTGCTCGGGATTGCCATCGTGCTGGTTTGGCAGACCGTGATGGCGGGGCGTCGTGAACGTCTGCTGTTGGAACGCATCAACGAAACCTTGGAGCGCCGCGTGCTCGATCAGCACCGGGAACTGTTACGCGATCTGCACGAAGGGCTGGAACGCCAGACTGATCGTATCGGAGAACATGCCCGTGCCGACCGTGAACTGCTCCAGAACGGACTGACGGCAGCCTCGATGCAATTGTCGCGCGCCATCGAAACCCTCACGCGCAGCGTGGAAGGTCAGTTGCAGACGCTCACCGGACAAGTCAATACCCGGCTCGACGAAGGCTTGCGCAAGACCCACGACACTTTCACCAGCGTCATGACGCGCCTGGCGACGATCGACGAAGCGCAGAAAAAGATCGAGGGACTCACCTCCAGCGTCGTGAGTCTCCAGGAAATCCTGGGAGACAAACGCGCGCGCGGCGCATTCGGCGAAGTACAACTCGAAGCACTGGTGCGCAATGCGCTGCCGCCGAACGCCTTTGCCTTCCAGGCGGGGTTGCCCAACGGCAATCGGGTCGACTGCCTGCTCGATCTGCCTCCACCCACCGGCAAGGTTGCCCTAGATGCCAAGTTTCCGCTCGAAAACTACAACCGGATGTTCGATTCCGCGCTGGAACAGGCCGAGCGCAAGGCCGCGCAGACGGCTTTTCGCGCTGACGTGCGTCGCCACATCGACACCATTGCCGACAAATACATCCTGCCCGGCGTCACCGCAGATGGCGCGGTGATGTTCCTGCCTGCCGAAGCGGTTTTTGCCGAATTGCATGCCTCGCATCCCGAGATCGTTGCCCACGCGCAGGCGCGACGGGTGTGGATCGTTTCGCCGACGACCTTGATGGCGGTGCTCAATACCGCGCGCGCGGTGCTGAAAGACGTGGAAACCCGTCGCCAGATTCACATCATCCAGGAAGAACTGGGGCGGCTGGCGAAGGATTTCGAGCGGTTCGACAAGCGGATGAGCGCGCTGGCCGACCATATCAGGCAGGCGAACAAGGACGTGGAAGAGGTGCACATTTCCAGCCGCAAGATCAGCGCCCACTTTCAGCGCATCGAATCGGCCCGGCTCGACGAACCGGGAGGAGAAAGCGCCGGGGCAATTTCGCTATGCGGAGGGGTGGTAGGCGAAGCCTGACAGGGTGGCGCGAAGCGACGGGGCAATTCCCCTCCTGTGGAGGGGTGGCGCGAAGCGACGGGGTGGTCGCGGCGTTGGAGTATCAAGCTACCATATTTTGTCAGCCGACCGTCGC
>WRNU01000218.1 GCA_009776435.1 Betaproteobacteria bacterium | reverse complement strand
ACTCTCCCTTATTGTTGAGCGACTTTTTGCTGGATACGGACAATCACGAATTCCGCAGGCTTGAGCGGGGCAAAACCCACCTCGACGATGACCCGACCGGCGTCGATGTCGTCCTGCTTCATCGTGGCGCCCAGACCGCAGCGCACGAAATAGGCGTCAGATGCCGACTCGCCCTGGAAAGCGCCGGCGCGCCACAAGCCGTTCATGAAGGCGTCGATATTGACGCGCAACGAAGACCACAAGCGATGGTCGTTCGGCTCGAAAACCGCCCACTGAATGTTGGTGTAGATGCTCTCCTCGATCATGTTGGCCGTGCGCCGGACGGGCACGTAGCGCCATTCTGGATCCGAGAGCGTGGACAGGGTGCGGCTTCCCCAGATCACCGGGCCTGCTCCGGGTATTCTACGGATGCAGTTGACGCCGACCGGATTCAACTGGCCTTGCAGCTTGTCGTCGACATCGTCGGCCAGCCCCGCAACGCCCAGCAAGGAGGACTCGACGCCTGCGGGCGCTTTCCAGACGCCACGGCGTCCGTCGATTTTCGCCCACATTCCCGCAGCGAAACTGCTGGGGGCAATCGTGAAAGTCGGCGGCAAAAACGAAGCTCTGACCCTTTCTGCTGCCTTGAGATCGTTTTGTGCTTTCCGGAGATCCTCTTTTGCTTCCTGGAGAGCGTCTTTTGCTGTTTCGAGATCGGTTTCGGTTGTCGCATTCTCGACCGCTTCTTCTGCGTCCTCGACCTTTTGTTTCGCACCCTGCGTCGCTTCTGTGCCGGTGGTCGCTTCTGTACCAGTGATTACTTCCTTTGCCGCCTTGACATTTGCTTCCGCTGCTGCGAGATCGGCCACGCTCTCGCCGTCTTCCTCGTCTCCGGGCGCGAAGAAAGGATTGGCGACTTCCAGCCAGGGATAGTAGGTTACAGAAAACGGCGCTGATGGCAGGCTGAGGCCCGGAACATCGCTCTTGCTTTCGAGTTTGGTTTTCTCGCCGATGTCGACGATCACCATGCGGTTTTGCATTGTCACCGCGTGATTGACCGCAGCATCAATGATTGCCCTGTCTCCCACGCTTGCATGCGTCTTGCCAGGCAGGCAGATGATGCTGATGTCACGAATCTTTTCGAGAGTCGCAAAGGCATCGGTGTAGCCTGCGTCATCATCCACCTTGACGATATAGGCCTCGCCCCCTCCGTTGAGGAAAAAGGTGTAGACCGCAAGCCCCATGGGATCAGGGTCTTTACCCTTATCCAGGATGCCGCCAAACTTTTCCACATAATCCGACCAACTGAAAATCAACGTAGGCTTATCAGGCGCCGACGTCGTCCCATCAGACCCCTGCTCCCCCGTTTGCCCGATGAACGCGGCAGTTGATGTGGTTGCGCCCTCGATGGGCCTGACCCCACTTGGAACTTCCTCGATGTACACCCCTGGATACGTATAAGCCACAGCGACCATCCTCTTGAAAGGTCAATCAACATCGTGTTCGCAGGCCGCTTCACGCGGACTCCACGCTCACGCTCTCTCAGTCGATATGCATAACCACACGACAACGCGGTTCGGATTGTGCATACCTTCTACGTTTGACACTGTTGGGGGATCGTAAAGGGCTTCCAAAGAGAAACAAAGCCCCTACATGGAATTTCAACGAAAAATTCCATGAGAATATTTATTTTCATTAGCTGCAACGAATTGGCGCCAAATGTATTTCGATCGAAAACAGGTGTCAAGCCCCTTTTGTTGTGTAATTCACACATATTTTTAATGGATATCCATTAGTTCTTGACGACTCATGCTATTTGGATTTCGTGAAAAAGTACCGGAAAATACGGAAGTATTATGCAGAAATGGATTTCGATCATGGAGAGGTTACGAATCAATATTTTTTTGGACTAATACAAAAAAAATGCACGGCATTTATCTTTTAGCGGTTGCAGACTTATCTGTGCATTGATAGTAACTTGTTGAAGTCAATTATATTTTTTGGCCCTCAAAATGCCGACCAGAAGCCGCCGATGTGAATTTATATGGCACTCTTGTCGAGATGGAGTCGGCTCGAGCTTTTCTATTCGGAATAATTCATATGAATTCATGGAAATTGTTCATGCGACAGCGATGATCTCTGGATCGGAAACCGGCTTATCCAGACCTCAGGTATTTCAAAAAAATTATGATGAGCAGGCGCACCATGCGAAAAATTTTCGATGAACACGCATCGAGCGCAATTTTCGTCGTTCGAGACGGACTGGACGAGACAGGGGTTTGGGGAACCAAAGGCTCTCCTGAATGAGCTTCCTCTCGAGGGAGTTGCATGTCGAAGGCGTGACGGAGAGGGTATATCGGTGAGTCCCCGGCCTTCCAGGCGGGATGGCTCAACGGCGGCGTTGGCGGGAGCGTCGTGAGCATCGACCCGGCGGCAAGCCTGCGCTTCGAGGCCGTTTTTCCGGTCAAAGGCAGGAATCCTACAATTGCTTACAATTCGTTACGGACCAGACAAGATTATGCCGACGCGAACGGATATCGTCATGCCCATGTTCAAAGCCGTCGCTATGCGATGAAATGGCGCAAGCGGCATAAACAAGGGAGAGCATCATGGAATCTCGTAAAGTTACGCGCGCCGTGCTGGCCACTTTGGTCGTTGCCTGTGCCTGTTTCAGCACCCCCGCCTCGGCCCGTCATGGAAACGGGCATCTTGCCCGCGACATCCTGCTGGCGCCCCTGCTGTTGCCGGCAGCCATCCTTGCGGCATCCACGCCACATCCCGTCGTTTACCACGAGACGTATTATTACGGCGGGCCGAATCGTTATGCCACGCATCACAGGTATGCGCCGCGCCATGATGTGCGGCGGTACGAGAGTCACAGGGGCTATGGCAGGCAGGGCGGATATTCCCGCCGCTACCGCTGATTGCGCACACCCCCCCCCC
>WRNU01000217.1 GCA_009776435.1 Betaproteobacteria bacterium | reverse complement strand
GCGATTTATCGCGCCCAATGAGCACGAGCGCCGCAATTTGGGCGCGATAAATCGCGCCCCTACGACTTGACCATCACCGACGCAGGGCGAATACGCCTGGGTTACATTTGCTATTGTTCAGGGCCGACCACTGAACCCCTTATGGGCTATTTGCCCGGATGTTCCTGTTCTACCGTGGTTCGTTGTTTCGTCACCCGCCAGAGCAATCCGCTGAAGAGCAAGGCTGCGGCGACGGTGGCAGCGGCGATGGCTTGCCAGAAACCGGCCGCGCCGTGCGGCATGGGGGCATGAAAGGCGAGCCAGTAGCCGAACCCCAGGCCGAGTCCCCAGAAGCAGCCGATATGGATCAACAGCGGAACGAAGCTGATCTTGTAGGCGCGCAACGCAAAGCAGGCGACGGTCTGTATGGCATCGAAAAACTGGTAGAGCACGATGTAGAAGGCCAGACCGACGGCGATTTCAGCGACTTTCGGGTCTTCGGTGGCAAGTCCGGCGATGGGCTCACGCAAGGATAATATGGCGACGGTGAGGATCGCCGAGATGACGCAGGCGATTTTCAGTCCGGTAAAGGCATAGTCGCGCGCCAGCGCCTCATTGCGTGCGCCAACCGATTGCGCTACCTGCACGGCGGTGGCGATGGACAGCGACAGCGGCAACATGTAGACGATGATGGAAAGATTGGCGGCGATCCGATGCCCGCTGACCGCCTCTGCGCCCAGCCGGGCGATGAACAGCGCCATCAGGGTGAAGGAGCTGACTTCCACGAGCGATGAGAAGCCGATCGGGATGCCGAGTCGCAGCAGTTCCTTTTGCTTCTGCCAACGAGGGGTTTCCCAGCGGGCAAAGATGCGAAAGGGAGCAAAGCGCGGATGGTTTTTCAGCAGCCAGAAACACAGCCCAAGAGTGATCCAACTGACGATGGCCTGCGATAATCCCGCGCCCACTGCGCCGAGCGCGGGAAGATCGAGGCGACCGCCGACGAAACACCAGGCCAGCGCAAAATGGCCGAGCGTCTCAAACAGGGCAATGAACATCAGCGGGCGCGGCTGCCCCAGCGCGGTTGCCGTGGCGTAAAAGGCGCGATAGCCGAGTACGGCAGGCAACGAGAGCGCGAGCAGTCGCATGTAGTTGGCGGCGATGTTTTCGATATCCGGTTCGAGTTGCGCGGGCGCGAGCAGCCAGCGAGGGTCGATGAGTAACGCGATGCCGAACAAGGCGAGCAGCCCCGCGAGCCATAGTCCCTGTCGCATGTCCGATCCGATCCGTTCCCGTTCTCCTGCGCCGTAATGCTGGCCGACGATGGGTGCGAGCGCCTGTAATACGCCGCCCAGGCTCAGGGCGAGCGTGACGAAAAGCCCGGAGCCGACCGCAACGGCAGCCAGATGTCGTGTGGAATACAGGCCGACAATGACCGTGTCGACGACCATCATGCCGATGGAAACAAGCTGTGCCACGAGCACCGGCCAGGCATTTTTGAGAATGGGTCGAACGAGATTGCAGGGACAGAATGATCGCAGCATCGGGGCAGGGGAGGGAAGCAGGGTGCGGCGCATGCGCCAAAAACCAGAATTATTTGATGACCTGGCAAGGGGCGCAAGTTACCATCGAGCCTGTTTCGTTTTTCTGTTGCATCGGCATGTCCAACTTTCCCATCATTCTCAAGGTCGTCAAAGGGCTTTATATCGCCTTCAATATCGGGATCATCGCCCGGCTTTACTTCGCCCTGCGTGGGCCGGGGGTCTCGCAGTCGGTTCGGGTCGGGCTTTGCCTGCTTGCCGTTGCGCTGTCGCTGGCCTCTCCCATCGAGCGCGGGATAGCCGGGAATGCGCCATGGCTCAAGGCGGTTTCCGTTGCCGGGAGTTTCTGGTTTGCATTCATGTGTCATGCCATACTGGCCTGGTCGATGCTCTGCGTTTTTCGGTTCCTCAATTGGCGTTTTCGCTGGCTTGTCATCGCAGAGGCGGATCGGGTGCGTTGGCGTCATCGGTGCTGCGCGGGAATTGCCGTGGCGTCTCTGGCGATGTGCGCCGCTGGATGGATCACCATGCAGTACCCTGTCGTGCGCGAAGAAAGGCTGTCAG
The DNA here is from genome assembly GCA_009776435.1 of Betaproteobacteria bacterium. Lineage (GTDB taxonomy): Bacteria > Pseudomonadota > Gammaproteobacteria > Burkholderiales > Rhodocyclaceae > WRNU01. The sequence goes on along the minus strand of WRNU01000217.1, from coordinate 894 downwards.
TGCCCGCAGGCGTTGCGCCGCTGAGAGTCGTCGCGCTCTCCGACCTGCATCTCGGTCGTCTTGCTTCCGTCGATTTCCTTTCCGGCGTGGTCGATCGGATCGAGCCGCTTTCGCCCGATATCGTGTTGTTCCTGGGGGACATCCTCGAATACGACTTCGACCCTTCCGAGGCGCCTGCGGCGGCTGCCGTATTGCAGCGGCTCAAACCTCGGCTCGGTATCTGGGGCGTGATGGGGAATCACGAATATATAGATGGCAGGGGTAAGCTGAATGAACGGTTGCTGAACGAGATCGGCATTCGCACGCTCATCGACCAGTGGGAATTGCTCGGGGAGAGACCCGGCGAGAAAATCCTGCTCATCGGTCGCAAGGATCGTAGTTGGGGACGCAAACCCGTGGAAAAAGTCATCGAGAACGTTCCGGAAGAGGACAGGGACGCGCTGAAAATCCTGCTCGATCATCAGCCTACCGACCTTGAGGGTGCGGAAAAGGCGGGGGTTCATCTGCAATTGTCCGGGCATTCGCATAACGGGCAGTTTTTCCCGCTCAATTTCGTCGTGCCGTTTCTATATGAAAACGCCTACGGCCATTACGTGCGCGGCCAGACACATTATTGGGTGACTTCCGGCGTCGGGGCATGGGGGCCGAGAGTACGCACGACAGGCCGCCCGGAAATCATGTTGATCAACTTGATTCCGCGCTCGGAAGTGCAGCCGCAGCCGGAATTGGATGCGTTGCCGCAATGATGCGCCGCCGGGCGTCATTCCCCTCCCGTGGAGGGCCGAGCACATAGGGGGCGAGGATGTTCGTAGGGGCGCGATTTATCGCGCCCAATGAGCACGAGCGCCGCAATTTGGGCGCGATAAATCGCGCCCCTACGACTTGACCATCACC
>WRNU01000216.1 GCA_009776435.1 Betaproteobacteria bacterium | reverse complement strand
GCGCCGAGTCGCGCAAAACGCCATACTTCGCCAGCAAGTGCGCGGCAGATGACTTTCTGCTGGCGCAGCCGCTCCATGCGCATGTAATTCGCCCGTCCCTGATTTACGGCATCACCGGAACATCCGCCCGCTTTTTCCGAATGATTGCGAGCGTTCCGGTCCATATGCTGCCGGCAGGCGGGCGGCAGAAATTTCGTCCGGTTCACGTGGATGATCTTGCCGAACTTGTCGCGCGTCTGCTCGACCCGGTGACAGAAAGCCCGTCGTGCATCGAGGTCGTCGGCAACACGGAAGCAACCTATCGTGAAATGCTTGACATTTATCGTAAGTCAATGGGATTAACCTCGGCATTCACACTCAGCATTCCTGCCGGGATGATGCGTTTCGCGTCCATCGTGGGCGGATGGATTCCCGGTTCGATACTGACGCCTGACACATGGCACATGCTCCAGCGAGAAAATACGGCGGACGCGCAACCGTTTACCGATGTTTTGGGACGACCCCCCAAGGGCATCGAGACTTTCATCGGATCAAATGACGCACCGATCTTGCGGGCAGAAGCCTTGGCCGCATGGCGCAGGATGATTCTACGCATTGCGCTTGCCATCATATGGATAGGCACTGCGCTCATCTGCGCGTGGCCGCATTCGTATGCGGAACGTCTGGCGCTGCTCGCCCGACTCAATATTCATGGCGTCGCCGCCTATGTGGGACTCTATGGCGCATGTGCGCTCAATTTCGGCCTGGGGGCAGCAACGCTGCTGAAACCCGGACGGATGCTCTGGCTGCTTCAGATGGCGGTCATCCTCGTCTACAGCGCATTGATAGCCGTCGCGCTGCCTGAATTTCTCATCCATCCGTTCGGCCCGATTCTGAAGAACATACCGCTTCTCGTGATCCTCATCCTGCTATTGAGCGAGGAGACCCGGCCATGAATACCTATCTGCTGGTCAAGACGCTGCACATCATGTCATCCGTGTTGCTGGTCGGAACCGGCTTCGGCAGCGCGTTCTACATGTTCTTCGTGAACCGGACCGGGCCTGTCCAAGCGATTGCCACGATATCCCGGCTGGTTGTGCGCGCCGACTGGTGGTTTACGACGCCAGCCGTTATCTTCCAGCCGCTGTCCGGTTTCTGGCTCATGCACATGGCCGGATGGACATGGGATACGCCGTGGTTGCTGGCTTCCTTCGTCCTGTATATGTTTGCCGGTATCTGCTGGCTGCCGGTCGTGTGGATTCAGATCAGAATGCGGAAAATAGCGACAGAATCGGCGGCAGAGGGGCAAACCGCATTGCCGCCTGTCTATTGGCGTTATGCGCGTACTTGGGAACGCCTTGGTTATCCGGCCTTTCTGGCAATGGTGGCGGTCTACTTCCTGATGGTCGTGAAACCTACGATACCCTGGATACAGTAGTGTCTCGATGTGCCATCAAGCATCTACACTGGCTTGTGCCCACGCATGGGTCGTGACGCCCATGCGTGCTCACCGTCACCGCTTCACCGGCAGGGTAATTGGGGTCTCTCCCTCATGGCACGAAAAATGCCAGATCGACCGACGTGAGTTTTGTGAGATCGACGCTCATGAACGGGGTGTATTGGGGGCTTGTTATAAATGACAGAAGAGTATTTATTCGTGGTCTGTCCCGGTTATTTTGTTCAAGCTTGCAGTATCTTGCATAAAATGCTGTTATATTATTCAAATGACGAAAAGGGCAGAGCTTTTCCGCGCCGAATTTCACCGCGATAACCCCAGGGGGCAAATCGGCGCTGCGCGTTACCGCCAATGCTGCACGATGGTAGGGGACTTGCAAGAATTGCTGGAAGCGGCATTTCGCTATCAGCAGAAGTTCTGGGTCGAAATTTTTGATGACACCACCGGCGAGCGAATCCTCGGGCCGGTTGCTCCGGGCGAGATGGAAAACCACCTGTTTGTTATTGATCTTGACCTCCAGAATACTGATCCAGCCAAAATTGAATCGCCCCCTTGACCGCAAGAACAAATGAAAACTGTCCCTCAGGAGCATCGCTCGGTGCCATTGTCCTTACAAAAATACGCTTATCATTGACGGCGGCGTCAATATATATTACGAAAACGGGCGCATTTTTCGGGTTCTCTTCTGGACTGTAAAAAGCACGTCTGGCTTCCAGGTTTGGTTTGTTGGTACTTTCAAACAGATCTCGATCCACCAATGCTTGACTGATGTTTACAGACGAAACGGTTGAATGGAATGCAATGGTGGCACCAATAAGCCCTCCCAGTCCGAAACCGATAGCCGAGCGCCTTGCGCGTGATTTCACATTCAGATAGGCCACCATATGGTATACGGATATATTCAGGTCTTTTTCTGTTCCATTGAGCCGCTCGTACACCATCCAGCGGAATACGTCCATCATGGGAGGAGAGGTCGTTTGATCACCTACCCTGGCTATTCCGTAACTACGGCTTGTAAGAATCGTGCTGAACGTAACGTCATGCTTTATCTTTTCGCTTTCAGGGCGCAAATCTTCAATTGGAACAGAGATGGACTGAGCCTCCTCAGGGAGATCAAAAGTCACGACTGTCGGCTGATGGGCGCAGGCACAGAGGAAAAGCGAGGCAACAACCATCAAAAACTTTTTCATGAAAATTCTCCTGTCGTTATCGGAAAAGTGCAGTAGTTCCCCAGAAGCGTGTAGGTTGAGGTGAGCTTGTGAACCCCAACATGTGTGCGTTCCCAAATGGGAAAATCATCTTCATTGCACATCCGTTTATCATTCTGTTATTCCCTCCTCCAACGTTGGGGGTTGCAAAGCTCATCCCAACCTACGCGGGCTCATCAGGATATTGTCGCCGGTCGATGGGATGCCCCGCGCCTTGATCGTCTGAAACAGTTGTTCGGTGGCCTCCGGATCGGTGTCGCCAGCCCCCGCCCGTTCAGCTTTTGCTGTTCTCGGGCGGGACGGGGGATTCGCTTGGATTGGAAACGCCTCAGAAGGTGTAGCGCATGCCGAGCATCA
>WRNU01000215.1 GCA_009776435.1 Betaproteobacteria bacterium | reverse complement strand
CTGGGAGCGGCCTCGTAGCTCCAGACTTCCTGCGGGCGTTCCGGGGATAATCGTGGCTCGACGCTCACCAGCGGCCTGTCGAGCCGCGCCTCGATCTCGACCATCGTTTGTCCGGACATCACCTGCACCTGCAAGCGCCCATCCGTATCCAGCCGCGCCGCCCAGGGCGAAGTGATGCGCACCGGCACGAAATGCGCGGGCAAAATGTCCGGGACGCTCCATTCCCGCGCCTTGCCTGAAACCTTGAGAAACAGTCGGGTCGTGAGCCGCGCCGGAATCCCGTCGGTGAGCTTGCGAGCCACCTGGACATCGAGGCTGTCCCCTTCCCGCGCGGTCGTCTCGCCCGCGTCTTCCCGCGCGCCCAACGTAAGCGCCTTGCCGTGGCGCTTCAGCGGCAACACGGGATTGCCATCAACCACGAGCGAGACCAGTGCCACATTCTCGGGAATATCCACCGTCTGGGGCCGTTCCAGCCACGAAACCCAACCGCTTATCGTGTGCTTGCCCTCTTTCAGCCACACCGCCGGCGCGCCGTTGTGCGCCAGCACCGGATGCGCCCGCCCATCGACCGTCACCTGTTGCGGCCAGTATTTGCGGTTGCCCGGCAAGGGCACGGCGCTCTCATGCTGCAATTCCCAATTCTGGGAAAACCGCATGCCACCACCCTCGCGCACGACTTCCAGCTTCAATTCTCCCGGCCAGGCGCAAAAAGCGCGATCACGTCTGCCTACCACTTCCGGGCAAAGCCAGGCTTCGTGTCCGTGCAGCACCCAGGCTCTCCACGGCTTCAGGGATTCAGGAATGTCACTGTCACCACCGGGCAACGCCGCCGACGCGCTCCCACCCCACAGGATCGACGCCAACGCCAAGACCCAATACCCCATTTTTCGTCCAAAACGAATTTTCATCACTCCCAGCCTCACCCGGTTCACGTAGCAGAAAATAATTTTTATTGTACCATATAATCATATGGCATATATTGCGCATCCGCCGCATCCCTTCGACTCAGGCAAGATCACCGGGGAAGCGTGGTACGATCCGATGATCATTCCATTCATCCGTGCAAACAGACAGTTTGCAAAACCCGACGAGGCCAGACCATGCTCCGCGTAGACATCAAAGTGCCCGACATCGGCGATTTTTCCGACGTACCCATCATCGAACTCTTCGTCAAACCGGGAGACGCCATCGCTGTGGATGAGGCCATCTGCACGCTGGAATCCGACAAGGCCACGATGGACGTGCCCGCCACGGCAGCAGGCGTGGTGAGCGAAGTGCTGGTCAGGATCGGCGACCGGGTCTCCGAAGGCAGTCTGTTGATTCGTGTCGAATCCGCATCGAGTTCAGCCTCCGACGTTCATGGCAAAGCGCCTCAGACCGGCGCGAGCGAGGCAAAAACCGCCAGCGCCCCGGCCAGCGACGCGGCAAGCGCCGATCTCGAATGCGATTTGCTCGTCCTTGGAGGGGGTCCGGGCGGATACTCCGCAGCCTTCCGCGCCGCCGACCTGGGTCTGAAGACCCTCCTCGTCGAGCGTTATCCCACCCTTGGAGGAGTCTGCCTCAACGTCGGCTGCATTCCCTCCAAGGCGCTGCTGCATGTCGCCGCTGGCATTGAAGAAGCCGGGCGCCTCGAAGCCTGTGGCGTGCGCTTCGCCGCCCCCGCGCTCGACCTCGACAAGCTGCGCGCCCACAAGAACGGCATCGTCAAGAAACTCACCGACGGCCTCGCGGGCATGGCAAAAGGCCGCAAGGTGCAACATCTGCAAGGCGTAGGCCGATTCATCGACCCGCACCGGATCGAAGTCGAACTCGCCAACGCCGACGGCAATGAAAAGCGGGTCGTTACCGTAAAATTCACCCAGGCCATCATCGCCGCCGGGTCACACGCCGTAAAACTGCCCTTCATGCCGACGGACGCGCGCGTCATCGACTCCACCGGCGCGCTTGCGCTCACTGCCGTCCCCAAAAAGATGCTCGTGATCGGCGGCGGCATCATCGGGCTGGAAATGGCTACCGTCTACAGCACCCTGGGCGCGCGCGTCACCGTCGTGGAACTGGACAAGGGCCTCATGCCCGGCACAGATCGAGACCTCGTAAAAGTCTGGGAAAAGAAAAACGCCCATCGGTTCGACCGCATCCTGCTCAACACGGGCGTTACCGCCGCCAACGCCACGGCGGCAGGCATCGAAATCACCACCAGCGCCGGAGAGCGGGAAACCTTCGACCTCGTGCTCGTCTCCGTGGGCCGCGCGCCCAACGGCAAGACGATCTCGGCTGAAAAAGCGGGCGTGCACGTCACCGAGCGCGGCTTCATCACCGTCGACCCTCGGCAGCGCACCAACGTATCGCACATCTTCGCCATCGGCGATATCACCGGCAACCCGATGCTTGCGCACAAGGCCGTGCACGAAGGGCACGTCGCCGCCGAGGTCGCCGCCGGTCTGAAGAGCGCGTTCGACGCCCTGCAAATCCCCAGCGTCGCCTACACCCACCCCGAAATCGCCTGGGCAGGCCAAACCGAAGAAACCCTCAAAGCCGAGGGCCGCGCGTTTCAAAAAGCCGTCTTTCCCTGGGCCGCGAGTGGACGCGCCATCGCCAACGGCGCGGAAGAAGGTTTCACGAAACTGCTGTTCGACTCCGAGACCCACCGCATCCTCGGCGGAGCCATCGTCGGCGCACACGCGGGCGATCTGATCGGAGAAATCTGTCTGGCCATTGAAATGGGCGCGGACGCAACCGACATCGGCAAAACCATCCACCCGCACCCGACCCTGTGCGAATCCATCGGCATGGCGGCGGAAGTCGCGGAGGGAAGCTGCACGGATTTACCGGCAGCGAGGAAGAAGGCGTAGAAGCCCTTGGTGCCATTCGCCCTTCGACAAGTTCAGGGCAACGGAGTAAACCAGCGTCTCCTTAAGCTACTTTCACGTATGTGGGTTCCACGGCCTTTGCCGACTCCCACCCGATACAGGCCAGTGCTACCGTGCGTGGGACGGGCCGCGCCCCTGTACGATA
>WRNU01000214.1 GCA_009776435.1 Betaproteobacteria bacterium | reverse complement strand
CAGGAAAGTGACCTTGTTTTTCTTGAACAGCATCTTGATGCCGCCGGTGAGCTGGTCGACGATGCCGTTTTTGCGGGCAAGCATCTTTGAGACGTTGATTTTCGGCGTACCTGTTTCAATGCCCTGCTTCGCAAAGCCGTGAGCGGCTTCTTCAAACAGGTGCGAAGTGTGGAGCAGCGCCTTGGAGGGGATGCAGCCGACGTTGAGACAGGTGCCGCCCAATCTCGGTTCGCCCTTGGGATCGGCATAAGGGTTGGACTCGCAGCAGGCAACCGTGAAGCCCAATTGCGCGGCGCGGATGGCGGCGACGTAACCGCCGGGACCGCCGCCGACGACGAGGATATCGAATTCTTTTGACATGTTCGGAATTTCCTTCAGTTAAAGGTTGGAAGAATTGACGTAGCGCGGGTAACTCATCGCACTCTCCCCAGTGCCATCCATCATGACTGTTGCGCCTTCATCGCCGCCGAACTGAGTTTTCGGACAGTTTGACCCTCAAACAGGTCACGCCGCCATTCGGTGTAATCAAACGGTTCCCTGTTCATCAAGGCGATAAAACGCTCGGCATTCACCCTACCCAAATGTTCTATCAGAACAAGCATCCCTTTCTGACGCAGCACGGTTTCGGTTTCCATGACTAGTCCTGATCCTCTATGAAGCGAGTGGGGCTGATGATTGTAATGCCTTCCACCGGCGTATTGAGCAGTTTCCTGTCAGTGGTGACAAAATAATCACACAGCATTTCTACGGCACAGGAAATATGTAGTGCATCGCAGGATTTGATGCCCTTGCTCGCCAGGGATTCCGCAAAATAAATGACATTGTCATTTTCTGATGCGCAGGCACAAGCAAAGACTTTCCAGTCCGCAATACTGCTCATTTTGACAGGAAACGGATTCTGGGCATTCTCAAAATCCATGATGTACGACCAGGCAAGCTCATAAACACCATCCAAAATGCGCTCCTGAATGGCAAGCTTCGCCTCCGTTTCCAGCTTCACCTTGAGTTGACTCTGGTCGTCAAACGGGCGATTGAAGCAGCAAAGGTCGAGATAAAGTCTCAACATGGATCAGGATTTTCCGCTGAAACAGCATCCTAAATGGGTAAAATACACAATGGCATTACCCGACACCCATTCATCCCCTTCCCTTGTCAGGGGAAGGGGAACGCGTTTGTGCGTCAAGTCAAATATCCAATATCAGCCGCGCCGGATCTTCCAGGGCTTCTTTCATCGCAACCAGGCCGAGAACGGCTTCCCGTCCGTCGATGATGCGGTGATCGTAGGAAAGCGCCAGGTAGTTGATGGGCCGGATGACGACCTGACCGTTCTCGGCAACCGGGCGATCCTTGGTGGCATGGATGCCGAGAATGGCCGATTGCGGCGGGTTGATGATGGGAGTGGACATCATGGAACCGAACACCCCTCCATTGGAGATGGAGAAGGTGCCGCCCGTAAGCTCTTCCATCGACAGACGGCCATCCTTGGCCTTGTTGCCGAACTCGGCGATCTTGAGTTCGATTTCGGCCACCGAGAGGATTTCGGTGTTGCGCAGGATGGGAACGACGAGGCCGCGCGGACTGCCCACGGCAACGCCGATGTCGATGTAGCCGTGGTAGATGATGTCGTTACCGTCGATCGAGGCGTTGAGAATCGGATACCGCCTGAGCGCCGCAACGGCAGCCTTGACGAAGAATCCCATGAAACCGAGGCGCACACCGTGGGATTTCTCGAACTTGTCGCCGTATTGCTTGCGCAGGGCCATGACGGGAGCCATGTTCACTTCGTTGAACGTGGTGAGAATGGCGTTCTCGTTCTTGGACTGGATGAGACGCTCGGCAATGCGAGCGCGCAGGCGAGTCATGGGAACACGCTCTTCCGGACGGTCGCCGACGAAGGCCACGGCGGCGGCAGGCGCGGCAGCGGGTTTCGCCGCAGCAGGCGCGGAAGGCGCCTTGGCCGACACAGCATCCTCCTTGGTGACACGTCCGCCACGGCCCGTTCCGCTCACGGAAGCGGCAGGAACGCCTTTTTCTTCCAGTATCTTGCGCGCCGCCGGACTGGGTTCGCCCGCAGTTCCGGCACTGGCAGCGGCAGGCGCAGCAGCAGCGGGTTGGGCCGCCTCGGCGGGCGCCTCGGCACTCGCCTTGGCCTCGGTGTCGATCCGGGCGATCAGATCGCCCGAAGTGACGGTCTCTCCATCGTTTTTGAGAATTTCGACGAGGACGCCGTCGGCAGGCGCCGGGGTTTCGAGCACGACCTTGTCGGTTTCGATGTCGATCAGGTTTTCATCGCGCGCAACGGGTTCTCCGGCTCTCTTGTGCCAGGCCACGAGACTGGCTTCGGACACGGACTCGGAGAGTTGCGGTACTTTGACTTCAATTAACATGAGAGCATCCCTCTGTGCTTATTGGTTAGTTGGGCGATTGCGGAGTCGTTTCCTGAATCGGTCCGAATGCGTGTTCGATGATGTCCTTCTGTTGCTGCATGTGCTTGGCGTGGTAGCCCACGGCAGGCGAGGCGGCAGCAGGACGGCTGACCAGCAGCAGTTTGCGGCGGGTACCGAGGACGTTCACCAGATGTTGCCGTGAGGCCAGCCAGTACCAGGCGCCCTGGTTGCGCGGCTCTTCCTGACACCAGACGACTTCCTTCGCGTTGGGGAACTGCTCTATCGCGGCGGTAAATGCCTGTACCGGGAACGGGTAGAGCTGTTCGATGCGAACCAGCGCGGCGTTGGTGATCTTTTGCTCCCGGCGATAGGCAAGCAGTTCGTAGTAAAGCTTGCCCTGGCACAGCACGATGCGCGTGACCTTCTTGCTGTCGAGCGGTTCGATCTCGGGAATCACGGTCTGGAATTGGCCATCGGCGAATTCTTCGATGCTTGAGATCGCTTCCTTGTGACGCAGCAGCGATTTCGGCGTGATGACGATCAAGGGTTTACGCAGCTTGCGCAACATCTGACGGCGCAGGAGATGGAAGATCTGCGCAGGGGTGGTGGGAACGCAGACCTGCCAGTTGTTTTCCGCCGCCATGTTCATGAAGCGTTCCAGCCGCGCGGAAGTGTGCTCCGGCCCCTGCCCTTCGTAACCATGCGGCAGGAGCAGGGTCAACCCGCT
>WRNU01000213.1 GCA_009776435.1 Betaproteobacteria bacterium | reverse complement strand
CCGCCTCGGTGGATCGACTGCACGAAAAGGTCGTGGCTGCCATCGACGTTTTTCTTCTCGATCAGTCCCAGGTCGCTCACCATCACCAGTCGGCTATCCTGTACTGGTTGGTCATCCTGGTCCTCGACAACCTGCTTCGTCTTCGGGTCGAAGCCTTGCACCCGCAGCAGGAAAACGCCGCGCCGCTTCTTCCCGGCCTGACCGAGGTATTCGGTCAAATCCAACGCCTGATACTGCGGCTTGCCTGGCTCCAGCACCGGAAGTTCGACGACTTTCTCGAAACGCTCGGCAATATCGAGCTCGTTTACGCTGCCGTGGTAATTGTCCAGGCTCGGATTTGAAAAATCGCTGCTGTAGCGCAGGCTCTTATTGACCAGATACTGCAATTGTTGCGGCACCACGCGGGAAATCGAATAACGAATCGCCGGAACGTCGCGCGCCATCACCGATAATTTGCGCTCGCCCGACAACGACAACAGCGAACCCTGTGCCATGATCTGCGCCACGGGCGGAAAGACAGGCACCTGGAAAACGTACTCCGCGTCTTCGGCCAGATGGTGTCCTCCAAACGCCTTCAGTCCTTTGGGCACATGCACGTAAATATAGCGCCCCGGCGGCGCCTGGTAACGGTAGTTGAACGCGTGGACTACCTCGTCTCCACTTGAATCCGGCAACGCTTCCGGTTTCAGGGGTTTACCGACCTTGAGCAGATCCGAATCGACGGATGTGATGCTCCAGGGGTATATCTCATCGGCTTCCAATCCCTCGCGCCGCGTATCCCCTTCCGGCGGCTGTTTCGGCAACAGCCAGACTTTCACGATGTCTTTTGCCTTCTGCTTGCTCACCGGCATCGACAATTCCAGCATCAACACCTGCTCCGGCTGATATCTGTCGTTGATGACGCCCGCCAATTCGATATTGGAGACTTTCAAGCCATCGAGCGCCGGAATATACGCCGTCGCGGTCAGCGCCTCAGTCGTCTTATTGCCGCCGATAGCGGCACGCACACCTTTATCGACCGTCACACGTATCGTCTGTCCCTTGTCCGGAACCGGCAACTTTTCCGAATGGATGTAAGCGTAGAGTTTTTTTTCGTCGAAACTCACTTCGAAACCTGTCTTCTTTTCACCTCCTTGGCCGAAGAACCCCTTTTCCTGTCCTTCCAGCGCCATACTCACTCGTTTCACGAAATCGGCTGTATCGACCGGATGCGTGAAATTGATCGACGCCGAGACTTTCATGTCTTCCTGATCGGTCGGATTCTGCTCGAAGTGTGCGCGCAGGAGACGCGCCCCGAAACGCGCTGTCTGAAACCCCGTTTTATAACTGTCGATGCGGGCTTCCGGGCGGAACATCTCGGGAGAGAATTTCACCGTATGCCAGCTATCGATCGGCCAATCGGTCTCTGGAAGAAACACCAGCACTGTGGCGCTTTCCCATCTCCACTTTCCGGCCAGGGGCGGCGATATGGTGATGTTTTCGCTCGCCACCTCCTTGCCGACGCTGTCCAACGCCGCCACCTCTTCCGAAAACGAGATTTTCAGCGGACTCACTATTGGCTCGTCGAAACCGTAATTGGTGCACTCAGGATTCTTTACCGTCAAGACCACCTTGGCGGGTTCGGGTGGTTCGGGCGGCCTGGGTTGCGCTTCCCACCATGCCCAGCCTGCCGCCATCGCCGCCAATGCCAGCACACCACCGGCGATCTGGACAGGATAACGCCGCGCATATCCCGCCGCAGCCGCAACGCCTCGCCCGGCAGGCGCCGCCCAACGCGGAGACCACTTGAACGATTCGCCGAAAATCCGGCGGGTCAGCCAGCGCAAGACCCGAAATGGCAACAAAAACAACAGGAACATCAGCCTGTTGGGGGCTTTCGGGGGAGGGATGTAGAGAACCAGTGCGGTACTTTTTTCACCTATGGCATTTTCTTCACTCGTGGCGATTTCTTCACCCATGCCATTTTCTTCGATCATGACACCTTCTTCATTCGTGGCACTTTCTTCACTTGCAATGTCTTCTCCAGCAACGCCTTCTTCATCTACGCCAATTTTTTCGCTCAGAACGCTTTTTTCATTCGTAGCAACTTCTTCGTTTATGCCGTTTTCATCACTCATGTCCTCTTCCTTGTTCGAGGTGTTCTCTTCGCTCATGGCAACGGAAGCAGCAGGAAGGACAACAGGATCTCCAGCCAGTTGGAAGCTTTCGGGGGAAGACTGTCGGGAGTGGCCACGGCGTTTTCTTCATTCGTGGCATTTTCTTCACTCGCGGCGACTTCTTCGTCCATGCCGTTTCCATCACTCATTGCGGCTTCCTTGTGCGAGGCGTTCTCTTCGCTCACGGCATCTCCTTTGTGCCTGATGTTGATATGAACACGGGTTTCGCGCTTGTCTCCGCCATTTATGGCTGAGTCAAGCGAGACAAAACGTATCCGGGAGCCGAAGGCTCCACAAGGTTGTATCGAGAAACCTCCTGCCTTCGGGCAGGGGTGACTCAAAAAGCTGAACAAGTGCCGAAAGCAATCCCGGATACCAGCGGTTCCCGTTTCATCCTTATGGCATCAATAAGGACATTTGAATGAAACGTTTGACCATAAGGATTGCGCAAAGGCAGTCATCACTACCTGACTTTTTGTTGTACAGTCAATTGCGTAGTATATATAAAGACATTGCATTCTGTCACCGAATTTTGCATCTACCATTTAATTTTTGAGTCACCACGCCATAAATGGCGGGGATTGCGTTTGACCCATGTTCAGCACACATCGCGCCCTGCGCCTTTTTAAGAATATTTCATATGGCTAACGCGCTCTCGGGCGCCCAGGTCTTTTGCATCGAAGGCCGGAATCCTTCCACTCTCGGCAGGGGGTGGTGAAAGCCGCAGTTTTGCTGGCTTACAGAACGGAGTCGAACAATTCCAGTTCCGGTGGCCCAAGGTAAATTTCACGCGGCGTCCTGGCGGCGTTGGCGTGAGCCTTGCGAAAGGCTTCGGAGCGCGTCCACGCCTCGAAGGCTGCTTCGTTTTCCCATTCGGTGTGGGAAGCGAAGAGCGTGTATTCCTCAGTCTGCGGCCCTTGCAGCAGGCTGAAGCGGATGAAACCCGGCGCTTCGCCGAGGAAACT
>WRNU01000212.1 GCA_009776435.1 Betaproteobacteria bacterium | reverse complement strand
GCTCATTTTCCCCCCGTTTTGAACAGAATCTGCATCAGCTCCGACGAGACCAGGTCGGACAACGCGAAGGGCGCAGCAGGGAATACCGCTATGACCGCCCAAGTGTCTATTGCCTTTTCGGTCAAATTGCTGCGCCCGCGCGAGGTGTTGCCTTGCTCGTCGTACAACCCAGTGATTTGTCCGCCGATAAAGTCGTGCGTCCCCGCGAAGCTCTCTACCAGAAGGTCAAAGAAATCTCCAGGGTCGTACGCGCCCCAGGTTCGGGAGAACATGTAGCCAGGGATTGCTTGGGAGCCGCCCGTTGCACCGTACATTTTGGCGGTATCTTCGTTCAAGGTACTGAAGAGTTCTGTCAGCGTCGGGTAATTTTCGTCGCCATCGAACTGAACATGCCCATACTTGTCCAATTCCAGCTTGGGAAGCCCGTCTGGGCCGATCACGAAGTCACCAAATTCGTCCTTTTCCCTCCGACACCTCTCATTCGCCTTCCCGCAAATCGTATCCAGCGTAATCCGCACCCCACCCAGCGCGATCCCGTCGAACCAGCCGCTCAGCATGGAGAGGTTCGAGAACACCTTTCCGTCGGGGTCTTTGGCATCCACCACCCCCTTGAACAGGGCCGAGTTCTTGAACGACTCCTCGCGCATCTTGATCGCGGCTTGTTGTAGTAGCCCCTGGGTGACGAACACGTCGGGCGGGGCGCCCGAAATCAGGGCCACCAACGTTTGCAGGAAGGCGCGCTGATAGGCCGTGCCGTAGAGTGCTTCCGCCGCCGCTATCCTCTGCTCGGGGGTGCTTTCCCTGTCGTTCAGGACTGCGTGCAATTTCTCGCGCAGTTCGGCCTGTTTCGCGTCGTAGTAAGCTCCGATCGCCGCGTTGGCGTTGCGCTGGAACTCGCGGGTCACGTCCACTTGCAACTCGATTTCCCGGAACACTTCGTCCTTGTCGAACTTGTTCTGCAACGCGCCGCTATGCGCGTGGGCATCGTCTGTCGTGATGTCGGTGTGAATCGCCGCGATACTCTCATCGACGCTCTGCCCGGTAAGCCGTTGCTGGCCCGCTTCGTCGGTGATGGCGATGTTGGCGGTGTTGATGCCGCTAGGGGTGACGCTCGTCTCCTTGTGGCTGTCGTGCCCGTAGCCGATGCTGCTCTCCCAACTCTTGTTGTCCTTGTTGTTTTTGCCGGCGCTCATCCCGATGCCGTAGGCCGTGCCTTTGTACTGGCTGAGGTTGTGGAGATCGACGGCCGTGAGCGTGCCGGTCGTGAAGCGGTTCAGCCCCTCGTCTTCGGCTTGCTGCGTGCTGGTGATGAGCCCGCCTGCGAGGTGCGTGTTGCCCTGCACGTTGATCCGGTAGCCGCCGTCTCCGGCCAGGATCCCGGAGGGTTCGATCACGCTTGCGTAGTCGGCCTTGACATCACTCTGCCCATAGCCGCCCGAGGCCGAGAAGCCGTAGCCGATGGTGACCTGAGCGTAGGCGTTTTCGTGATGGCCCTGGAAGGTGGAGGTGTCCTGCAGGCTTTCGATGTGCAGGCCGCCGACATCCAGGTCGACGCTGTGCCCCAATACCTGCGCGCCGCGCAGGGTGGTCAGCCCGCCGCTTTGGAGCACGGTCGGACTGTCGGCATGCCCGACGTGGGTGTTGCGCCAGACGATTTCTTCGCCGTCGCCATAGCCGTAGCCGTAGTTGCCCCCGGCCGTGATGCCGAGACTGATGCCATTGTCGAAAGACAAAGCCACCCCGATATTGCCGCCCGCAGAGCGGCTATCGCTCTCGTCGAGCCGGGCCGTGCCGGCCGCCAACAGGTCGATCCGGTTCTCCGCTGCGAGCCAGGTGCCGAGCAGGCCCGACACGTCCGAGCCGATGATGGCGATGTTGGAATGCTCCCCCGCGCCCCAGGCGCTCAGACTGAGCGTGCCGCCCGCCCGAACCTGGCTGGGGGAGACGCGATTGCCTTCGCTGTGGGCGGTGTCTTTGGCGTCCTGGTAGGTGTAAGTGATCGAGACGTTGAACAGGTTGCCGTTGCCGTCTTTGCCGCCGTTGCTCCAGAGCTGGTAGGCCTGATAGGCGTCCCAGGCAGTGTTGGCGACCGCCAGGGTGTTGATGCGGTCGTCGTTGCTTTGCCCGACGCGGCTGGCGGAGCGGCGCGCTTTGTCGTGCGCGTCCGCGATCGGAACGTTCAGCGCCACGCGGATGCCGCTGTGGCGGTAGCGGTGCTCTTCGTCCCATTGGTAGGGGGGCTCGGCGGCGGCGATCAGGATGGATTGCGCCCCGATCGCAATGTCGCCCGCCGCGCTCAGTTCGCTGCCGCGCTGCACGTAGTCGCCCTGGGCCTCGATCAACACATCGCCTCCGCTGCCGATCTGGCTCGCCAGACTCGTCGCTTTGGCGCTGTCGAGCAGATCATTCCAACTCTTGTAACCGATGAATACACGCGCCGCCCCCTCGGTTTGCATGCCGTGCTGGCTCAGGGTGCGTTGGGCGGTTTCGTCGAGGCTGCCACGGGCATCGAGAATGGAGACATTCTGCCCGCCAAGCAGCACGCCCGTTTCGCCGAATAGCGTGCTGCCCTCGATGTTGAGATCCTGCTCCGCCTGAACGAGCAGGTTGCCTGCGGCCAGCAGCCCGCTGCCGGTGGTGCGGGTCAACAGAACCTCCTGGCTGTCCTTGCCTTTGGTGTAGAGCGCGTCGATTGCGACCACAGGTTCGATCGCTGCCCAAAAGGCGCGCTGGTTGCCCTGGTCGAAGGCCAGCAGCCGGTCGACGAAACTGCCGCCGCTGAACGCTTTGTCGATGCCCCGGTAGGTTTCGCGCAGTTGTTTCAATTCGATGGGCACGAGGTCGATGTTGATCTGGATGCCCCGGTTCCGGCTTTTGGCCTCGAACCCGTCGCGCTCCAACGTCTGGATGCTGCCGATCCGGATGTCCTGCCCCTGCAAAATGAGATCATTTGCGCTGGAGAGAAACGCGCCGCTGGTGTGGATGTCGCCCTGCGCCAGAACAAAAAGATCGCCCCCCAGTGAGCCGATCTGAGCCGTGCTCAGTCCCTGCGCCTGGTTTTGCTGCGCCAGAGAACCTGTGTAGCGATCGTAGCTGAGCGCTGCGATGCCTTCGCGCAGGTCGAACGAGAACGA
>WRNU01000211.1 GCA_009776435.1 Betaproteobacteria bacterium | reverse complement strand
TCGATGTTGGACTGGCAGGGCTTGGAAATCTTCTTCAACTCGTCGACGGTGGCGACGACCGCTCTGTCGATACCGCGCTTGAGATCCATCGGGTTCATGCCGGCGGCGACGAATTTCATGCCTTCGCGCACGATGGATTGGGCCAGCACGGTGGCGGTAGTGGTTCCGTCACCGGCAATGTCGGAAGTCTTGGAAGCGACTTCCTTGAGCATTTGCGCGCCCATGTTCTCGAACTTGTCCTTGAGTTCGATTTCCTTGGCGACGGAAACGCCGTCCTTGGTGACGGTGGGGGCGCCGAAGGAACGCTCCAGCACGACGTTGCGGCCCTTGGGACCGAGGGTGATCTTGACGGCGTTGGAGAGGATGTTGACGCCGGCGATCATGCGATCACGCGCGGAATCGCCAAACTTGACTTCTTTAGATGCCATTTAATGGACTCCAGAAAAAATTCGGTTGGGTGAAAACCGGAAAGAGGAAAAGGTCAGTGAGGGTCAGTGAGTTGAGGCGCTCAGGCTTCGACCACGCCCATGATGTCTTCTTCGCGCATGACGAGCAGTTCGTCGCCATCGACCTTGACGGTTTGTCCGGCGTACTTGCCGAACAGGACACGGTCGCCAGCCTTGACGGCCATCGGACGAACCTCGCCGTCTTCAAGGATTTTGCCTTTGCCCACGGCCAGTACCTCGCCCTGGTCGGGTTTTTCACCCGCAGAGTCCGGAATGACGATACCGCCAGCAGACTTGCGCTCGGCTTCCAGACGTTTGACGATCACACGATCGTGCAGGGGACGAATTTTCATTGGTTTGGCTCCTCTCTTTCAGAATCAACGAAGCGGGCATCGCGCCCGCCGAAAAATGGTTCGGATCCCGATGTTGATCGGGCGTTAGCACTCATGTGCAACGAGTGCTAATAATAGGGGCGAGGCAGAGGGTTTTCAAGCCCGTATGACGGAAAGAATCGCTGACCGGGAGCGGGAGGCCGGTATACCTCAAAAAAAACGGCTCTCAGCGTTAAAAAACCATGCCCTTTTCCTGGAAAAACAGGGCATGGTTTCGGGTCTCTGGATTTTCATGCCCTCTCCCCTCTCCCATGTCAGTCTCAAAGCGAGGCTTGCTTCCGATGAATTCGCTCCGATGAGTCTGTTTCCCCGGTTTTTCTCTCGTTTCCGGCCTGCAACCCCGCTCGACCCGGACGATCAGGCGGGGTTGCAGCGTATTGCGGCCCTGGTGGATAAAACGCTTGCCGTGGCTCCGGGTTTCGCCGCTCGGCTGGCCGCGCCGGTAGCGCATGCCCGCAAATTCTGCGCCGGGTTGGTGGATAGCCTTCCGCCGGCGGTGACGATCGACCGGCCCAGCTTTTCCAGCGATCCACTGGTGCACGCCCTGTTTGCCTCTGCCGACGACATCGACTCCATGCTGATTGCCAGCGAACCGGTACGTACCTATCTCGCCGAGCCTCGATCCTGGCAGGAAGACAGTTTCATCGCCCTGATGGCAGCGCGGCGGATGGACAAAAAAGTGCTGGGCGTGGCCTTGCAGGGCGAGATCGTTATGACCGATGTCCCGCAGACGCTGCTTCAGTTTGCCAATCAAACGGTCATTCTGCCCGCCGATAATCCTGCTTCGGCCCGCGATGCTTTTCTGAAAGCAGCTTTCGACAGCCTGTTGCTCACTTTCGCCGGACATCTCGCTCGCGCACGGGAGACTTACAGGTCACTCCATGCCGAACGCGAAATGGAACGGGTTCGCCGACGCACTCAGGCGGGCGCGATCTTCCCGGAGCGATGCATCACCGCGCTGGACGAACGTCTGCAACGGCAATTCCAGTCCCTGCAACCCAAGGAAATCATTGATGAACTGGCCGATTTTCTGATGCAGCCCGAACAGGCGTTGAGCCTCGATCCGATGCGGCTGTGGGTAACGCGCAGAGGCGTCATCCAGGAAGATGCCTGTCACGATGCCGACGCGGCGGCGATTCACTTCATGGAGCTCAAATCGCGGGATCGCCGCCGCCACCTCGTCCTGCCCGTGCGCGTCCGCTGCGCCGAAGCCATGGAGGCGTTGGCGCACGCAAGGGAAACGCGGGCGGCGCGTGAGTACATGTTGTTGTTGTAGGGGCGCGATTTATCGCGCCCAATGACGGCGGCCGCGATGCGTACAATGGTTACGAACGCGATGCACACCAGCAGACACCGTAATCCGGATGTGACCAACCAGGGCGCGATGAATCGCACCCCTACGCGAACACGCTATGGAGCATCTTGAGCGCGAGCAGGATCAGCAGCCCGGCGTAGAATTTTCTCAGCGTCGCTACCGGCATGCGGTGGGCGCAGGCCGCGCCGAGCGGGGCCACGAGTATGCTGACTCCGCCGATCAGCGCCAGGGAAGGCAAATGGATGTAACCCAGGGTATAGGGCGGCATGCCTTCCGCTGTCCAGCCGTTCAGGAGATAGCCTGCCGAGCCTGCCAGCGCAATGGGAAAGCCGATGGCCGCCGAGGTGCCGATGGCGCGCCGCGCCTCGACGTTGCACCAGATCATGAAAGGCACGGAAAGCGCGCCGCCGCCGATGGCGACCAGCGCCGAGATGAAACCGATGAAGAGCCCCACGGCAATCATGCTGGAACGGCCCGGCAATTCGCGTGTGGGTTTCGGTTTGACATCGCACAGCAGTTGAGCGGCAACGAAACCCAGGAAGCAGGCAAAGAACACCGCCAGCGGCACGGTATTGAGGCGCGAGGCGATGAAGGTGCCTAAAAAGGTGCCCGCGAGAATGCCCGGCGTGATTTGCCGGACGATTTCCCACTGCACTGCGCCACGCGCATGGTGCGCGCGCAGACTGGAGACCGAGGTGAGCATGATGGAGGCCATCGACGTGCCGAGCGCCATGTGAACCATTTGTTCGCGCGGAAATCCCTGGGCGAGAAAAAGGGTGATCAGCATCGGAACCATGATGCTGCCCCCACCTATCCCGAACAACCCGGCAAGAAACCCCACCACGATGCCCAGCAGGGGATAGGCAAGCCACAAGAGATCGAATGTCATCAAAATACAAGCCTTCGAGTTAGAGCCGTTTCGATTCGACTCCAGACATTCCCCTCCCGTGGAGGGGTGGCAGGCGAAGCCTGACGGGGNGGTCGCGGTGCAGGGGCTTGCAAACTCATCCCGGCCTACAC
>WRNU01000210.1 GCA_009776435.1 Betaproteobacteria bacterium | reverse complement strand
CATTTGCGGCTCTTGATAATCTCGCCAATCTTGGTTGCAAGCTGCGCCTTGACGATCATTTCGTCAGCGTCGGCCATGCCCAAATCGGCGTAGACGTTGCTGGTGCCTTCTTCAATTTCGATCATTTCTTTTCCCCTTTGGCATGTGCCTCCGCTGCTTTCAACCGCTGCCGAATCAAGTCCATGTCTGGCTTGGGTGTCGCAATACCGTGCGTCGATTTCTTCTGAAAACAATGGAGCACATAAACCGTTTCGCCGAATTTGATGGTATAGACAGCACGGTACGTGGCTCCGCCAGAGTCTTCGACCACCTCGAGGACGCCTGCCGAGCCGTCCAAACCTAACAATCCGGGCGGCAGATTGTCGGTTTTTGACAATCTGTTACTCGGATTGTCGTTTTTGGCCCTACATTTCGAGACTCCTGTCACGACGGAAGGCCGTGGCAACCGGGCACGGCGCTTGCTGTATCCAGTTCAGCGGAAAAACCGCCGTCACCCCCTCCCCCAACAAGGAGTTTCAAAATGAAAAAGATTCAACAAGGTTTCACACTGATCGAACTGATGATCGTCGTTGCCATCATCGGCATCCTGGCTGCCGTCGCGCTGCCCGCCTATCAGGATTACACCGCACGCGCCCGGATGTCCGAGGTCATCATGGCCGCGTCTTCCTGTCGCACGACCATTACCGAAGTTTCTCAATCAGGCTTGAATGGTGGCCCAGTCGCCAATGGTTTTGGATGTGGTGAAAACACTACAGGCCCGGTTTCCCAGTACGTTGCCACGCTCACCACGAGCAATACTGGCGTCATCACCGTAGTAGCCCGGAATATTCCGCAGCTTGCTGCTGGTAATGGGATAACGCTCACGCCGCACATTAATGCTACTCCCAACCCTGATGGTAGCACCGCTGCTACGACTGGAAGTTTCACCAGGGGTACAGAAACGGCCGTCCTCTCTTGGGTATGCGCCCCTGCCGGTGGCATAGATCAAAGATACCTGCCAGCAACCTGCCGCTAATCGGTTAGCCAACTCCCCCCTTCAAACCGGCTGGACATCCAGCCGGTTTTTTTATGTGCGCATGCCATTCCACGCGCAGAAACGCAGAAAGTCACACCTGTCCGCTTCAAATGGCCCGCTGTTTTTGCGTCGCGCAGTAAGCTCGCACCTATGGATCTTGCGACCCACGGATAAACGGTGATGAAACCGCGCCTTCTCCTGCGCCTGCCATGCGCCCTCGCGCTCGTTGCCGTCACGGCAGCGGCTCCCGCGACGGCGCGCGCGGACGAGTGGGAAAAAATCGTCGACAACGGCGGTTACACGGTCGAGATCAATGCTTCCGCCGTTTTCAGCGCGGAGCACAGCGCAAAGGTGTCGTGGGGGCGGATCGTGTTGAACGACTCCGAGGCGAAACAGGCCGGATACCGCACGATCAAGGCGCTGAACCGCTACGATTGCCTGGGCCGGAATTTCACGACCATCAAGCGGGTGTACATGGACGATCAGGGCGACATTCTCCGCGAGGAGGCCGTGCCTGAACAACATCCGATGACAGTGCGGAACAATTCGATCGACGAGCAGATATGGCGCAAGGTGTGCGGCCTGCCCGAAGCCCCCGTCGTCGCCGAACGGGATCGCAAAGCCGCTCCCGCAACCGCCGCCCGTCGGGATCGCAAGGCGGCCCAGAAGAAGGCCATGAATCGACTCGACAAACTGGCCGACGCAGCCGATCGGGCCGCCCGCAATGCCCTTCAGCCCGCCGAACCCGTCCCGGCGAGCCGAAATATCCCGGCTTCGCCTCCGGAAGAATCGCCCGTCTCCCAACAGATCGCCCCTGCCGATTCCGTTGAAGCGGCTCCGTCGCCCCCCAGGGCCATGCTGCTCCCTGTCGCCGACGCGCTGCAAAAACCTCCGCTCACGCTGGCCGCCACGGATTCGCCGTCGACATCGCCCCCGGTCACGCTCGTCCCACCCCTTCCTCCACAGATCAAACCCATTCCGATGCCAGCCGTGCCGCAGACCCCGGCAGCGCCCAAACGCCCCGAGTTCCCTGCGGCTCCGCCCTTGCAGAAACGGCCTCCCGACGCTTCGCCACCCCCCCGGCGCGAACCGGCGGCGCAACCTCTCGTTTTGCCCGCTCCCGCCACGCCGAAACAAAGTTCGGCAAACCGCCGACCGCCCACGCCCGCGCAACTGATAGCTCCATCCCCGGAAGAGGGCGAGGATTGGGGTTACTCCGGCGCAATCGGGCCGGAGTTCTGGGGAAGAATGCGCCCGGAATGGAAACTGTGCGACGAGGGCAAACGGCAGTCTCCGATCGACTTCACGGAAGGCAAACCCATCGCGGTCGATCTCGATCCGGTGAAGCTCGACTATCGTCCGGGGAGTTTCGTTCTCATCAACGCCCCCCGGCAGTTGCGAGTCAAAATCGCCGAAGGCATGAGCATGGAAGTGCGCGGACAGCGTTTCGCGCTGGAAGGTTTTACCCTGCATCGTCCGGCCGAGACGCGCATCGGCGAGAAGATGGCCGACATGGAGGCGCATTTTTTCCATCGTGACGGCAATGGTCGGATTGCGGTGCTGGCCGTGCAGTTTGCGCGTGGTGGCCAGTCCAGCGCCCCGTTGCAAGCCCTGCTCAACAACCTGCCGCTGGAAAGGGGAGATCGTTACACGCCCCAGGCCACGCTGGACATGGCCGCATTCCTGCCGGCGAGTCCGGCGCATTATCTCTACATGGGTTCGCTCACCATGCCGCCCTGTACCGAAGGCGTGCTATGGGTGGTGATGAAAGAGCCGATGACGCTCTCGGATGAACAGTTCGATGTTTTCTCTCGTCTGCACGAGAACAACGCCCGTCCGCCACAACCTGCCTTTGAGCGTTTGATTCTGGAATCGCGCTAGATGTCGCGCGCTCGGTAGGGTGGGCAAAGCGAAGCGTGCCCACCGGGAAGCCGGTTCAGTGCAACAGGGACTGCACCGTCTCCGATTGAAGCCCGGTCGCTTCCACGATTTCCTGGACGGACTTGCCACACTTGAGCATGTTCCGAGCAACAGACATCAGGGCTTCTTCGCGGCCTCTTTCCAAGCCTCTTTCCAAGCCTTCTTCCCGGCCCTTTTCCCGGCCTTCTTCCCGGCCCTTTTCACGTCCCATCAAAAAACTCTCTTCGATTTCGTCATCGAACCAGGTTTCCTTGTGTTCGGTCAGCAT
>WRNU01000209.1 GCA_009776435.1 Betaproteobacteria bacterium | reverse complement strand
TCCTACGCGCGCTCGGACAAAAAGGACAAACCCAGAATTTCGATCACCGGGCGGCTGATGGCCGACATGCTCGTCGCCGCCGGGGCGAACCGCGTGCTGACGATGGATCTGCACGCCGATCAGGTACATGGATTCTTCAGCGTGCCGGTCGACCACCTGACCGCAATCCCGGTCATCGCCGAACATTTCCGCAGCCGCTTCGATCTCTCGAACATGGTTGCGGTGGCGACCGACGCAGGAGGGGCCAAGCGGGTCGGGCGTTTTTCCGAACGGCTCGGCATCCCGATGGCGATCATCGACAAGCGCCGCATCACCGACACGCTGGTCAAACAGGGGCAGGTGGTCGGCGAAGTGGGCGGGCGCGATGCCGTGATCTTTGAAGATGAAATTTCCACAGGCGGCACGCTGATTTCGACCATCGAAACCCTGCGCACCGCCGGGGCGAAAAGCGTCCATGCCGGCGCGGTGCATGGCGTGCTGTGCGGCCCGGCCATCGAGCGTCTGCGCGAAGCGCCCATCGACTCCATCGTCGTCGCCAACACCGTGCAGGTTGCGCAGGAAAAACAACTCGACAAACTCACCGTGCTGACCGTTGCCCCGCTTTTTGCCGCCGCCATCGAGCGTATTCACAGCGGGGCGAGTGTCGGCGCGCTGTTTGCGTGAATAAATGGATTAAAATTCAAGACTTTTCCGCTTCCCCGGAGCGCCCCATGCCCCAGTACCGTTCCAGTCTCTCCACTTCCGGTCGCAACATGGCGGGCGCGCGGGCGCTCTGGCGCGCCACGGGCATGCAGGACGGCGATTTCGGCAAACCGATCATCGCCGTCGCCAACAGCTTCACCCAGTTCGTGCCGGGGCATGTGCATCTGAAGGATCTCGGCCAGTTGGTTGCGCGCGAGATCGAGGCCGCCGGGGGCGTGGCGCGGGAATTCAACACCATCGCCATCGATGACGGCATTGCGATGGGGCATGGCGGCATGCTCTATTCGCTTCCCTCGCGCGATCTGATTGCCGATTCGGTCGAATACATGGCCAACGCCCATACTGCCGACGCGCTGGTGTGCATCTCGAACTGCGACAAGATCACCCCAGGGATGCTGATGGCGGCATTGCGACTGAACATCCCGGCGATTTTCGTCTCCGGCGGCCCGATGGAAGCGGGCAAGATCAAGTGGGAAACGCAGATCGTGTCGCTCGATCTCATCGACGCGATGATCAAGGCGGCGGACAAAAACTGTTCGGACGATGAAGTCGAAGCCGTCGAACGCTCGGCCTGCCCCACCTGCGGCTCGTGCTCCGGCATGTTCACCGCCAACTCGATGAACTGTCTCACCGAAGCGTTGGGCCTGTCTCTACCGGGAAACGGCACGCTGGTGGCGACCCACGCCGACCGCGAGGGGCTTTTCCGCGAGGCCGGACGGCGTATCGTCGACATGGCGAAGCGGTACTACGAACAGGACGACGACTCCGTGCTGCCGCGTTCGATTGCCCGTTTCGAGGCGTTCGAGAATGCGATGAGCCTCGATGTGGCAATGGGCGGCTCAACCAACACCGTCCTGCACCTGCTGGCCGCCGCGCGCGAAGCCGGGGTGAATTTCACCATGAAAGACATCGACCGCCTGTCGCGTCGCGTGCCCTGTCTGTGCAAGGTCGCCCCTGCGGCGAGCGACGTTCACGTAGAAGACGTTCACCGCGCAGGGGGCGTGATGGGCATCCTCGGCGAACTCGACCGGGCCGGGCTGCTTCACCGCGACCTGCCCACCGTGCACAGCCGCACGATGCATGAGGCGCTTGCGCGTTGGGACGTGACGCGAGCGTCTGACGATGTGCTTGCTTTTTACCGCGCTGCGCCCGGCGGCGTACCGAGCCTGAAAGCCTTCAGCCAGAACAAACGCTGGCCCGAACTCGACCTCGACCGCGCCTGCGGCGTGATCCGCGACCGCGCTCACGCCTTCAGCCAGGACGGCGGGCTGGCGGTGCTTTTCGGCAACATTGCCGAAAAGGGCTGCATCGTCAAAACGGCCGGAGTCGACGAATCGATCTGGAAATTTTCCGGCACGGCGAGAGTTTTCGAGAGCCAGGACGATGCCGTCTACGGCATCCTCGGCGACTCGGTGCAGGCGGGCGACGTGGTCGTCATCCGTTACGAGGGGCCGAAAGGAGGCCCCGGCATGCAGGAAATGCTCTATCCGACGAGCTATCTCAAATCGCGCGGTCTCGGCAAGCAATGCGCGCTGCTCACCGACGGACGTTTCTCCGGCGGCACATCGGGGCTGTCCATCGGCCACGCCTCGCCGGAGGCCGCCTGTGGCGGCGCGATTGCCCTGATCGAGAACGGCGACGTTATCGAAATCGACATCCCGGGACGCAGCATCCATCTGGCGATTTCCGACGAAGAACTCGCCCGCCGCAGGGCGGCGATGCAGGCGCGGGGCAGCGCGGCATGGAAACCTGTCGGGCGCGAACGTTCCGTCTCGGCGGCGCTGATGGCTTACGCGGCGCTCACCACCTCGGCGGACACCGGCGCGGTGCGCGACGTTACCCAGGTACAAGGTCAAGGAAGCTGAATATGGATGTCGAACTCAACCGTCTCGAAGCGCAGCTCGAACAGCTCATCAGCATGTATGCTGCGCTCCGTGATGAAAACCGCGAACTGCGCGCGCATCAATCCCGGCTCGAAGCCGAAAACCGCCAGCTTTCGAGCAAGATCGGCCTTGCCACCGAAAAGCTCGAAGCCGTGCTCGACAAACTGCCGCAATGAAGAGGCCGCAATGAAAGAGTCCGAAACGCTCGACATCAACCTCCTGGGCAAGGAATACCAAGTCGCGTGCGTCCCCCGCGAGCGTGAGAGCCTGCTCGAAGCGGTGGCCTATCTTGGGCAGCGGTTCGAAGAGATGGGCAAGAAAACGCGCGCGAGCAACGAAACCCTGGCAGTGATGACGGCGCTCAACGTCGCGCATGAATTTTTGCAACTTCTGCACGGTCGTGGGTTTGACTTGCCGACACTGAAGCGTAGAATCGGGCATATGCAGATGCGCATCGAAGCGGTGCTGGCCCAGCAGGAAAAACTCTTCTAGAGTTGGGCAGCGCGGCAGCGTTTGCGCAAAGAACCATCCCCTGCGGTGTTCGAGGAAGCCGTGAGTTCCGTGAACCAATATCAAGAGAATGGTTGCTGACTACAGACGTAGGTGTGCACGCCCCATGCGGGTGAGCCCGAAGCGGAAGGAAAGTGACCCCCTGAAC
>WRNU01000208.1 GCA_009776435.1 Betaproteobacteria bacterium | reverse complement strand
TTCTGGGTGATTTCCTACGATACGGCGTATGCAATGGTGGATCGCAACGACGACATCAAGTTGGGCCGCATCCGGACTTCGGCCATCACGTTTGGCCGCCACGAGGTGCTGGTGGTGATGCTGTGCTATGCGCTTGCCTTGTCTCTCATTGCCGTGGCGGGGTTGGCGTTCGGGCGGGGCTGGATATTCCTCGCCGGAGTGGGCGTGGCGGCGCTGGTGGCGGGGCGCGTGTTTCTGCTCATCCGCACGCGGCAGCGTCCGGCCTGCTGGCGGGCTTTCCTTTGCAACAATTGGGTGGGGGCGTCGGTTTTCGCCGGAATCGCGCTGGATTATTTCGTGTCAGGCTGAAGAAGGACATGAGCATGAATTTCATGCAGTCCCTGCGGGCTGCCTGGCGGGAACGCGATACGTTGCTCTGCGTGGGACTCGATCCCGATACGGCTCGCTTGCCGCCGTCGCTGGCAGGCAGTCCGCGCGCCATTTTCGAGTTTTGCCGAGACATTGTTGACGCCACAGCCGATCTGGTTTGCGCGTTCAAGCCGCAGATTGCTTACTTCACGGCTTGTCGCGCAGAGGATCAACTCGAAGCCCTGATCGGGCACATCCACGCGCGGCATCCGGGCGTCCCGGTGATCCTGGACGCGAAGCGCGGAGACATCGGCAGTACGGCGAACCGCTACGCGGAAGAAGCCTTTGCGCGTTACCAGGCGGATGCGGTGACGGTGAATCCCTACATGGGCCGCGATTCCGTGGAGCCTTATCTGGCGTGGGAGGGAAAGGGGGTGATCCTGCTGTGCCGCACCTCGAACCCCGGTGGTTCCGATTTCCAGAATCTCGATCTCGCTGACGGCGAAAAACTCTATGCACGCGTCGCCCGGCTCGCTTCCGGCGCATGGAATGCGAACGGGAATTGCGCGCTGGTGGTGGGGGCGACGTTTCCGGATGAACTGGCCCATGTGCGCGCGCTGGTGGGGGATATGCCGCTACTCGTGCCCGGTATTGGCGCGCAGGGCGGAGATATTGCAGCGTCGGTGTCGGCCGGGCAGACGGGCGACGGTTTCGGGCTGATGCTCAATTCGTCGCGCGCCATTCTTTACGCGAGCGAGGGCGAGGGGGGAGATTTTGCCGCCGCCGCGCGCCGGGCGGCGCTCGATACCCGCGCCGCGATCAATGCCTGCCGCGCATCCTGACCCGCCCGCGTTCAGTGGTAATTGAAGAGCCTGTCCTCGACCGGCGCGGCGCGTTGTTGTCTCTGCGGCGCGCCACGGCGCTCGGAAGTTCCGAACAGGGAACGGAACCAGTCGCTTGGTTCTTCCTCTTCCTCATCATCATAACTCCTGGTGGGCGGGGGCCGCATTGCAGGAGGCGTGTTTTCGGCGTAGTAGGCGTCTTCGCGGCGTCCGTCCAGCACCTTGGCGTAGGCAATGCCCGATGGGCGCGGAATGGATGTCTCCGGCGTGCCGGCCAGCGCGGTGCGCATGTAGTCGATCCAGATCGGTAGCGCCGCAGTGCCGCCGGTCTCACCCCTGCCGAGATTGCGCGGAGTCGGGAAGCCGACCCAGGAGACGGCGACGATTTTTGAGTTGTAGCCGCAGAACCAGGCGTCGACGAAATCGTTGGTGGTGCCGGTCTTGCCGGCAAGATCGCTGCGCTTGAGGCTGCTGGCGCGAGCCGCCGTGCCCCGGCGCACGACATCCTGGAGCATGGATGTCATCACCCAGGCGTTACGTGCGCTAATCACATTCGGGGCGTTTTCGCCGACCACCAGCGGGGTGGCGCGGGCAATCGGTTTGTCGTTGCTGTCCCGGATTTCCTTGATGACGTAGGGATTGACGCGGTAGCCGCCGTTGGCGAATACGGCATAGGCGGTTGCCATCTCCCAGGGCGTGACCGATCCTGCGCCGAGAGCCATCGTCAGATAGGGCGGATGGTGGGTGGCGTCGAAACCGAAGCGGCTGACGTAGCTTTGCGCGTAGGTCGGGGTGATGTCCTCGAGCACGCGGATGGCCGGAATGTTTTTCGAGTACGTGAGGGCGTCCCGCAGGGTCATGATGCCGCTGTATTTGTCATCGTAGTTGCGCGGTGTCCATTGCTGTTTGGTAATGCCGCCTGCCGGATAAAACAGGGGTTCGTCCATGAGGAGCGAGCCGGGTGCGTAGCCTTTTTCCAGGCTGGCAGAGTAGATGAAGGGCTTGAAGCTGGAACCCGGTTGGCGTTCGGCCTGGGTGACGTTGTTGAATTTTCTGCGGTTGTAGTCGAACCCTCCGACCAGGGCGCGTACCGCGCCGGTTTTAGAGTCGATGGAAAGCAGAGCGGCCTCGACTTCCGGCAACTGGGTGAGTTCCCAGCCCTCGCCGGCTTTACGGATGCGCACCAGCGCGCCACGCCGCACGCGGCGGGCTTGCGGGGCTTTCTCGCTCAACAGGGGCGCGGCGAAGCGTAGCCCGTTGCCGTTGATGACGATGGTCTGCCCGTTACGATAGACGGTGACTTCCTTGGGCGTAGCGGCGAGTACGACGGCGGCGAGCAGGTCGCCGAAGTCTTGTGCCGAGGCGATGTCTTCGTCCACTACCCCGTTCGATGCGCCGGGTGGCAGGGAGAGCACTTTTTCCGGGCCACGGTAGCCTCGGCGGCGGTCGTAATCCATGACCCCCTTGCGCAGGGCTGCGTAGGCGGCTTCCTGCTCGGCGTGCGTAATGGTGGTGAAGATCTTGAGGCCGCTTTGGTAAGTGATCTGATCGCCGAATTGTTCGACGGCGATCTGGCGCGCGATTTCGGCGACGTATTCGGCGTGTATCGAAGACTTGATGAGGCCGGCATCCCGCGCGGCTCCGCCGGAAGCAATCCGCAGAGGTTCGGCCAGGGCTTGTTTATGCTGGGCTTCGTTGATGAACCCGGCTTCGAGCATGCGCCGCAGGACGTAGCGTTGCCGCTGCTGCGCCAGTGCGAGATTGCTGATCGGGTTGGCCTTCGTGGGCGCCTGGGGCAGTCCGGCGAGAACGGCGGTTTCGGCCAGGGTGAGCTTGTCGAGCGGTTTGCCGAAATAGATCTGGGAGGCGGCTGAAAAGCCATAGGCGCGCTGCCCAAGGAATATCTGGTTGATGTACAACTCAAGGATTTGATCCTTGCTGAGGTTGCGCTCGATCTTGATGGCAAGCAGGACTTCGTAGAGTTTGCGGTTGTACGACCGTTCCCGCGACAGGAAGAAATTGCGCGCAACCTGCATGGTGATGGTCGATCCGCCCTGTCCGCG
>WRNU01000207.1 GCA_009776435.1 Betaproteobacteria bacterium | reverse complement strand
CAGTACGTCGAGCGCAATGTCGGGTTTATCCAGGATGAAGCGCGCAATCCCGTAATCGCCCGTATCGGAAGCCGAATATCCGCGTACATTGATTCCTGCGGCCTCGAAAGCATCGAGGATGTTTTTCAAATGCCCCGGCCTGCTTTCAAGGAAAACACTGATTTGCGAAACTGCCATAACGACGCCACTCTCCTGGCAAAACCGTGACAATGCACGGTTTCCTTCAAAAAACAAGTCGTAATGATACTTTATAATTACTGAGCGTACTTGCATTATTATTTTGTGAACGCCTTACGATTAACATGGATGATCAGTCAATACATGATTATCGTGGTAACTTTCTTTGATCTGGAAGGATATGAACATGTACCGAGCGTAATTCTCACCATTCATGGCTGGATGGTTCAACCGGATGATTCAACAAAATACTGAGGCATATATCACAGGAATGATGTGACGTTTTACCTTGGCATATTTTCGCGCACTGAACTAGAATTGAGTATGACTTCATCGAGATTGGTTTTTTCGGCAAAAGTGAAACAATCCGACATCCACCCGGCTTGCGCCATAGCCACTGCATAAGCTTCGCTCCACATGCCAGACCGTGTTCCTCCTTCCTCTGATACCGGGCGCTCCGGCAAGATCGGATGGCGGCCTTACGTCTTGCTGTTACTGTTGGTCGTGGCGTGCCTGGGTTCTACCCTGCTCGCCGCCTCCATTCCTCCTCCCAGTGGCACGGCATGGTTTCCCATCTCCATCCTGGCGGTCGGGGAAATTGCAATCATCGGTTTCGCCATCGTCCTGGGTGTAAAGAGAATGCACCTGCAACTCGAAACCCATATCAACACTGCAAGCGCGCTGCGTCAGGCCGATACGTTCCGTCAGGCGCTCGAAGCCTCGTCTACCGGCGGATTGCGCGCCCGCACCAACGAAGGCCGCATCACTTACGTGAGTCCGGCCTTTTGCCGCATGACCGGCTTCAGCAGCGAAGAATTGATCGGCGCATGTTTTCCTTCCATTCCCTACTGGGACCCCAAGCGATCCGAGAGCAATCTGGAAAAGTTCAACCGGGCGATGAACGGAGAAATCCCGAGCAACGGGCTGGAAGTCTCCATGCAGCGTAAGAACGGCGAGACATTCGACGCGCTGGTCATCGAAAGCCCGTTCATCGACGCCGCCGGTCAACATATCGGCTGGCTGGGCGCAGTCATCGACATCACCGAGCAAAAACGCCTCCGCGAACAAAACCAGCGGCAATATGAGCGTTTGCAGGCCACATCTCGGCTCGTCACGATGGGAGAAATGGCTTCGACGATGGCCCATGAGCTTAACCAACCCCTGGCCGCGATTTCCAGTTACGTCACCGGCTGTCTGAACCAACTCAACTCGAATCAGCTCGATGTTCCAGAATTGAAGGATGTGCAGTACAAGATCGCCCGTCAGGCACAGCGCGCAGCAGGCATCATCGGGCGGGTCCATTCCTTCGTGCGCCGCGCCGAGCCGCATTTCGGCCCCAATGATCTCAATTCCATCGTGCGCGAAGCCATTGCCCTGATTGAAATCAGCGCCATCAAGCACGAAGCGCGCATCATTTGCGAGCTTCAAAGAAATCTGCCTCTGGTCAGCGTCGACACCCAGATGATCGAGCAGGTCATCATCAATCTGTTACGCAACGCCATCGACGCGATGTCCGATATTGCTCCGGAAAAACGGACCATCCATGTTTCCACCTACCTGGCCACCGGCGGCATTTCCCTGGCTGTTGCCGATCAGGGGTGTGGCATTTCTTCGGAAATCGCAGCGCATCTGTTTGAACCTTTTTTTACAACGAAAAGACAAGGTATGGGTATGGGGCTGAACATCTGTCGCACGATTCTCGAATTGCACCACGGTCTGCTTGCGTTTGAACCCAATCCGTCCGGGGGAACCATTTTCACGCTCACATTACGCGCAATTCCGTTACACGCGGAGTAAAAGATGACGACAATGACATTAACGAACCGGGCTCATATCATCGATGACGATGAGGCCATCTGTGATGCCCTCGCGTGGCAGTTGCGCACACGCGGCGTTGAATGTACGACCTGGTCCAGGGCGGAGGATTTCCTGGACGCCTGGCAGCCCGAATGGTACGGCTGTATCGTGCTGGACATCCGGCTCAATGGAATAAACGGTCTCACCTGCTTCGACACCTTGCTCGAAAATCATTGCCAGTTGCCGGTGATCTTCATCACCGGGCATGGTGACATTCAAATGGCGCCTCCACCCGGCTTGCACCATAGCCACTGCCCAAGTTTCGCTCATCATGCCTGACTCTGTTCCTCCTTCCTCTGATACCGGGCGCTCCGGCAGGATCGGATGGCGGCCTTATGTCTTGTTGATACTGTTGGTTGTGGCAAGCCTGGGTTCCACCTTGCTCGCAGCCTCCATCCCCCCTCCCAGCGGCACGGCATGGTTTCCCATCTCCGTCCTGGCGGTCGGAGAAATTGCAATCATCGGTTTCGCCATCGCCCTGGGCGTAAAAAGAATGCACTTGAAACTCGAATCACATATCAGCGCCGCAACCGCGCTGCGCCAGGCCGATACGTTTCGTCAGGCACTGGAGGCCTCGTCCACTGGCGGGTTGCGCGCCCGCACCAACGAAGGACGCATCACCTACGTGAGTCCGGCCTTTTGCCGCATGACCGGCTTCAGCAGCGAAGAATTGATCGGCGCATGTTTTCCTTCCGTTCCTTACTGGAACCCCCAGCGATCCGAGAGCAATCTGGAAAAGTTCAACCGGGCCATGAACGGAGAAATTCCGAGCAACGGACTGGAAGTCTCCATGCAGCGCAAGAACGGCGAGAGGTTCGACGCGCTGGTCATCGAAAGCCCGTTCATCGACGCCGCCGGTCAACATATCGGCTGGCTGGGCGCAGTCATCGACATTACCGAGCAAAAACGCCTCCGCGAACAAAGTCAGCGGCAATATGAGCGCTTGCAGGCCACATCCCGGCTCATCACGATGGGAGAAATGGCCTCGACGATGGCCCATGAGCTCAATCAGCCCTTGGCCGCGATTTCCAGTTACGTCACCGGCTGCCTGAATCAGCTCGACTCGAATCAACTCGATATTCCTGAATTGAAGGATGTGCAGTACAAGATTGCCCGTCAGGCACAGCGCGCAGCAGGCATCATCGGGCGGGTTCATTCCTTCGTGCGCCGCGCCGAGCCGCATTTCGGCCCCAGCGATCTCAATTCCATCGTGCGCGAAGC
>WRNU01000206.1 GCA_009776435.1 Betaproteobacteria bacterium | reverse complement strand
GGTTGCGCCCTGCCGATGCGGCAAAGTGGAGGGCGAACTGGCTTGCGGCTTGGGCGGCGGCATGGTCGACGCGGGCGCAGCAGTTTGAGTACGTGGCGGCGCCATGCCGGTTTGCGGCCTGGATGGCTGTGCGTTCGGTGCTGGTCTGGCCGCCGCAGGCGTAGCTGCCGTGGCGGGTTGGACGCGCGGAACGCTTGGGCGCGGTGGTGACGGACTGGTGCCAGCTTGTGGCCTGGGCGACTTCATGGTGGTCGGCGCAGGCGCGGATGCGGGCGCGGCGACCGCAGATGCGCTCGGCGTGGCAGGCTGGACGCGCGGCACGGGCGGCACAGGCGGGCGCAGCGGGGGCTGTGGCCTGGCAGGTTGCGCGGGCGTCGAAGGCGCAGCGGCTGCGGGCCTGGGACGCGACGGCGCAGCGGGAGCGGGTTTTGGCGCTGCCGGGGCGGGCGGTATGGCAGGTTCACCGAGATCGAAAATGACTTCGGTCAACACGGGCAGGTCGTCTCCCGTGCCGTCATTGTCGGGGTCTGCCCCGTGCTGGCGCAACAGGGCATTGGCTTCATTTATCAGGGTGCTGGCGACATCCAACTCGGTGGTGCCAAGGGGAGGGGTCGTGCGGGAGGGAGGTGTCATAGGGGCATCCTGCGTTCGGCATCGAACGCCTTGAGCGGAAATTGTAGCTGTTTGTAGCGCATCCAGCGCGCGCGCGCGGGAGCGCGTTCAGCCTCGCTGCAACCGACGATTTCGATCAGCATGCGGAAACGCTCGCAGGCTGCGGGCAACTCGGCGGCGAGGTTGAAAAGCAGGTCGGCGTGCGGCCATAGCTTTTCACCTGCCAGACCGATGACAATCGGCGTCTCAGACGCCAGCGGCGAATCGTACATGACGTGCGGAATAAAGTCTCTCGGATCTGCTGTCCACAACTGGCGATCGAGCTGCTGCGCCAGGGCCGCGTCCGGACTGACGACGACGGCCTTGCGTCCGCCGCGATAGGCATTGCCGAGCAGTTCGCAGACCAGGGCGACCGGGTTTTCGGCATTGTGGTAGAAGTGGACGCTCGTCATGACAGTCGACCGGGCAGGGTCAGTGTCCGCGCGCCGTGGCGCGACCGATCAGGAATTCGCCGAGCAGGGGCAGTGGACGGCCCGTAGCGCCCTTGGCCTCGCCGGACAGCCAGGCCGTGCCCGCAATGTCCAGGTGTGCCCATTTGTAGGCTCCGGCAAAACGCGACAGGAAGGCCGCGCCGGTGATCGCGCCGCCGAAACGGCCCCCGATGTTGGCCATGTCGGCGAAGTTGCTCTTGAGCAGTTCCTGGTATTCCTCCCACAGTGGCAGCCGCCACACGCGGTCGCCTGCGTCGAGTCCGCTTTTCGTCAATTCGTCGGCGAGATCGTCATCGGTGGAAAGCAGGCCACTGGGAATTCTGCCCAGCGCGACGACGCAGGCGCCGGTCAGGGTGGCGATGTCGATGACGCAATCTGGCTCGAACCGTTCGGCGTAGGTAAGGGCGTCGCACAGGATCAGGCGGCCCTCCGCGTCGGTGTTGAGGATTTCGATGGTCTGGCCGGACATCGAACGCACGACATCGCCGGGGCGGGAGGCATCGCCGTCGGGCATGTTTTCGGTAGCCGGAACGAGGCCGATCACCTCGATCGGCAACGCCATGAGGGCAATGGCCTTGAAGGCGCCGATGACGCAGGCCGCGCCGCACATGTCGTATTTCATCTCGTCCATTTCCGCGCCGGGTTTGAGCGAGATGCCGCCGGAGTCGAAAGTGATGCCCTTGCCGACCAGTACGATGGGGCGCGCGCGCGAATGGCGCTCTTTGCGCGTTTTTCCGTGACGGTCGCCGCCTCGGTAGTGCATGACGATGAATCGCGGTTCCCGGCGCGAGCCTCGCGCCACCGAGAGCAGCGCGCCCATGCCGAGTTTTTCCATGTCGGCGCGATCGAGAACGTCGACGTCGAACTCGAACCGTTTGCCGAGGGCAAGCGCGGTTTCGGCCAGTCTGGCCGGCGTGCAGACATTGGCCCCGAGATTGGCCAGATCTTTTGCCAGCGCCATGCCTTCTGCGATGGCCTGACCGTGGAGGAGGGCTTCCTTTTGCGATGGGTCGGGTTCGGAGGAAAGGAGGAACGCAATCTTGCGCGCGCCGCGCTTTGCGTTTTCGTCTTTGGCGCGTGGAGCGTCGAACCTGTAGGCGTGATCGGAGAGGATGCGCGTGGCCTGTCGGAGCGCCCAGGCAAGATCGCGCCCCGGCGGCAGCACGGCGTCTTCGAGCGCGATTGCGCCATCCCTGGCCTGGGTATGGGCAAGCGCCCTGCCTGCGGCACCGAGGGCGTTACGCCAGGCTTTGTCATTGAGCGCGCCGGATTTGCCAAGACTTACCAGCAACACCCGTTCGGCGGGCACGCCCGCAAGACCATGCAGAAGCAGGGTCGATCCGGCTTTTTCATCGAGTTCGCCGGAAGAAATGAGATCGACAAGCCTGCCACGGGCGGCTTCATCCACGACCCGGCTCATCGGAGGCAGGGAGCCATCCGCGAAAACGCAAAGAGCCAGAAGGCCCGCTTTCGATTTTTCGGGAGAGGTAATCTTTATGGTATATTTCACAGGCTTTGCCCCGACAAGAACGTGAAGGAACGCCTTTTCATGGCTTTTCATGGTAATGCGTTCACGCTGGCCGACAGCAGATAATTATGTCTCGCTTCGGTGGAGTCCGTCAAAGACCTGCCGTTTCTTTTCCCGAACTTTCATCCGGTTATCGAATGATGATTTTCCGCCGCGCCCTTCAACGGGAATTCACCCACATGGCGGCGGGGGTGTTCTTTGCGTTGTTTGCGGTGC
The DNA here is from genome assembly GCA_009776435.1 of Betaproteobacteria bacterium. Classification (GTDB taxonomy): domain Bacteria; phylum Pseudomonadota; class Gammaproteobacteria; order Burkholderiales; family Rhodocyclaceae; genus WRNU01. The sequence continues at coordinate 421 of WRNU01000206.1, read as the reverse complement.
TGATTACCGTGGTGCTCATTCGCCTGCTCGGACAGGCGGCAGGCGGCGGAGTGCCCGTCGACGCGGTGCTGGCGTTGATCGGCTTCAATTCCCTGTCGGAGTTGCCCATCGTGCTCACGCTGACGATGTTTCTCGGTGTGCTCCTGTCGTTGTCGCGCGGCTACCGGGATTCCGAGATGGTGGTGTGGTTCGCTTCCGGTTTGCCGCTGACAGCCTGGATCGGGCCGGTGTTGCGATTTGCCTTGCCGCTCACGTTGGTGATTGCCGGGGTGACGCTGTACCTTGGCCCCTGGGCAAACCTGAAAAGCCATGAGTATCGCGGAAAGCTGGAGAGCCGCGACGATGCGCAACGTGTCGCGCCGGGCGTGTTTCGGGAATCGTCCGGCGCACAGCGGGTTTTTTTCGTCGAAGTCGAGGCGGG
>WRNU01000205.1 GCA_009776435.1 Betaproteobacteria bacterium | reverse complement strand
AGAACATAAAAATATTTTTTCAGTTTAACCTCATCTTTCTTCAAATATTCACGATAGTTTCCAGTAGCCATGTTTAAATAATGATACAGCCCTGTTTTACAGTAAAAGTACTTATTTTTGATTCTGTTCAGTTTTTTGAAAAAGTCTGTCTGTTTATAAACAATAGGAGAATTAGACCATTCAAAAAATGTAGGATTGGATGTACGCAGCAGCTTGAGAGCCTTGTCTATGTCCCAACCGTTTATGTCCAACTCGTCAGTCAGCATATACTCAATGACATCTCTTCTTTTCTCAAGCTTGAGATACTCTGCAACGGGACGTACATAGATAAACCGAACATCATAATCGCTATCGGGAGACGCGAAACCCCAGGCTCGGCTTCCTGATTCAATTGCAAAGAGAATTTTGACATTCTCTTTCTGTTCAATCTCCATCAAATGCTTTTGAATGATTTCTTTCATTCTGGCTCCGTTGCATGAACACGGGTCTCGCGCTTGTCTCCGCCATTTATGGCGGAGACAAGCGCGACAAAGCGTAACAGGGAACCGAAGGCTCCCCAAGACCGTATCGAGGAATCCCCTGCCTTCAGGCAGGGGTGACTCAAAATCTTGTCAGGCCGCCCTGCCGAGTTGCTCGGAAGAAAACGCCGTCCCCTCAAAAACCAGACCCCCGAAGGAGAAAGCCATTCGGGGGTCTGGTCAAAAAGCGGAGAACTCGGTCCGGTTTTCACTCCGTCGTGGAAGTCCCCGGACTGATCGCGGGCGCGGCAGCCTCTTCCGGACGGTCGAGCAGTTCGACATACGCCAGCGGCGCGTTGTCCCCGACACGGAAACCGCACTTCAGGATGCGCAGGTAGCCACCGGGACGCTTGGCATAGCGCGGCCCCAATTCATCGAAAATCTTGACGACGTTTTCGCGGTCGCGCAGGCGATCGAACGCCAGGCGGCGATTGGCGACGCTCGCCTTTTTGCCAAGGGTGATCAGGGGTTCGACGACCCGGCGCAACTCCTTCGCCTTGGGCAGAGTCGTTCTGATGACCTCGTGACGCAGCAGCGAGTTTGCCATGTTGCGGAACATGGCCTGACGGTGGCTGCTCGTCCGGTTCAGTTTGCGAAGACCACTACGGTGACGCATCTTCGTTTCCTCGTTTGTATCCGAGACTATCCCTCAACCGAGCCTGTCCAGCCCGGCCGGAGGCCAGTTCTCCAGTTTCATTCCCAGCGTCAACCCACGGGAGGCCAACACTTCCTTGATTTCGTTGAGCGACTTGCGACCCAGNTTCGGCGTCTTGAGCAACTCGGTNTCGGTGCGCTGAATNAGATCNCCGATGTAGTAGATGTTCTCAGCCTTCAGACAATTGGCCGAACGCACCGTCAGTTCGAGATCATCGACCAGGCGCAGCAGCACCGGATCGACCACGATGTCGGTCTTGATGGGCACATCGACACGGGTATCCTTCAGGTCGGCGAACACCGCGAGTTGATCCACCAGCACACGGGCTGCGTAGCAGACCGCCTCTTCGGGGTCGATTGCGCCGTTGGTCTCGATGTCGATGACCAGACGATCGAGGTCGGTTCGCTGCTCGACGCGCGCACTCTCCACCTGGTAGCTGACACGACGTACCGGGCTAAACGAGGCATCGAGCAGAATACGGCCAATGGACTTGTTCTCGGCACTGATCGGACGGGCGTTACCGGGTACGTAACCACGGCCTTCCTCGACCTTGATCTGCATGTCGAGTTTGCCGCCCGGAGCCAGGTGCGCAATCACATGCCGGGGGTTGACGACCTCGACGTTTTGATTGGTTTCGATGTCGGCAGCCGTCACCGGGCCTTCTCCGCTCTTCGCAAGGTGCAGAGTCACTTCGCCCCGGTTGTGAAGCTTGAACACGACCCCCTTCAGGTTGAGCAACAGGTCGACGATGTCTTCCCGCATGCCGTCCAGGGTCGAATACTCGTGCAACACGCCTTCGATCGACACTTCTGTCGCGGCATGTCCCGGCAGCGACGAAAGGAGAATGCGCCGCAGCGCATTTCCAAGGGTATGCCCGAATCCCCGCTCGAACGGTTCCATCGTCACCCTGGCCTGAACCTGGGAGACACTCTGAACGTCGATGATGCGCGGTTTCAATAGCTCATTGCTTTGCATCAACATTTCCTCAAAACCAGAAACTCGCCTCCCGCATCAGCGGGAGTACAGTTCCACGACCAGACTTTCGTTGATCGTAGGCGGCAGTTCGTCGCGCGTCGGATAGGCCTTGAAAGTGCCCTTGCCTGCCTTGACATCGACTTCTATCCAGGCTGGAAAACCGCGCGACTCATTGGATTCGAGCGCGGCCTTCACTCGCAGCGAGCCGCGCGCGCCGTCGGTGAGTTGAACAACATCGCCCGGACGCACCAGGTAGGACGGAATATTCACGCGCTTGCCATTGACCAGCACACCATTGTGGCGAACCACCTGGCGCGCTTCGGCACGCGACCCGCCGAAGCCCATGCGATAGGCGACGGAATCCAGGCGGCCTTCGAGCAGTTGCAGCAGGTTCTCGCCGGTCTGCCCCCGACGGCGAGCCGCCTCGGCATACACGCGACGGAACTGACGCTCCAGCACACCGTACAGACGGCGAATTTTCTGCTTCTCACGCAGTTGCTCGCCATAGCCCGACAGGCGCTGGCCGGAACGCTGGCCATGCTGGCCGGGCGCATAGGAACGGTGTTCCATCGTGCATTTGTTGGTGAAACATCTTTCCGCCTTCAGGAACAGCTTTTCGCCTTCTCGGCGGCACTGGCGGCATTTCGGTTCGAGGTTGCGAGCCACGTTTTACTCCTTGTCGTCAGATACGCCGCTTCTTCGGCGGACGGCAGCCGTTGTGCGGAATGGGTGTGATATCGGTAATGCTGGCAATGCGAATGCCCAGGGCGTTGAGCGCCCGAATGGCCGACTCACGACCCGGCCCCGGCCCCTTGACACGCACTTCGAGATTCTTGATGCCGCATTCCTGCGCCACCTTGCCGGCGGCCTCAGCGGCCACCTGGGCGGCAAACGGGGTGCTCTTGCGCGAACCCTTGAATCCCGCTCCGCCGGAAGTCGCCCACGACAGCGCGTTTCCCTGGCGGTCGGTGATGGTGATGATGGTGTTGTTGAAGCTTGCGTGAACGTGCGCAATGCCTTCCGCCACGTTCTTCTTGATCTTTTTGCGAACCTTTGTTGCAGTTTTGGCCATGGGTCAATTCCTGTTATTTCTTGCCGGCAACCGCTTTGCGCGGCCCCTTGCGGGTGCGGGCATTCGTGCGGGTACGCTGCCCGCGAACCGGCAGACCACGGCGATGACG
>WRNU01000204.1 GCA_009776435.1 Betaproteobacteria bacterium | reverse complement strand
GCGCAGATCGAAAACGAGATCGACATCCTCCAGGTCGAAAAGCGCATCCGTGGCCGCGTCAAGCGCCAGATGGAAAAGAGCCAGCGCGAGTACTACCTCAATGAACAGGTCAAGGCCATCCAGAAAGAGCTAGGCGAAACCGAAGACGGCGCCGATCTCGAAGAGATGGAAAAAAAGATCAAGACTGCGGGCATGCCCAAGGAAGCCCTGGCGAAAACCCATGCCGAGTTCAAGAAACTGCGCATGATGTCGCCCATGTCCGCCGAGGCCACCGTGGTGCGCAACTACGTCGACACCATGATCGGCCTGCCGTGGAAAAAACGTTCGCGCGTCAGCAAGGACCTTGCCGGAGCCGACAAGATTCTCAACAAGGACCATTACGGGCTGGAAAAGGTCAAGGAGCGCATCCTCGAATACCTCGCCGTCCAGCAGCGCGTCGACAAGGTCAAGGCGCCCATCCTCTGTCTCGTCGGCCCTCCCGGCGTCGGCAAGACCTCCCTCGGACAATCCATCGCTCGGGCCACCAATCGCAAATTCGTGCGCATGGCCCTGGGCGGCGTGCGTGATGAGGCCGAGATTCGCGGTCACCGCCGCACCTACATCGGCTCCATGCCCGGCAAGATTCTCCAGAACATGACCCGTGTCGGCGTCAAGAACCCGCTCTTCCTGCTCGACGAGGTCGACAAGCTCGGCATGGACTTTCGTGGCGACCCCTCATCGGCGCTCCTCGAAGTGCTCGACCCCGAGCAGAACCACACCTTCCAGGATCACTACATCGAAGTCGACTACGACCTCTCCGACGTGATGTTCGTAGCCACGGCCAACACTCTCAACATCCCGCCGCCCTTGCTCGACCGGATGGAAGTCATCCGGCTCTCCGGCTACACCGAAGACGAAAAGGTCAACATCGCCCATCGCTACCTGCTGCCCAAGCAACTCAAGAACAACGGCCTCAAGCAGACTGAACTCGCTATTACGGATGAAGCCCTGCGCGACATCTGCCGCTACTACACGCGCGAAGCCGGGGTACGCGGGATGGAACGCGAAGTCTCCAAGATTTGCCGCAAGGTCGTGAAATCCCTTGTGCTCAAGCCGCGCGCCAGCAAACTCGTGGTGAACTGCAAGAATCTCGACAAGTACCTTGGCGTGCGCCGCTTCAACTTCGGCATGGCCGAAAAACAGAACCAGATCGGGCAAGTCACCGGGCTGGCCTGGACGGAAGTGGGTGGAGAACTCCTCACCATCGAAGCCGTGTCGCTCTCCGGCAAGGGCAAGATCGTGACGACCGGCAAGCTTGGCGAAGTCATGCAGGAATCCATCCAGGCTGCGCTCTCCGTCGTGCGGCGGCGCGCCCGCTCGCTTGGAATTGAAAGCGACTTCTACCAGAAGAGCGACATCCACATTCACCTGCCTGAAGGCGCGATACCCAAGGACGGTCCCTCGGCGGGCAGCGCCATCACTACCGCACTGGTATCGGTGCTGACCAGCATACCGGTATGCTGTGACGTGGCCATGACGGGCGAAATCACCCTGCGTGGCGAAGTTCTGCCCATTGGCGGTCTGAAAGAAAAACTGCTTGCTGCCGTGCGCGGCGGTATTACTCGCGCCCTGATACCGGAAGAGAACGTGAAGGACCTGACCGAGATTCCGGACAACATCAAGAACATGATCGAAATCATCCCGGTACGCTGGATCGACCAGGTGCTTGAACTGGCGCTCGAACGCAAGCCTGTTCCACTCGATGAACCCGAAGAAGTCCCGGTATCGGCGGCCGATGAATCGGCGGCGGGTGCGTCACAGGCCATTCGGGCGCATTGAATTTTAGGAGGAGAGACCGGTCCGCCAAGAGGCTGGTCTCATTTTATTTTTCTGAAGGAGGGTAAAGCAACATGAACAAAACCGAACTGATCGAAGCGATTGCCGAGCGAGCGGAAGTATCCAAAGCGACGGTGGGCAAGGTGCTCGAAGCCTATACTGCCACCATCATGTCCACGCTTGGAAAAGAAGAAGATGTCACCCTTGTGGGTTTTGGAACCTTCTACGTGGGTGAGCGCGCCGCGCGCACGGGGAGAAATCCACGCACGGGCAAAGCCATCAAGATCGCTGCCGCCAAAACGCCGAGATTCAGAGCTGGCAAGGCTTTGAAGGAAGCCGTACAATAACGCTCTTTTTTTCTGACAAAAACAGCACCCTCGTCGTCCTGTTTTTGCGCGGGTGCTTAGCTCAGTTGGTAGAGCGTCGCCCTTACAAGGCGAATGTCGGCGGTTCGAGCCCGTCAGCACCCACCATTTGACTGTTCCCTATCATCCCGGAACATCTCGGAACCCCGCAACGGCGGGGTTTTTTTCGTCGTGTCGTCCAGCGTTAGCCCATTGCCCGCCGTGCAGCTTCGGCAAGAAAGCCGGAGCGTGTTTCTCCGTGCGCTCGAACGTAGTTGTCGATCTTTGCCAACAGGCGGCGGGGCAAGGTGATATTGATCTTCTCTGCGCGGCCATCGAAACGGGACACATCCACGTCTACCAAAGCCCACACCCCGCCTGCGTAGTCAGTAACAACTGCGGAGTATGACGCTTGACGCTTGACGTATTACGCGGAACGTAATACCATTGCGGTCATGATTCAGTCGTTCTCCTGCAAAGACACGCAAGCCTTGTTTGAAGGCTGCTGCCCACCGCGCTTTCGCCCAATCCTGACTGTGGCCGAGCGCAAGCTTGCGCAGCTCGATGCAGCGCAAACGCTGGAGTTTTTGCGCTCCCCGCCAGGTAACCGGCTCGAAAAACTCTCCGGAGACAGGCAGGGGCAATACAGCATCCGCGTAAACGAGCAGTGGCGCGTGTGTTTTGCGTGGACTGACACCGGCCCCGTCGGTGTCGAAATCGTTGATTACCACTGAGGGCTCACCATGACACGACCCATCAATAGAATGCGTGCCGTCCATCCCGGAGAGGTACTACGCGAAGAGTTCCTTGTTCCGCTCGAGATGTCCGTGCATGCGCTGGCGCAAGAATTGGGCGTACCCGCTACGCGGATACACGAGATCGTCAAAGAGCGGCGTGCCGTAACAGCCGATACGGCAGAGCGGCTTGCCCGCTACTTTGGTGGAGACGCTGCCTCCTGGCTGGCTTTGCAGGCGAGCTATGACCTGAAAACGCTTCCGACCCGCACAGAGATCGAGCGCCGCGTTCATCGCCGCCTCATGGCAGAAGTTGCCCCAGTGTGACTTACCCGGATTGAGTCCCCCCTGCCTGAAGGCAGGGGATTCCTCGATACGGTCTTGGGGAGCCTTCGGCTCCCTGTTACGCTTTGTCTCGCTTGACTCCGCCATAAATGGCGGAG
>WRNU01000203.1 GCA_009776435.1 Betaproteobacteria bacterium | reverse complement strand
GCCGCAAACACCAATATTGTCGGATCAGTCAGTGAAGGCGACAGGGTTTGCTGAATCTGGCAGAGCTGTGCCGCAAGCGCTTCGAGTCGCCCCAAAGCCCCTCGCGGTTTCGTCTTGTCATCAATAGCGCCACGAATTTGTGAGATAAAACGGCTGTCCATCTGCATAGTCTAAAGAAAATCTTTTTTTCAGGATGCCATCGATGAGAGATCAATGCAGGTGGTCAATTCCCCCAGAGGGTCGACATTCCTGCAACGTGAGGTTTGAAACCCCGATGCGGGTCAAGTCTTTACGCAGGCGTGTCAGCGCGGCAGCGTCGAATCCGGGTGCAACGGTACAGCGAATATCGAAAGCAACGCCGGAAGCAAGCAGCGTTTCAAGCGCCGTCCGTGCGGAGTTGCCTCCCTCGCAGCCGACCACCGAAGCGTATTCCGAGAACGGCGCTTTAACGTCGAAACCGACCCAGTCGAGCAACGGCAGCGCCGCCGCCAGCCGTTCGGGGTAGATACCGGCGGTGTGCAGGCCGGTATCGAACCCCAGGGCGCGAACCTCGGCAAGCGCGGTTGTCAGTCCGCGCTGCAACAGCGGTTCGCCACCGCTGAAAACGACGCCATCGAGCAGGTCGCGCCGTGTTTTCAGCCACGCCAGGACTTCCGGCCACGACTGCATGCCGACGCCCGCTGGCAGCAAGTGCGCGTTGTGGCAATAGGTGCAGCGCCAGGGGCAACCCTGGCAAAAAATCACCGCCGCCAGCCGTCCGGGAAAGTCGATGGTGGTAAACGGCACGAGGCCGCCTACCGCCAACCGGGGTGGGGACATTTCAGCCACAAGGAACCCGCCCGCCGCAGGGTTCGGCGAAATGGCGGCGCTCATGGTGTTCGCTCTGTTTGCCGGGATTGAACTCCGAAACCGGGCGGTGATACCCCATGACGCGAGTCCACACCTCGCAGCGTTGGCGTTCGTGTTCCAGTAAAGCGGGTTGATGCGTGTTTTGAGACATGATGACTCCTTGAAGAGTGTTGGAAGAAAAACTCACTGAACCCGCCCCTTCCGGGCGAGAATTTCCTCGTCGCATTGGGGACAGAATTCGTACTCGCCAGCGAGATAGCCGTGTTTCGGGCAGATCGAAAAGGTGGGCGTGACGGTGATGTAAGGCAGACGAAAACGTGTCAGTACCGTTTGTATCAATTTCCGACAGGCCGCAGGCGTGGAGATGCGTTCGCGCATGTAGAGGTGCAGCACCGTACCGCCGGTATAGCGGGTCTGCAATGCGTCCTGCTGCATCAACGCCTCGAAAGGATCGTCGGTGAAACCCGTCGGCAGTTGGGAGGAATTGGTGTAATAGGGCTTCTCCGTCGTCCCGGCTTGCAGAATATCGGGCCAGCGTTTGCGGTCTTCCTTGGCGAAACGGTAAGTAGTGCCCTCGGCCGGTGTCGCTTCGAGGTTGTACAGGTTGCCGGTGCTTTCCTGGTAGTCGCGCATGCGATCACGCAANCGGTCGAGCANGCGTATTGCCAGGGCACGCCCGAAAGGGGTGGNGATGTCCTCGGCATCGTGCGTGAAGTTGCGGATCATTTCGTTGAGGCCATTGACGCCGATGGTCGAGAAATGGTTGCGCAGGGTGCCGAGATAGCGTTTCGTGTAAGGGAAAAGGCCATCGTCCATCAACCGCTGCACGATCTTGCGCTTGATCTCCAGGCTGTCGCGGGCCATGTCGGCGAGGCGGTCGGCGCGCGCCAGCAGAGCCTCCTCGTGACCGGCGTGGAGATGGCCGAGTCGGGCGCAGTTGAGGGTGACGACGCCGATCGACCCGGTCTGCTCGGCCGAGCCGAAGAGACCGTTGCCGCGCTTCAGAAGCTCCCGAAGGTCGAGTTGCAGGCGGCAGCACATGGAACGGATATGGTTCGGCTTCATGTCGGAGTTGATGAAGTTCTGGAAGTACGGAAGGCCGTACTTCGCCGTCATGGCAAAGAGCCGCTCGGCATTCTCCGATTCCCACGGGAAATCCTCGGTCATGTTGTAGGTGGGGATCGGGAAGGTAAAGACGCGACCACATCGGTCGCCGGTGGTCATGACCTCGATGTAGGCGCGATTGATGAGATCCATTTCGGCCTGGAGCTCGCCGTAGGCGAAGGGCATCTCGACGCCGCCGATCACCGGAATCTGCTCGCGCAGGTCTTCCGGGCAAACCCAGTCGAAAGTCAGGTTGGTGAAAGGCGTTTGCGTCCCCCAGCGCGACGGCACGTTGAGGTTGTAGATGAACTCCTGCATCTCCTGCCTCACGGTCTCGTAATCCAGGCCGTCCTTGCGCACGAAGGCCGCGAGACAGGTATCGAAGGAACTGAAGGCTTGCGCTCCGGCCCATTCGTTCTGCATGGTGCCGAGGAAGTTGACCATCTGGCCGAGCGCGCTTGAGAGATGCCTGGGAGGATTCGCCTCGGGTTTTCCGGGCACGCCGTTGAAGCCTTCGAGAAGCAGTTGACGCAGCGACCACCCGGCACAGTAGCCGGAGAGCATGTCGAGGTCGTGGATGTGAAAATCGGCATCGCGGTGCGCCTGTCCGATTTCCGGCGGATAGACGTGGGAGAGCCAGTAGTTGGCGACCATCTTGCCGGAGACGTTGAGAATCAGGCCGCCGAGCGAGTAGCCCTGGTTGGCGTTGGCGCGCACCCGCCAGTCGGCGCGATCCACGTATTCGTCGATGGCGGAGACCGCATCGACCAGCGTGCGGCGATCCTCGCGCAACCGCCGGTGCTGGTCGCGGTAGGCGACATAGGCGCGGTAGGTGGCAAAGTGATTGGCGTCCACCAGGGTCTGTTCGACGATGTCCTGTATCTGCTCCACCGTCGGTTCCGAGATCCCGTAGCGATGGCGAATCACCTTGAGCACACGGGCGGCAAGCAGGTTCGCCTCTTCGGCGTCGAACTCGCCGCTGGCCACCCCGGCGCGCGCCAGAGCGGAAGCGATTCGCGCCGACTCGAAGGGTTCGCTCCGCCCGTCGCGTTTGAGGACGCGCCCAGGCAGTACCGGCGCTGAAATTCCCTGGGGCGGTTGAGCAATTGCTACGGCATCCATTGTCGGGCCTCGCATCCGGCAGTTGGGAAAACGCTTGATCTGATTGTCATCGACAGTCTCCACTGAAATGGGCGGGGACCGTCATCATCGGCTCACAGGCCGATGTGAAAGCAGCAGCAAATGGAACGAGGACGATCGTGTTCATCTGTACGCCAGGGACACCCCGCCCCGTTGCTTGATTGAAGGACGTTGCGGCAGGTCTCCTGGCTCTCGGGTCAGCGCGCCTTGCCTGCCTTCCCGGATGACTCCAGTGGCACAAGAGAGGCAAGTCGCTCGCCGATGACAGTTGCGGGGGCAGCCTCGGATTCCAGGCCGTCAGCCTGTCACCGAATTCCCTTTCAATCCCTGATGGGAACCAACAACGGG
>WRNU01000202.1 GCA_009776435.1 Betaproteobacteria bacterium | reverse complement strand
CTGTCGGATGATGTCTTGCACCAACGGATGTTGCAGCATGGACTGGGTCATCTTTTCGGCAATCATCTGGATGTCGGTGGAACCCAGATCGGTCGTCACCGTTTCGACGCCCCTTGAATCGCCATAGCCGACACCGACCCCGCCGGTCGTAGGCGAATTCGACACACAAGCGGCAAGAGTCAACGCGACGGGAAACAGCAAAACACGGCAAAACTTCATGAAATTCTCTCCCGAAAAAACTCAAAAAGCTTCGTAAAACGCTGCCCTGAAAAAATTCTCAGCACAACACAGTAGGGTGGGCAAAGCGAAGCGTGCCCACCGTCAGCCCATTTGCACGCCGAAAAAAAGCCGACATGCTAACGCGCACGCCGGCTTTTTGCTTGCAACCCTCGAGTCCCCTCCGAACTCCCAACCGGGGTTTCTCGATGCGCGCTCAACGGAAACGAATGACTTCGGTATCCTGTTTTTTCTCTTCGATGACCGTTCCCCGCACCGGCGGGGCATAGCCTTCGATGACCATGAGTTGCTCTTCCACTTGTCGGATCACGTCGACGCCCAGGCTCTTGGACACTTCGGAGATAACCTTGCCACGGTTCAGGACGACGTTTGCGCCACTCGAGGTGACGAGCTTCGTATCCCGACCTTCGCCCATGGCGGAAAACGCGGCCATGACCTCGTAAGTCTTGGTGTTGACAAGGCTGAAATCACCCACCAGTTCCAGGCTCAACGTGTACGACACCGTATCCGTGTTCTGGATCGGATTGGCTTCCTCCCGGAACTGGATGCTGCTCACCGTACCGAACAGCACGTACTTCGCGTTCGGATACATGCCTTTCTTGATGCGGTCGATGATGTCGTAGAGTTTTTCCGTGTCCTTGGCGGTATAGGGCTTCGCTTCCGTGACGCGGAAAAATCCGGATTTCAGCATCTCACCCTTTATATCGGCGGTGAATTTGCGCAATTCGCCCCGGTCGATATAGGAGTAAGTCCCTTCGGAATAAGAATAATTCGATGCGTGGTTCGCACTCGCCGAACCTCGGTAACTGCGACGGGTTTCGCTTTCCGAAACACGCATCGACGACTTGGAAGATGCCTTGATTTCGCGGAAATACTCTTGCACTCTTTCTTCATATGCGAGATTGGTGACGGCGACTTTCACCTGCGCCTGCGCGAGCGGCACGGCCATTGTCGAAATGGTCAACATGCCACCAAGCAACAGCGTTTTCAGTGCATTCGTCATAGTATGTTGCTCTCCAGGTTATGGATTTCGCCCGCCCTGCCGCGCAATGAAGCGCGGAAAAGGGCGGACGCCAGGCAGGGAAATCAGATTTCCCGGTCCGGAAAATCAACGCTTGAGCGTCTTGCGGATTTCCTTTTCATCCGACCATTCCACGATGCCGCTCTCGATCTCGATCAGGCGCATATTGATCTTGTAATACACGTCCTTCGTCCTGGAATCTCTCTTGACGATGGAGGAGACGCTGCCGTCGATACGGNATTGCGCGCCCTGCATGTTGCCCACTTTCGCGGTCGAACTCGACTTGTACAGGCCGCTCTGATTCTGGCGNANCAACTCGTCGGTCTGGTTCTGCATCTCATCGCCCGCGATCACATAGCGCACCCCGNTCTTCTGCAACTGGGAGAGGACGGTGTCGGTAATGAGCTTGGTATCGAAGTACTCGCTGGTCTTGTTTGCCACCGGCGAAGCCATGAGCAACCCACGCTTACTGATGATGTCCTGCAACACAGGATGTTGCAGCATGGACTGGGTCATCTTTTCGGCAGTCATCTGGATGTCGGTGGAACCCAGATCGGTCGACACCGTTTCGACGGCCTTGGAATCGCCATAGCTGACACCGCTTCCGCCGGTCGTGGGTGAATTCGACACACAGGCGGCAAGGGACAGCACGGCGGGAAGCAGCAAAATACGGTAAAACTTCATGAAAAACTCCTGAAATGTAAAAACATCTTGAAAACGTCGTCCTGGGAAAAGACTCAGTGGTACGGTGGATTGTCGGCAGTACTCCTGCGTTCGGCAGAAGTCGAATTGCGCGGGCTCTGCAGTTCGAGCTTGAAATCGGTGGCCTTGAACGTGGGCGCAACGACGCTGATGACCTTGTCCTGCTTGCCGTAGATGATCTCGGGCTTCCAGGGTTCTTCATCCCAGACGGTAAAGCCATCATTATCCAGCCAGCGGAAACGGTAATATAACTGCTCATTCTTGGGGGACGAATTGGTCACGGTGAACTGGATGCGCAGCAGGTTGTCCCGGCGTGCGGCAAGCATGTCGGTCACCTTCAGAGAGTCCATCTTGCCAAGCTCTTCCACCTTGCTGGCAATCGAACCGCCTGTACGCTCTTGAGCGTGATGATCGTGAGCATACGCGGGCAAGCCCACGCAAGCCGCCCCAAGGACGAGAATCGCAGCCATTCTCTTCATGTTTCAACTCCTGTCAAAAACGTATGTTCAGGCATCGCGCACCAGACACCAAGCGTTGGGGGGAACTTACGCCTGTTCCCCCCGCAGCCTCGAGTCTGCGTTCGACCCGTGCTCAACGGCGGAACGGGTTCTTCTTCAGAAGCTCCGACGCGCCGCCATCGGCAGGCTTGCCCGATGGGGCGGACGAACCACTCGCCGGGGTCGACGACTGTTTCTGCTTCGTGATCGCATCCACTCTTTCCCGGATCGACTCGATGCTTTCATCCTCTTCGAGCTTCGCCCAGTCGGAGGAAGGCAATTCGGTGAAGGATCCCTTTGCTTCCGGCTGGCCGACATAGACGAAATCGCCCACGATCCGGATGGGAATGATGTTGACCTTGCCGCCGACCGTGATCGTGCTGCGGTAGGTGCCTCTGCCGGTACGGAATTCAATCGTTTGCTCTCCCTCGGGCAGGATGGCGCGAGCGATGGACAGGCGAGCCGGCAGAGTGCGCCATGCGCGCTCATCGGCCTGTTCCGTCACAACGTTTGCTACGCCCGTTATCAGTCCCGCAGCCTTTCCGCCTTTCTTCTGCACTGCGTATTGCGCGGCGCCCTTGATGACACCACGGATGGCCGTGCGACCAATGATGCCGGGCATCTGGTCTTTCAACTGGCGTTTCGCCATCGCGTCGACGTTGACGAGGGTCTCGACGGGCAGATTCTTTCCGCCAACACCAAGCGAGGTCGGCGTGTAGACCCCGGTGGAGATAATGACCGGGAACGACAGGGGCACAGCGATCAGTTCCTTGTTGATCGGCAACACCAGGGGAATCGTCACGGATTTCCATGCCGGCGCCTGGCCGCTTTCAAAGACGAAGAGCACGTCGGCTTCATTCGGGCCGGGCTTCGCGGTCTTGCCGGTGGTCTTGGCGCGAATCAGCGCGCTGTCTGGCCGCAGTTCCAGAGCATTGCGGTAGCCGGGATCGGACAGCGACGGCTCTCCCACCATCTCAAAGTAATAACC
>WRNU01000201.1 GCA_009776435.1 Betaproteobacteria bacterium | reverse complement strand
GCGGATATGGCAGAAGTCTCAAAGCTGGTCAAGGCTCGTCTTTCCTGATCCGGTTCCGGCTTTTACGGCAGGCGTCCCGGCATGATCCCGGAATCATTCATTCAGGATTTACTCACGCGAATTGACATCGTCGACCTGATTGATCGCTACGTTCACCTGAAAAAAGCCGGCGCGAACTATATTGCCTGCTGCCCGTTCCACAGCGAAAAAACGCCTTCTTTCAGCGTCAGCCCGAGCAAGCAGTTTTATTACTGCTTTGGCTGCGGCGCGCATGGCACCGCCATTAGCTTCCTGATGGAATATCAGGGACTTGGCTTTGTGGAGGCGATACGGGAACTGGCAAGCTCAATCGGCGTGGCGGTGCCGGATGAGCGGCATGATGGCGACAGCAGCCAAAAACGGGAGACCTTGCGCGATTTGCTGGAAGTCATGGCGCGCGCCAGGGATTTTTACAGGGAAGCGCTGAAAAAAAGCGAAAAAGCCGTAAATTACCTGAAAGAGCGGGGGTTAAGCGGCGAGACCGCCGCGCGATTCGGCATCGGTTATGCGCCCGAAGGCTGGAATAGCCTGAAAGCCGCCTTTCCCGACAGTTATGACTACCAGCAACTCCTCACCGTCGGACTGGTTCTGGAAAGTGAGGAAGGGCGACGTTACGACCGCTTCCGCGACCGGATCATCTTCCCCATCATCAACAGCAAAGGAGAAACCATCGGCTTTGGCGGACGGGTAATTGGGCAGGGCGAGCCCAAATATCTCAATTCCCCGGAAACGCCACTCTTTGAAAAGGGGCGTGAGCTGTTTGGTCTGCCGCAAGCGCGTCAGACATTGCGGGCAGAAAACCGCGCTATCGTAGTGGAAGGATATATGGATGTAGTCGCCCTTGCCGAGCACGGCGTAGGCAACGCGCTGGCTACTTTGGGTACGGCGACGACGCGGGAACACGCGCAAAAACTGCTTCGCCAGGTGGATGCTGTCGTTTTCTGTTTCGATGGCGACAACGCAGGGCGAAAAGCTGCCTGGCGCGCCTTGGAAAACACTCTGGATTCCCTCACCGAGCAGAAGAGCGTCAGTTTTACCTTTCTGCCCGAGGCGGAAGACCCGGACAGTTTTATACGTAAAAAAGGTAAGAAGGCGTTCGACAACCTGATTCGGGAAGCCGCGCCGCTTTCTTCTTTTCTAATCAATGAACTTAAAAAACAGTGCGACTTGACCAGCGCGGAAGGACGCGCCCGTCTGGTTGCAGACGCAAAACCTTTGCTGCTTCGTCTCTCCACGCCATTTCTGCGCCTGCAACTCGTCAAACAACTGGCGGCGGAAAGCGGCTTTTCCCAGGCGGAAGTCGAACGGCTTTGCGGCATTCAGAGTTACGCGCCCAAACCGCCGCTGGCAAAACCCAAACGCTCCGCGCCATCGCTTGCGCGAACTCTGGCGCGTCTGGCGCTTCAGCGCCCGGCGCTGGCCGGGCGCATTCCGCTGGAGCTTCTCCCGCCTTCAGAGGAACGCGCCATCCTTGAAGTTATTTTGACAAACCTGCCTCGCCTCCCATCTGCCCCCACTTATGCCCAATTGCGGGAGCAACTGCGCGGGCATCCGCTGGAAGCGGAATTTAACATCCTGGCCGGAGAATGGATGCAGTTGCAACTGGCGGAAGACAAAATCGAGCATGAATTTCTTGATGCGCTCACGCGCTTGCAGGAAAACAAGCGTAAGAGCGAATTTGCCGACTTGCAGAAAAAAGCCAGCCAATTCGGGATTACCGGACTAACCGCCGAGGAAAAGGAACACTACAAAGCTTCTGCCGGAAAAAACCGGAGCGACCCTTACCGATGAAAGCCAACTCTCGCAAGGCCGCAAAGCTATGAGATACATGGTCTTTGCGACACGACAGTCATCTTCATAAAACAGACAGAATTTATCCTGTGTTTACAAGGCGTTACTTAAGGCGCTGATAGTAAACGATTTTTTAAAGAGATATACAACACCTGTGCGCGCTGTAACACATATATGTATATGTATATATCGACAAGCTCTACCAATACTCGTATACTCACTGCCACTTTTCTTTCGCCCCATCTATCCAAAGGAGGTTTTCATGTCTCGCAATTACCGTGAAGGAGTACCCGCGCTGATGCGCGCTTGACGGACATGAAATCCGGCTCGGGCGCGCATTCATGCCCCGAGCCAGGCCAAGAATCCATGTAGAAGCGCCGCCGTTGCGGCCATGAACATGACTTCGGAAAAAAGCCCTGGCAAACGTGCCGGGGCTTTTTTGTTTGTTGCCCGAAAGCCGCCACGATCTCAAGCGGCATTCGGGCCATCGAAGGAAAGATCATGCCCATTCAATGGACAATCAACAAAGGCCGCGTGCCCATCAAAATCTGGACACGCGAACTGGAATACGATGCGCTGCAACAACTCGTCAATGTGTCGCAACTGCCGATCATCTCCTATCCGATCGCCGCGATGCCCGATGTCCACTTCGGCAAGGGCGCGACCGTCGGTTCGGTGATTCCGACTGCTTCCGCCATCATTCCGGCAGCAGTGGGAGTCGACATCGGCTGCGGCATGTGCGCTGTACGCCTGACGCTGAACGCCCGCGATTTGCCGGACAGCCTGCATCCGCTGCGCAATGCCATCGAGGCCGCCATTCCGCTTGGCTTCAACCAGCACGAACGCAGCAGGATACGGGGCAGCGCCCACGCCCGCGAGGCACGACGCATGTCGGATCGGCTCGATGTCATCGTCGGCAAACATCCCGGTCTCATGAAGATGCAACGCCATTTCAACGAGACCTGGATTTGCCAGTTGGGCACGCTGGGCGGTGGTAATCACTTCATCGAACTGTGTCTCGACGAGGCGGATCAGGTATGGGTGATGCTGCATTCGGGCAGCCGGGGGATCGGCAACGTGATCGGGCGCTACTTCATCGCCGCCGCGCAGAAGGACATGCGTCGTCACCGGGTCGCCCTGCCGGACAAGGATCTCGCCTACCTCTCGGAAGGCAGTGCGTTGTTCGATGACTACGTGGAGGCGCTCGACTGGGCGCAGGACTATGCAATGGAGAATCGCCGCATGCTGCTCAAACTGACACTGGAATCGCTCGCTACGGGGCTACCGCCATTCGGGGTGGTTGAGGAGGCGATCAATTGCCATCACAACTACGTGTCGCGCGAAGAGTATTTCGGCAAGCGCCTGTTCATCACCCGCAAGGGAGCGATCAGTGCCCTTGCGGGCGAACTGGGCATCATTCCCGGCAGCATGGGCGCGAAGAGCTTCATCGTGCGCGGCCTGGGCAATGAGGCGTCCTATTGCTCGTGCTCGCACGGCGCAGGCCGAAGAATGAGCCGCAGCGAAGCCAAACGGCGATTTTCTCGCCGCGATCTCGTCTTGCAGACCGAGGGCGTCGAGTGCCGCAAGGACGGCGGCGTACTCGATGAAATCCCCGGAGCCTACAAGGACATCGACGCGGTAATGGCAAACCAAAGCGATCTCGTCGAGATCGTGCATACCTTGAAGCAGGTGCTTTGCGTCAAGGGATGAGGAACGGACATCAATAACCCTACGGGCCGACAAGGCTCATCTTG
>WRNU01000200.1 GCA_009776435.1 Betaproteobacteria bacterium | reverse complement strand
ACGTTCATCATGATCTTGAGCGGCAACTTGGGCAGGTTGCCCATGTCGGTGGTGGAGATTTCAAACGCCAGCCTGCCGCGATACACGTAGCCGGTATCCCCTTCGGCACAGGAAACGGTTGCCTCGTCGCCCTCGGAGAGCGCCTCGGTCGCGTCGCCGCAACCGACGATGGCAGGGATACCCAACTCACGCGCGATGATCGCGGCATGGCAGGTACGTCCTCCGCGATTGGTGACGATGGCGCTGGCGCGCTTCATCACTGGCTCCCAGTTAGGATCTGTCATGTCCGTGACGAGCACGTCGCCCGCCAGCACACGATTCATTTCGGAAGCGTCCGAGACGATACGCACCGTGCCTGCGCCGATTTTCTGGCCGATGGCGCGGCCACGGATGATCGGTTCGCCGCCGGACTCCTTGAGGCGATATTTTTCCATCACCAGTCCGGAGCCCTGACTTTTCACCGTTTCGGGCCGAGCCTGGAGAATATAGAGTTTGCCGTCTTCGCCGTCCTTGCCCCACTCGATATCCATCGGACGACCATAGTGCTTTTCGATGATAACCGCGTAGCGCGCCAGTTCCAGCACGTCCTCGTCGGAGATGGCGAACCGGGCGCGGTCGGCCTCGGACACATCGACGCTACGGACGGACTTGCCCGCTTCATACTTGTCGGCAAAAACCATCTTGATGAGTTTGGAGCCGAGATTGCGCCGCAGTACCGCCGGACGCCCCTGGGCAAGCATCGGCTTGTGTACATAGAACTCGTCGGGATTCACGGCGCCCTGCACCACGGTCTCGCCCAGCCCGTAAGAAGCCGTCACGAACACCACGTCCTTGAAACCGGATTCCGTATCGAGCGAGAACATCACTCCCGAGGCGCCCGTGTCGGAGCGCACCATGCGCTGCACGCCCGCCGAAAGCGCTACATCGCTGTGCGCGAACCCCTTGTGCACACGGTAGGCGATGGCGCGATCGTTATAGAGCGAAGCGAACACTTCCTTGATCGCATGCAGGATGTTGTCGTAGCCGTGGATATTGAGAAAGGTTTCCTGCTGTCCGGCGAAAGAAGCGTCCGGCAGATCCTCGGCGGTGGCGGAAGATCGCACCGCGAAACTGCCTCCGTCCGCGCTTGCGCCCGAGGCGATGCTCTCGTAGGCTGTCTTGATTTCGGCTTCCAGCCTGGGAGGAAACGGCGTATCGATGACCCACTGACGAATCTGCGCCCCCGTGTCGGCCAGCGCGTCGACATTGTCGACATCGAGCGCGTCGAGCGCGGCGTCGATTCGTCCGGACAAGCCCTCATGCGCCAGGAATTCGCGGTAAGCTTCGGCGGTCGTGGCAAAACCGCCCGGCACGCGCACGCTCGACGGCAACTGGCTGATCATCTCGCCAAGCGAGGCGTTCTTTCCTCCGACCCTGTCGACGTCGGACATACGCAGTTCTGTGAAGGGAATGACGTAACAAGGCATGACTGGCTTCCAGAATTCGCTGATAAAAAGCAAAACAGGTATTCTACGTAAAATTTGCTCTCCTCGTACAGCAGGGTTTGCCCCAATATGTCCCTTTCACGCTCTACACTTCCGTCCGCAACCTTACGAGCACGTCCATGAGTGATCGCCCCTCCCGCACGGTTTTTTTCGTTTCCGACAGTACCGGCATTACGGCTGAAACACTGGGCCATAGCCTGCTGGCACAGTTTCCCGACATCCGTTTCCAGCAGGTACGCGCGCCTTTCGTCGATGATGTCTCCAAAGCGCAGGATTGCGCCCGCCAGATCCGGAAAGTGGTCCAGGACACCGGGCGGCGCGCTGTCGTGTTCAGCAGTCTGGTCGACCCGGAATCGGTTGCCGCGCTGTACGAAGCGCGCGACAGCGCCCTGTTTCTCGATCTCTTCGATCGATTCATCGGGCCGCTCGAAAGCGAGCTTGGGCAACGCTCCACCCACACCGTCGGTCGCTTCCACGGCGTTGCCGAGAGCAGCGACTACAAGAAACGCATCGAAGCGATCAATTTTGCGATGACACACGACGAGGGCGTCTCCAGCGTCGCCGACCTGCTGAAGGCCGACGTCATTCTCGTGGGGGTGTCACGCTCCGGCAAAACGCCGACCAGTCTCTACCTGGCAATGCAATTTGGCGTCAAGTCCGCCAATTACCCGCTCATTCCCGAAGATTTCGAGCGCAACAAATTGAAAGCGGGCAGACCGTAACCGTTTTCGGCGGCGTGATCGAGCAATTGACGCATGGATACGAGAGGCATCGGTTTCTCCATACCCCGGCACACTCCAGCCGGGAGTGATACGATAAAAAAATCCAAACTGTCAGAGTATTTTATCCTGCCGACAAGATGGCAGAGGCGAATTTTCCGGCGAGCACGTTGGGAAAATCGTGTTCCATGCCGTCAATGGAACGAAACTCCGCATTGGGGATGACCGCCGCCTTATCGCGTCCGCAGGCGGTATTGATGAGCGGAGCGTCATCACGCACGCCTGACAGTGGCGCAAACAGCAGTCCCCTCCCGCGATCGAAAACGCCTGCGAGTGTGCAATGGTCGAAGCGAGCATCTTGGTTCTACCTGCGAATTGCGGGTGCTCGAATACGCCCACCGGGCCGTGTCAGACGATGACGCCTGCGTCGGCGATGATCTGCGCCAGATGTGCGGCACTCTTCAGACCGATGTCCAGGAGCAAGCCTCCTGTTCGATGCCGGTGGGGGCACGCGGCATCGGATTCTCGTTGAACAGCACGGCCAAACGTAAGCGCCCGACAATTTCCGCCAGACGCTTCCCGCCTGCGAATGACCAACATGATTGAAGTTTGAACAGAAATGACCTCCCTCGCTGAAGAAACGGGAGAGGGCATATCCTAGACCTTTATGCGAATAGCAATGAAGATCCACCAAACGTTTACGTACACAGCGAGCACTCCATCTGAACACACAGTGGACGCCCAGAAATTATGTTTACGAAGGAAGCGCGAGAGAGAGAACATCCGACAAACACGCTCACGCAACCCTTTTTGGTTTCTTGCCTTTTTCATAGCTTGACCTCCCGTCAAGGGGTACGGAATGTCTTGCCCAAACCTTGTGGATTCTCGTGTAGAATCTCAGATTGTCTTCTCAAAGACAGGTCTGGGGGTGGGGGCCAAATCCCGATTCACCGACCACCAAGCCCACGGGTGTCGTCAACGCCCGTGGGCTTTCCCTTTCAGTATTCGTTTCCATACATCGTTTGAAAAAGCAAAACGTACATTCTACGCAAGATGCGTTCCGTTCTCACCTGTGTTTACCCTAACACGCCCTCCTTGCTGACCTGCCCTGTTTCTCGATCTCTTCGATCGATTCATCGGGCCGCTCGAAAGCGGGCTTGGGCAACGCTCCACCCACACCNTCGGTCGCTTCCACGGCGTTGCCGAGAGCNGCGACTACAAGAAACGCATCGAAGCGATCAATTTTGCGATGACACACGACGATGGCGTCTCCAGCGTCGCCGACCTGCTGAAGGCCGANGTCATTCTCGTGGGGGTGTCACGCTCCGGCAAAACGCCGACCAGTCTCTANCTGGCGATGCAATTTGGCGTCAAGTCCGCCAATTACCCGCTCATTCCCGAAGATTTCGAGCGCAACAAATTGCCTGGGGAACTGCACGAATTCCGTGAAAA
>WRNU01000199.1 GCA_009776435.1 Betaproteobacteria bacterium | reverse complement strand
TTGCTTTCGCAAGTCCGGGCTCCCTGTCTGGAACCGTAATCTTTTCGATCACGCAGGATGACTACATGGTCATCCTCCCGGATTGCCTGCTATCGTTCTCCTGGCGCCCATCGAACGGGAGGCTCTGAAGGCGATAGCCGACAATGGATAAATTCATGGGCCTCAGCGTCCTCTGCGCGGCAGCGAGGAACGCAAAGCGGCACGAGGTGCCAAACCGGCCCGTCTCGTGCTGTGCTATGGCGTGTCGCTGAGTCATCATTTTTCTGTCCGTCGTGTTTGGGTTGCGAGAGGAGGATTTGAACCTCCGGCCTCCGGGGTATGAACCCGGCGCGCTGCCAACTGCGCCATCCCGCTTCGTGATTGACGCGCAGTTTGCCTACACGATGACACGGCGTCAAGCATTTTTTGCAAATTTTTTTCATTAAATGAAAAAAATTTGTGTAAAACGTTCAGATCTTGGGTATGAAACGCCTGCGGCTTTCGGGCCTCGCGCGGTGCGCGATCAGTGCTTCTGCCACGCACGGCGGCTTATGACTGGCTCAGAAACTATGTGCAATCCTCGGGAATAAATGCGATTGCCCCGCGATACTTGCCGTATCGTTCTCCGAAATTGGGCCGGTATAATGCGACATCGCGCCAGGATTAGAGTCAGTATGCCGTTCAGCCGTGATTTCATAGAGCTTTCCTGCCGTAAGGGCGTGTTACGCTTCGGGTCGTTCGTGACCAAGGCGGGTCGCGTTTCGCCTTATTTTTTCAACGCGGGTCTGTTTGACGATGGAGGGTCGTTCAGCGACCTGTGCGGCTTTTACGCTCAGGCGATTCTCGAGTCCGGTGTGGCCTTCGACATGCTTTTCGGCCCGGCCTACAAGGGTATCCCGCTGGTGGCCGGGACGGCGATCCGCCTAGCCGGAGAGGGGGTAAACGTGCCGTTCGCCTTCAATCGCAAGGAAGCCAAGGATCATGGCGAGGGCGGAACGTTGATCGGTGCACCGCTCGCGGGGCGAGTGCTGATTCTCGACGACGTGATTTCTGCGGGCACTTCGGTGCGGGAATCCGTTACCGTCATCCGCGCCCACGAGGCCGAACCGGCGGGAGTGGTCATTGCGCTGGATCGCATGGAACGCGGTCAGGGAAGAGTTTCAGCGGTACAGGAGGTTG
The DNA here is from genome assembly GCA_009776435.1 of Betaproteobacteria bacterium. Taxonomy (GTDB): domain Bacteria; phylum Pseudomonadota; class Gammaproteobacteria; order Burkholderiales; family Rhodocyclaceae; genus WRNU01. Next base: position 2,524 of record WRNU01000199.1, on the reverse strand, counting down.
AAGAAACTTACGGTATTCCGGTCGTGGCGGTGGCGACGCTCGAAGATTTGATCGCCTATCTGGCCGATACGCCGGAATTGGAAGCCAATCTTGCGGGTGTCCAGGCTTATCGGGATGCTTATGGAACGCATGATGCGATACGGTAATTTCCTTCGAGGCGTTGCCATTGCTGTTCTATTGTCGGCCATGCCGTTTTTCGCCGCAGGACAGCAGGGCAAGATAGAGAGGGTATTCAGTTGCGAGATCAACGGCCGCCCGGTGTTTGGCGATACCTTGCCGAGGCAATGCTATGGTCGCGCCTGGGTTGAAAAGCGAAATGGCGTCATCGTCTACCGGGAGGAGGCGCCGCCCACGCCCGATGAGAGCGCCCGCCGCAGGGAACAGGCGCGCCAGGAGGAGGAGGCCCGTGCGGCGGCGATCAGGCAGAAGCGTCAGGACGACGCGCTGCTGGAGCGATACTCTTCGCTGGAGGCGCTCGATCAGCGCCGCGACCGCGAAATTGCCGAACTCGACAAGGCCATCGGCGAATTGCGCGTCGATGAAGAAAGGCTCGTCGCACGGCGCAAGAGCCTCGATGACGAGATGAAAAACCTGGAGGGGAAACCTGTTTCAAACGATCTCAGGAAGGCGATGCGTTACGCCGACGAGGAATTGGCACAGGCGCGCGTGGCAATCGAAAGAAAGGTCAGTGAGCGCGACAACCTGCGGCAGCGTTTCGATGCCGACCGTCGCCAGTACCTCGAAATCACCTCGCCAGGTTCCGGGAAGAAATGAAGATGAAGCTGCGGGAGGGGCGTAGACAATGAGTGAATCGTTTGATGAGGCTGCACTGGATGAAGTTGCGGCCCTGCTGGGTCGTGCGCAACGTCCGCTGTTCATTACCGGCGCGGGCATTTCTGCGGATTCCGGTTTGCCGACTTACCGGGGCATCGGCGGGCTTTATGACGATGATCGTTTGACCGAAGAAGGTTTTCCGATCGAGGAGGCGATGTCCGGCCGCATGCTTGCGCGCCGACCCGAGATTACCTGGCGCTATATCGGCCAGATCGAGAGCAATTGCCGGGAAGCCGGGCCGAATGCCGCGCACCGGCTGATTGCCGCGTTGGAAAAGGAAAAACCCGGCCTCTGGGTGCTCACTCAAAACATCGACAGTCTGCACCGCAAGGCAGGGTCGAAAAACCTGATCGAAATTCATGGAACGGTGCATAAATTGTTGTGTACCGCATGCGATTACCAGCGCGAAGTGGAGGACTACGCGGGACTCGTGCTGCCGCCCGTGTGCCCTGAATGTGGGCGGCAGGTGCGCCCTGATGTGGTGTTTTTCGGTGAAATGCTGCCCCGGCTGGCGCTGGCGCAACTGACCCAGGTCATGGATGACGCGCCGGACATCGTGCTTTCCATCGGCACGACCAGCGTTTTTCCCTACATTGCCCATCCGATGTGGTGGGCGCGCCAGAGCGGCGCGCCCGCAGTGGAGATCAATCCGGGCGATACCGAAGTGAGCATGATCGCTTCCCACCGCCTGAAAATGGGCGCAGCGCAAGCACTGACGGAACTTTGGGAGCGTTTGCGCCGAAGGTGACGTTCCGCATCATCGGGGGATGCGCCCCCCTGGCTGTGCTTCGCTCGTTCCGCCCACGATCGTGTCTGTGGAGGCGGCCCACGTTACGGCGATAGCCGTCGTCTTTTCGTCTACAATCGGCCTGTTACTCCAACCGGCGCTCATATCAGTTCAGTTGGCTGAAACGCCGCCTTGGCGTAGCGAGGTTTGTCGAAAGACGTTATTTTGCCGTTCAGGAGGATTTATGTCATCTGAGATATTATTAGGAGCTGTTGTCGGACTGGTGATTGGGCTTGTTATCGTGGTAAGCCACAAAGGAAGCAGGTTCAAAAAACTCGTAAGTTTTACTGGCGATTTCGATAAAATGAGTGCTCGTATCGACGATTTTCTGGCCGCGAGCAATTTCCATATCCAGAATTACGGTAGCGAGACCGTATACTGCAAAGGCAGTCGGTTGCTGGTGGGAAGAAAGTTTATCAAGTTTTCAAGAGCGCCCGAAGGCGTTTTGGTCGAAGCTTTTATAAACCTGTTCGGCTCCAATGAAAGCGGGATAGACGGTTTTGTCGGCGCGGTTGCAAAGAAGCAGTTGAAGGCAACAGTTGATCAGGTAATCGCCATGATCGAGGCCGGTGAGCAAGGGAACCTCTGAACAACCCTCCTGTCATTTCAGCGCGTAGCGAAGCGAAGTCGCTGCAATCCACACATCACATGGATCCTGCGACTTCGCGCAGAATGACAAGCGGGGGATGTAGAGTTATGCAGGGGTTCCTTAACATATAATCTCGATTTGTCCCTGCAATCTCTCCGGAACTGAACGATGCTCCGTTTTACATTTTTTCGCTTTTCCCCGCACTTTCTGTTTATTTTTCTGATTGCTGCCTCATCCTGTGCCGTGGGCGCGCCCGCGCCCACGAAACCCGCCCCTGCGCCGGTGTTGGCAGCCAAATCCTGGATACTGATCGA
>WRNU01000198.1 GCA_009776435.1 Betaproteobacteria bacterium | reverse complement strand
CATGAAAACCGTGCAGCGCGAGCCGAGATCGGACGGCGCGCGCGAGGCAAGCGCCTCGCGGGCGAATTCATCGACCGGCATGTCCACCGACTGCGCGAAGGTTTCGATGAACGAGCCGCAGCCCGAAGAGCAGGCTTCGTTCAACAGGATGTTGTCGATCACGCCGTCCCGGATGCGCAGGCATTTCATGTCCTGCCCGCCGATATCCAGGATGAAGTCGACTTCCGGCAGAAAATGTTTTGCCGCCTTGTAGTGCGCAATCGTTTCCACTTCCGAATGATCGAGCCTGAAGGCTTCCCGGATCAGCGCCTCGCCATATCCCGTTACGGAAGAGGCGACGATATGCGCGCCTTCGGGCAGCCGGTCGTAGATGTCTTCGAGGATATTGCCCACGATCCGGACGGGATTGCCTTCGTTGCTGCTGTAATACGTGTAGAGCAATTCGAGGTTTTCCCCGAGCAGTACCGCCTTGGTCGTGGTCGAACCGCCGTCGATGCCCAGAAACACGGGGCCGCGATAGTCTTCGAGACGCCCACGTCGCACCCGCGCCTTTTCGTGCTGTGCGTAAAACGCCTGGCGCTCCGCGTCATCGAGAAAGAACGGGCGCAGGGCGCTCGCCCCTTCCACGGACAGAAACGCCAACTTTCTGAACGCCGCCAGCACCTCTGCAAACGGGCGCGTCGCCGACTCCTTCCCGTGCAAGGCCGCGCCGATGGCGACGAACAATTCGCTGTCCTCGATTCGTACCTGATTTTCCGGCTGGACGGCGAGCGTCTCGATGAAGCGATTCTTAAGCTCCGGCAGGAAGTTCAGCGGCCCGCCCAGGAAAGCGACGTTGCCGCGAATCTTGCGTCCGCAGGCCAACCCGCCGATCGTCTGGTGCGCGACCGCCTGGAAGATCGACCGCGCGATATCCTCGCGCGCCACCCCCTCGTTCAACAGGGGTTGTACGTCCGTCTTGGCGAACACGCCGCATCGCGCCGCAATCGGATACAGATTTTTGGCGCGGCTCGACAGCTCATCCAGCCCTGCGGCATCGGTTTTGAGCAACACCGCCATCTGGTCGATGAACGCCCCCGTTCCCCCGGCGCAGGAGCCGTTCATCCGCTGCTCGACGCCGTTCGTGAAGAAGGTGATCTTGGCGTCCTCGCCACCCAGTTCGATGGCGACATCCGTGTGCGGCGCGCGCTCCTCGATAGCCCGAGAGCAGGCAATGACCTCCTGGACGAAAGGGAACCCGAGTATCTCGGCCACACCCACGCCGCCCGAGCCGGTCAACACCACGGAAACACCCGTCTCCGGACTCAACACGTCCCCGGCCGCAAGGGTTTCGAGGCTGCTCTCCACCGTCTTGCGCACTTCGGAAAAATGGCGTGCGTAAGACCTGAACGCCAGTTCTCCCCGCGCGTCCAACACAACCACCTTGATGGTCGTTGAGCCTACGTCAATACCTACGCGATACCAGTCCTCGCTCACTCTTGCCTCGTAAAAGGGGGCCGAGACCCCCGTGTTGAAATTTCTCGCAATCGTTTCATTTTACCAAACATTGACGGAGATTAAAAAACGCGTCGACTTACCCAAATGGATTCCCTGCACAACCCTCCTCTGTCATTGCAGCGCGTAGCGAAACGAAGTTGCTGCAATCCACACTCCGCATGGATTCTGCGACTTCGCACAGGATGACAAACCGTGGATTCAGCGTTATGCAGAAGTTCCCAATAAACCGGCTGATCAAGGCGAAAACCGACCTTGTTGGCTATCATTTTCTCCTCGATGGAAAAAAATCCTCACATCTGCACAACACCGCCTTGACTGCGGGGCATTCATCGCATACCTTACCCACTATCTTGCCGGGCGCGGTTCGTGCGTCCGTTCCCTGCGAAAAAGAGGCGGCGCGCAAAAAAGCGGAATACCTGCCCTAACTCCAGAGTTTTTTCCTGAGAGAGGATTTCAAGCCTCTCTCTTGTGAGACATTATGAATGAGCGTATCCACTCTGTATCAGACGGTAATTTCGAGGCCGAAGTGCTGAAATCACCGCTTCCCGTGCTGGTCGACTACTGGGCCGATTGGTGCGGCCCCTGCCGGGCGCTTGCGCCAGTGCTCGACGACATTTCCACCGATTACGAAGGCCGACTCAAGGTCGCCAAGATCGACATCGACAAAAACCCGCAAACGCCTGCCAACTACGGCATCCGCAACATCCCGACTCTCATGCTGTTCAAGGATGGCGACCTCGTTGCCACCCAGGTCGGGCTTCTTTCCAAAACTCAACTGACTTCCTTCATTGACTCCCACATCTAATAAGCCGGATTCCGCTCCGGCCCGTTCTCGCGGTGTGCAGCGCGCCCGCCGCCGGGGTTCCCGGCACCGCGACGGCAATCCTACCTATACGGGGCTACCCGCCGACGAAGACTTGATGGACGAGTCCTCGGACGAGTCGGGCGCGAGTACATCGACCGTCCCGGCGTTACATCTTTCCGAACTCAAGGCGTTGCACGTCAGCGAGTTGCTGGAGATGGCGGTCGCCAACAACATCGAAGGGGCCAACCGGCTGCGCAAGCAGGACCTCATCTTCGCCCTGCTGAAGAACCGCGCCCGCAAGGGAGAGCCTATCTGCGCCTACGGCGCGCTCGAAGTCCTCTCCGACGGCTTCGGCTTCCTGCGTTCGCCCGATATCTCCTATCTCGCGGGAACCGACGACATTTACGTCTCGCCCTCACAGATACGGCGCTTCAATCTGCGCACCGGGGACACCATCGAGGGCGAGATTCGCACGCCGAAAGAGGGCGAACGCTATCTCGCGCTCACCAAGTTCGACAAGATCAACGGTCGCCCGCCGGACGAGTGCAAGAACAAGATCCTGTTCGAAAACCTCACCCCGCTGCACCCGGATGAGTGCCTGCGGCTCGAACGCGACATGCGCGGCGAAGAGAACATCACCAGCCGGATCATCGACATGATCGCGCCCGTCGGCAAAGGACAGCGCGGCTTGATCGTCGCCCCGCCCAAGAGCGGCAAGACCGTGATGCTGCAACACATCGCGCACGCCATCACGGCCAACCATCCCGATGTCGAGCTTATCGTGCTGCTCATCGACGAGCGCCCCGAAGAAGTCACCGAGATGCAGCGTTCGGTCAAGGGCGAGGTCGTCGCCTCCACGTTCGACGAGCCGCCGACGCGCCACACCCAGGTGGCCGAAATGGTGATCGAAAAGGCCAAGCGCCTCACCGAACACAAAAAAGACGTTGTCATTCTTCTCGATTCGCTCACACGGCTTGCGCGCGCCTACAACACTGTCATTCCGGCCTCCGGCAAGGTGCTTACCGGCGGTGTGGATGCCAACGCCCTGCAAAAGCCCAAGCGTTTCTTCGGCGCGGCGCGCAACATCGAAGAAGGCGGCTCCCTCACCATCCTCGCCACCACGCTGATCGACACCGGCAGCCGCATGGACGACGTGATTTACGAAGAGTTCAAGGGAACCGGCAACCTGGAGTTGCACCTCGATCGTCGCATGATGGAAAAACGGGTCTACCCGGCAATCAACGTCAACCGCTCCGGAACCCGACGAGAAGAATTGCTGATGAAACCGGACATCCTTCAAAAAGTATGGATCCTGCGCAAACTGCTTTATGGCATGGACGAAGTCGACGCGATGGAATTCCTGCTCGACAAAGTGCGCGCCACCAAGAGCAACGCCGAATTCTTCGACGCCATGCGTTCTGGACACTG
>WRNU01000197.1 GCA_009776435.1 Betaproteobacteria bacterium | reverse complement strand
CACCGCCTCTGCTGGTCATGACCTGCTCGATTTCAAACACGGCCACAGGTTTGCCGGACAAGCCGGGGGGGGGGATCAGATTGCGCCGAACCTTGGCGGCGATGGCTGCCTTGTAGGCGGCAAGTCCGACTGGGTCGCCAGCACTGCCAGTTCCCGGTGAACCCTGTCGTCCTCCCCCTGCTTCCAGGAGATCGGTAGCCCTCTTGGCCTCGGCAGTGCGCGCGATGGTCTGATCGAGTTTTTGATCAAGCTTGAGGTCGATCGGCTTGAGGGGTGGCTCAGGCTTCGGTTTGGGTTTGGGTTTTTCCGGCTCGGGCTTCGGTTTGGGTTTTTCCGGTTCGGGCTTCGGTTTGGGTTTGGGTTTCTCCGGCTCGGGTTTTTTGTCAGGTTTTTTCGTGGCAATCTCAGGTTCGGGTTCTGGCACCGGAGGAGGCTCGGGTTTGGGAGGTTCGGGTTCGGGCTTGGGCGGCTCCGGCGGAGGAGCAGGCAGGGCGGCAGTGGGGCCGGGGCCGACAGGCGCGCCGACCAGCCCGACTTCGAGCGTTCCGGGTGATTCGATCTTCCACGCGAACCCGTAGACCAGAAACACGACCAGCCCAACATGGACTGCAATGGTGAGGACGAGCGATAGAACCCTTCGCGGTGGCGCCTGGACAGGACGATGATCTGACCGGAGAGCGTTCATTTACCTGTGTTGCCTGATCTCGTCTGCAGGCTGACTTTTTTTGCCCCCTCGCTACGTGCCGCTTCGAGTACGTCGATCACTCTCTGGTACGGCAAGTCATTGTGGGCAGCGATAAGAATGGGGTGATCGGTTTTAACCAGTTTTGCCAGTTCGCGCTGGAATTCGAGATTCGAGAGCGGAGTGGCCTTATCGTTGACAGTGCGTTTGAGCGCAAGTTTCCCATCCTTGTCGACTTCGATGATTGCGGCTTCCACCGGCGGCGCGGCCAAGGGGCCTGCCGTGGGAACGTCGATGTTGCCGGACTGCATCATGGGGGACGACACCATGAAGATGACCAGCAACACCAACATGACGTCGATGTAGGGGACGACGTTGATCTCGTTCTTTTGGCGGCGTTTTCTCATAAGAGGAGGGCGATTTCAGCGCAGGTTGCGTTGGAGGATGTTGGAGAATTCTTCCATGAAGCTCTCGAAGCGGATACCGAGCCGGTCGATGTCATGGGCGAAGCGGTTGTAGGCCACGACGGCGGGAATGGCTGCGAACAGCCCGATTGCCGTGGCGATCAGCGCCTCGGCGATTCCAGGCGCAACGTGAGTCAGCGTGACCCCGCCGACTTCCTTGGCCAATCCCCGGAAGGCGTTCATGATGCCCCACACCGTACCGAACAGGCCGATGTAGGGCGATACCGAACCGACCGAGGCCAGGAAGGCGAGATGGGAATCGAGATCGTCAACCTCGCGCTGGTAGGTGGCTCGCATCGCGCGACGGGATCCGTCGATGGTGGCGGCGTGGTCGTGGCTCTTGGTACGCAGCTTGGTGAACTCACGGTACCCCGCCTCGAAGATGCGTTCCATGCCGCCGCTGCGGAAACGCCCGCCCGCTGCCGCCTGATACATCAGGTCGAGATCGCCGCCGCTCCAGAAATCGCGCTCGAAACGGTTGGCCTTGGATTGCGCGGATTTGATCTGGAACCACTTGCGGAATATCCAGTACCACGACACGACGGAAAGCAGGACGAGCAGGCCCATGACCAACTGGACGAGAACGCTGGCCTGCTTGACCATTTCAATGATGGAAAGATCTTGAATAATGCTTGGAGTTGGCATTGGAATCAGTGAATTGAGAGTTGATCGTTGAGCCGGACGCGAACTGCTTCCGGCCAGGGAACGGGACGGCCATTGCCGGGTGAAACGGAGGCGATCCTGACCTCGGCAGTAAACAGCAGCTTGTCCCCGCGAAAGATACGTTGGAAGAATAATACACTAACATTTCGCACGTCATGGATCGTGCTGATCACGGTCAGGTCGTCGTCGAGGCGGGCCGGAGCGAGATAATCGGCCCGCACGCTGCGCACGACGAAAAGCGGGCCGCCAGCCTCGAGCAACTGCCGTTGCCCAAAACCGAGCGAGCGCAGCCATTCAGTGCGGGCGCGCTCGCAAAAACGCAGGTAGTTGGCGTAATACACGACACCGCCCGCATCGGTATCCTCGTAGTAGATACGTATTGGAAAGACGAAGGCAGGCGGCTGCGTGGCGTTGACAGGGATTCGGGCAGGCGAAAGGGACGGTGAACTCATGCACATCCCATTATTTTAACCGAGTCGCGCACGACATGTCGATTATTGTCGAATCTTGCCTTTACAACCTGGAGAAAATGTTGATGCATTGCCCCGATAAGTAACCTCTTAACAACCCCTCCTGGCAGCGCGTAGCGAAGCGAAGTCGCTGCAATCCACACATCACATGGATCCTGCGACTTCGCGCAGGATGACAAGCGGTGGATGCTTAAGTTGTTCAGAGGTTCCATAAGGGAAGATGCGAAACGTGACACAGAAGTACGCTGCAAAAACGTGAGCCTGGTGCTATGCTTGACAGCCTCCCGGTGTGTCGATACCCAACGCAATAAATTTTTGATTTGACCGGTTTCCCAGCGTGGCTTTCAATATCAATCCCTTCAAGAAAACTCCCACGAACCAGCCGTCGCAGCCCGGTTTTTCTCGTCCATCCGGCGCGGGCGGCAGCAGTGCGCCGCAAAAGCCCGATCTCTCCGGACTCGATTTTTCCAACATCAGCCAGCAGGGCGCAATCGAGGTCACGGAAATCGCCACGGGCATCGGCGTCGTCTACGAGGAAGCCGCAGTCCTTTATGCCAACGGGAACGACCGTGACGCCGAGCAGCTTCTTACGGCTGTTTTCGACGACCCCACGGCCACGGTGGGCGAAGGACTCTGGATGATGCTGCTTGATCTCTATCGACTGACCGGGCAGCGCGAGCGGTTCGATGCCAGGGTGATCGACTATGCCCGCCGTTTCGAGCGTTCTCCCCCGGCCTGGGAAGACTTGTCGGTTCAGCCCGCAAAGCGGCGCACCGAAGCGGCTGCCCTGATCAATCTGCCTGCCGCGCTGAGTGCGCAGACGGCGCAGCAACTCCAGCAAATCTGCGTGATTGGCCGCAAGAGCGGCACGCTTCGCGTCGACCTCGGGCGGGTGCGCTCCATCGACGATCAGGGCTGTTCGCTGGTCAGGCAGACGTTGGCGCAACTGACGACCGATCGGGTCAGGCTGACCATCTTCAATGCGTCCAGGCTCGTCGACCTGCTCTCGCCCAGGGTCAAGCCTGGGCAGGCCGAGAACCGCGATTACTGGATGCTGATGCTGGAGATGTTGAAATACACGGGCGAGAGCTCGCGCTTCGAGGATCTGGCGGTCGATTACGCCGTAACTTTCGAGGAATCTCCGCCGTCATGGGAACAGAAACAACTCTCATCGGGTGAAGAACAACCCGCTGTCGGCGAAGACTCTCCCGGACATGGCGAGGAAGAATTCTTTTTTGATGGCGAACTGACCGGATCGAGCAGCGAGACGATCCGCAAACTGGATGAGTTCGCCTCCGCACGGCAGATGGTTGCAGTCGATTGCGGTCAGTTGCGGCGGGTCGATTTCGTGGCGGCGGGAACCTTGTTCAATGCGCTTGCCTCACTTCAGGCACGCGGCAAGCTCGTCCAGTTGCACAAGGTCAACGCAATGGTCGGCGCGCTGATGCGAGTCATGAGCATCGACCAGGTGGCACAGGTGATGTTGCGCGGTTGACATCCGTGGTGCGGCGCGTCCTTTCGCAGTCGGTTGGAGCGCGCCGGTACGTTACAATTCTCTTTTTTTCCGAACACAGGGGCATATCCCCGACAAGGCATTCATGGAACAGTATCACGGTACGACCATCCTTTCGGTTCGCCGTGGCCGCCGGGTCGCGCTTGGCGGCGACGGTCAGGTCACGCTTGGCAACATCGTCATCAAGGCGTCCGCGCGCAAGGTGCGCAC
>WRNU01000196.1 GCA_009776435.1 Betaproteobacteria bacterium | reverse complement strand
CGCAGGGGTTTGCCCGGCCCGAGAAGATGCGCCTGCCCCGCCACTTCGTCGAGCGAGGCCGGACGCATGCGCTCGGCCAGGGGAACCGGCACCGGCCCACGGGACGATTTGCCGGGACCGAAATCGACAGGCTTTTTCCCCTGCGCAGAGGGGCTGCTCATGGATTGCTTCGCTGCGCTCGCAACGACCTTCTTCTTCTCCTGCGTGGCAGGAGCACTCGCTCCGAAAAGATCGGGTTCGTCGTTCATTTCGGCGGCGAGGGATCGCCGAGGATATCCACCCCGGCGGGCGGCTCAAAATGGAAATGGTTCGAGGCGAACGAAGGATTGAGGCGCAGGTTGGCGAACTCGATCACTGTGGTCTGCCCAAAGTTGTCCAGCAGCATCAGGCGGTGCAGGCGTTTGCCGTCGAAACCGAAACGAAAGAACTGGAAACCGCTGGTGGAAACGCCCTCTTCGGTTGCCGCCTGACGTGGACGGGCTTCGACCCAGGCAAGTTTTTTGCCGCCGTCCATCCCCTCGCCCACTGCGGCCTCGGTCAGAATGAAGTCGCGTTCGAGTTCCCCGCCGCCGAACAGGATTCCGGCAGGCGTCGCGCCCAGGGCATCCCCGAGCGGACGAACCGTCACCTGCCGGAGATCACGATCCCACGACCACAACTGCCTGCCGTCGGCCACCAGGAGTTGCGGGTACGGCAGATCGTATTCCCAGCGGAACTTGCCGGGACGCGCAAAGGAGAACTTGCCGGAAGCCTGCTGTGGCGGTTGCCCCGCGTTCCCGCTGACGGTTTGCCGAAATTCGCCTTCGGCCCCACGGGTCGAAGAGACGAACTGCCGCAGGCTGTCCACCGCGCCCGCAGCCATTGCGCTGCCAGCCATCAAAAACAGGGAAACGGCGAGTAAGCCCGCTCCAACACCGAATGCGCCACGACGACCTTTCATATTGTTCATTCCTCTTCCGAGATTGGCGGAGCCAGCACTTCACGGTTGCCGCTGGCGCCCACTGGCGAGACCACCCCATTGCGTTCCATTTTTTCGATGAGGCGGGCTGCGCGGTTGTAGCCGATGCGCAAATGGCGTTGCACCAGCGAAATCGACGGTCTGCGCGTCTTGATGACGATATTGACCGCCTTGTCGTACAACTCGTCGGACTCGCCGTTGCCGTTGCCGCCTTCGCCATCGAAGCCGAAATCGTCCGGATCGTCCGAGATGGGCGTCAGGATTCCTTCCACGTAATCGGGCTGCCCGGTTTTCTTGAGATAGTCGACGACCTTGTGCACCTCGCCATCGGCAACGAACGCGCCGTGCACCCGCACCGGCACGCCCGTGCCCGGCGCGAGGTAGAGCATGTCGCCCATGCCGAGCAGGGTTTCGGCCCCCATCTGGTCGAGGATGGTGCGCGAGTCGATCTTGCTCGACACCTGGAAAGCAATCCGGGTCGGCACGTTGGCCTTGATCAGCCCGGTGATGACATCGACCGACGGGCGCTGCGTGGCGAGAATCAGGTGAATCCCGGCGGCGCGCGCCTTCTGCGCCAGTCGGGCAATCAATTCCTCCACCTTCTTGCCCACCACCATCATCATGTCGGCCAGTTCATCGACTACCACCACGATGTACGGCATCGGCTCGATCCGCTCGGGTTCCTCCGGAGTGATCGAGAACGGATTGGTGAGCGGCTTGCCCGCCTTGCGCGCATCGAGCACGACCTTGTTGAACCCAGCCAGATTGCGCACGCCAACTGCCGCCATGAGCCGGTAGCGCCTGTCCATTTCGCCCACGCACCAGTTGAGCGCGTTGGCGGCGTGTTTCATGTCCGTCACCACCGGCGCCAGCAGGTGCGGGATGCCCTCGTAGATCGACAGTTCCAGCATCTTCGGGTCGACCATGATGAGGCGCACCTGATCCGGCGCGCTCTTGTAGAGCAGGGACAGGATCATGGCGTTGAGTCCCACCGATTTGCCGGAGCCGGTCGTACCCGCCACCAGCAGGTGCGGCATTTTGGAAAGGTCGGCCACCACCGGTTGTCCGCTGATGTCCTTGCCCAGTGCCACGGTCAACACTGCGCCCATGTCGTTGTAGACCTTCGAGCCGAGGATTTCCGACAGGCGCACGACCTGACGACGGGCGTTGGGCAATTCAAAGGCCATGCACGACTTGCCGGGCACGGTTTCGACCACACGGATCGACACCAGCGAGAGCGCGCGCGCCAGATCCTTGCCGAGATTGACCACCTGCGCGCCCTTGACCCCGACCGCCGGTTCGACCTCGTAACGGGTGATGACCGGTCCCGGATAGGCCGCCAGCACCTTGACCTCGACCCCGAAGTCGGCAAGCTTGGTTTCGATCAGGCGGGAGGTGAATTCAAGCGTCTCGGTCGAAGGCAACTCTCCGGTGTTCGACGCGGCATCGAGCAGGTTCAGCGACGGAATGCAGTTGCTATCATCGGTAAAGAGCGGACGCTGGCGTTCCTTGTCGGCACGGGACGAACGAGGCGCTTCCGACACGCCCGGCTCGATTCGCAACGGGGCGGTCAAGGCCTGCTCGCCTTTTTTCTTGCGGCGGATCTGTACCGTTTCCTCGCGCTTGGTGGCAAGCCTGCGTCCCACCAGCCTGTCGTGGCAAGCCTGGAAGAACGCGAACACGCCCAGGACGAGCCGTTCCAGCATCCCGCCGATGCCCTCGGCGATGGACAGCCAGGAAATCCCGGTAAAGAGCGACAAACCGGCTGCCAGCAAAGCCACCAACAGCAAGGCGCTGCCGACAAAACCGAAATTTTGCTGCATCAACTCCCCGAACACGGAACCGAGCATTCCGCCGGGCTTGTCCGGCAAACTGAAAGTCGGCTCAAACAGGCCGAGGAAGCGCATATTTTCCAATGCGCTGCTGCTCAACAACACTACGAAGAAACCGAGCAGGATGACGAAAAACGACCGGCGATCGAGCGTCAGGCGGCCGCGCAGACGGAGAAACCCCCATACCAGCGCATAACCGAGGAAAACCACCCACCACCAGGCCGAAATTCCGTGCAGGTAGAGCAGCACATCGGCGAGCCAGGCTCCGAAACGCCCCCCCGGATTGCTCACGCTCGCCGCCGAGGCGTGCGACCAGCCCGGATCGGCCTTGTCGTAGCCGAACAGAACCAGGCCGATATAGAGCGACATGACCCCCAGCGCCAACCAGCGCGCCTCCCGCAACAACAGGGGAACTCTTTCGGGCAAGGGTCGAGGCGGAGAACGGGGAGGCATCAGAAACTCGGAGAGGCGAAATATTCGATTATAGCGCCTCGCCTCCGGCTCCCGAACTCATCGAAACCAACGACGCAAAAACCCAACCAAGCTCTCGCCGCCCTGAGCAGGCGAAAGTCTGGTTGAATGGCTCGGCAGCGCAGCGCCGCAACGATTCAGGCGTTGCTGCCCAGACGCTCGTGCAGGATGATGCCGTGCGGCGTCTCCTCGATCAGTCCCTGCTGGCCGAGGTCTTTCATCACCCGGCTGACCATTTCGCGCGAAGCGCCGATCATGCGGGCGATGTCCTGCTTGGAAATCTTGTGCGCCACGACGGTTTCACCGTTGACATCCTCGGCCATCTCCAGCAGCAGACGCGCCACGCGGCCATAGACATCCATCAGGGCCAGGCTCTCGATCTTGCGGTCGGCATCGCGCAGACGCTCGGCGAGGTTGCACATGATGCGCCAGGCAACCTCGAAATGATCCTGCATCAACTGGCGGAAAGACTGTTTCGTCACCGTCACCAGATCGGAGGCCACCACGGGAACCACCGAGGCGGAACGGGGCTGATCGCCGAACATCCCCATCTCGCCAAAAATCTGCCCCTGGCCCAGGATGGAAAGGATGACTTCGCGCCCGTCCTCGTCGCTCACCACGACCTTGAGGCTGCCCGTCAGCACAAAGTAGACATAATCGGTACGCTCACCTGCGCGTACCACCGATTGCCCACGCGGAAAATGCCGCATCATGGCTACCTGGGCGATTGAACTCAACACTTCGTCGGACAA
>WRNU01000195.1 GCA_009776435.1 Betaproteobacteria bacterium | reverse complement strand
CAGTGTCCAGAACGCATGGCGTCGAAGAATTCGGCGTTGCTCTTGGTGGCGCGCACTTTGTCGAGCAGGAATTCCATCGCGTCGACTTCGTCCATGCCATAAAGCAGTTTGCGCAGGATCCATACTTTTTGAAGGATGTCCGGTTTCATCAGCAATTCTTCTCGTCGGGTTCCGGAGCGGTTGACGTTGATTGCCGGGTAGACCCGTTTTTCCATCATGCGACGATCGAGGTGTAACTCCAGGTTGCCGGTTCCCTTGAACTCTTCGTAAATCACGTCGTCCATGCGGCTGCCGGTGTCGATCAGCGTGGTGGCGAGGATGGTGAGGGANCCGCCTTCTTCGATGTTGCGCGCCGCGCCGAAGAAACGCTTGGGCTTTTGCAGGGCGTTGGCATCCACACCGCCGGTAAGCACCTTGCCGGAGGCCGGAATGACAGTGTTGTAGGCGCGCGCAAGCCGTGTGAGCGAATCGAGAAGAATGACAACGTCTTTTTTGTGTTCGGTGAGGCGCTTGGCCTTTTCGATCACCATTTCGGCCACCTGGGTGTGGCGCGTCGGCGGCTCGTCGAACGTGGAGGCGACGACCTCGCCCTTGACCGAACGCTGCATCTCGGTGACTTCTTCGGGGCGCTCGTCGATGAGCAGCACGATAAGCTCGACATCGGGATGGTTGGCCGTGATGGCGTGCGCGATGTGTTGCAGCATCACGGTCTTGCCGCTCTTGGGCGGGGCGACGATCAAGCCGCGCTGTCCTTTGCCGACGGGCGCGATCATGTCGATGATCCGGCTGGTGATGTTCTCTTCGCCGCGCATGTCGCGTTCGAGCCGCAGGCACTCATCCGGGTGCAGCGGGGTGAGGTTTTCGAACAGGATCTTGTTCTTGCACTCGTCCGGCGGGCGACCGTTGATCTTGTCGAACTTGGTGAGCGCGAGATAGCGTTCGCCCTCTTTCGGCGTGCGAATCTCGCCCTCGATGGTGTCCCCGGTGCGCAGATTGAAGCGCCGTATCTGTGAGGGCGAGACGTAAATGTCGTCGGTTCCCGCGAGATAGGAGATATCGGGCGAACGCAGGAAGCCGAAGCCGTCGGAGAGGACTTCGAGCGCGCCGTAGGCGCAGATAGGCTCTCCCTTGCGGGCGCGGTTCTTCAGCAGGGCGAAGATGAGGTCCTGCTTGCGCAGCCGGTTGGCCCCTTCGATGTTGTTGGCGACCGCCATCTCCAGCAACTCGCTGACGTGCAACGCCTTGAGTTCGGAAAGATGTAACGCCGGGACGGTCGATGTACTCGCGCCCGACTCGTCCGAGGACTCGTCCATCAAGTCTTCGTCGGCGGGTAGCCCCGTATAGGTAGGATTGCCGTCGCGGTGCCGGGAACCCCGGCGGCGGGCGCGCTGCACACCGCGAGAACGGGCCGGAGCGGAATCCGGCTTATTAGATGTGGGAGTCAATGAAGGAAGTCAGTTGAGTTTTGGAAAGAAGCCCGACCTGGGTGGCAACGAGGTCGCCATCCTTGAACAGCATGAGAGTCGGGATGTTGCGGATGCCGTAGTTGGCAGGCGTTTGCGGGTTTTTGTCGATGTCGATCTTGGCGACCTTGAGTCGGCCTTCGTAATCGGTGGAAATGTCGTCGAGCACTGGCGCAAGCGCCCGGCAGGGGCCGCACCAATCGGCCCAGTAGTCGACCAGCACGGGAAGCGGTGATTTCAGCACTTCGGCCTCGAAATTACCGTCTGATACAGAGTGGATACGCTCATTCATAATGTCTCACAAGAGAGAGGCTTGAAATCCTCTCTCAGGAAAAAACTCTGGAGTTAGGGCAGGTATTCCGCTTTTTTGCGCGCCGCCTCTTTTTCGCAGGGAACGGACGCACGAACCGCGCCCGGCAAGATAGTGGGTAAGGTATGCGATGAATGCCCCGCAGTCAAGGCGGTGTTGTGCAGATGTGAGGATTTTTTTCCATCGAGGAGAAAATGATAGCCAACAAGGTCGGTTTTCGCCTTGATCAGCCGGTTTATTGGGAACTTCTGCATAACGCTGAATCCACGGTTTGTCATCCTGTGCGAAGTCGCAGAATCCATGCGGAGTGTGGATTGCAGCAACTTCGTTTCGCTACGCGCTGCAATGACAGAGGAGGGTTGTGCAGGGAATCCATTTGGGTAAGTCGACGCGTTTTTTAATCTCCGTCAATGTTTGGTAAAATGAAACGATTGCGAGAAATTTCAACACGGGGGTCTCGGCCCCCTTTTACGAGGCAAGAGTGAGCGAGGACTGGTATCGCGTAGGTATTGACGTAGGCTCAACGACCATCAAGGTGGTTGTGTTGGACGCGCGGGGAGAACTGGCGTTCAGGTCTTACGCACGCCATTTTTCCGAAGTGCGCAAGACGGTGGAGAGCAGCCTCGAAACCCTTGCGGCCGGGGACGTGTTGAGTCCGGAGACGGGTGTTTCCGTGGTGTTGACCGGCTCGGGCGGCGTGGGTGTGGCCGAGATACTCGGGTTCCCTTTCGTCCAGGAGGTCATTGCCTGCTCTCGGGCTATCGAGGAGCGCGCGCCGCACACGGATGTCGCCATCGAACTGGGTGGCGAGGACGCCAAGATCACCTTCTTCACGAACGGCGTCGAGCAGCGGATGAACGGCTCCTGCGCCGGGGGAACGGGGGCGTTCATCGACCAGATGGCGGTGTTGCTCAAAACCGATGCCGCAGGGCTGGATGAGCTGTCGAGCCGCGCCAAAAATCTGTATCCGATTGCGGCGCGATGCGGCGTGTTCGCCAAGACGGACGTACAACCCCTGTTGAACGAGGGGGTGGCGCGCGAGGATATCGCGCGGTCGATCTTCCAGGCGGTCGCGCACCAGACGATCGGCGGGTTGGCCTGCGGACGCAAGATTCGCGGCAACGTCGCTTTCCTGGGCGGGCCGCTGAACTTCCTGCCGGAGCTTAAGAATCGCTTCATCGAGACGCTCGCCGTCCAGCCGGAAAATCAGGTACGAATCGAGGACAGCGAATTGTTCGTCGCCATCGGCGCGGCCTTGCACGGGAAGGAGTCGGCGACGCGCCCGTTTGCAGAGGTGCTGGCGGCGTTCAGAAAGTTGGCGTTTCTGTCCGTGGAAGGGGCGAGCGCCCTGCGCCCGTTCTTTCTCGATGACGCGGAGCGCCAGGCGTTTTACGCACAGCACGAAAAGGCGCGGGTGCGACGTGGGCGTCTCGAAGACTATCGCGGCCCCGTGTTTCTGGGCATCGACGGCGGTTCGACCACGACCAAGGCGGTACTGCTCGGGGAAAACCTCGAATTGCTCTACACGTATTACAGCAGCAACGAAGGCAATCCCGTCCGGATCGTGGGCAATATCCTCGAAGACATCTACGACCGGCTGCCCGAAGGCGCGCATATCGTCGCCTCTTCCGTAACGGGATATGGCGAGGCGCTGATCCGGGAAGCCTTCAGGCTCGATCATTCGGAAGTGGAAACGATTGCGCACTACAAGGCGGCAAAACATTTTCTGCCGGAAGTCGACTTCATCCTGGATATCGGCGGGCAGGACATGAAATGCCTGCGCATCCGGGACGGCGTGATCGACAACATCCTGTTGAACGAAGCCTGCTCTTCGGGCTGCGGCTCGTTCATCGAAACCTTTGCGGCTGCCGGTGTCGATCAGCGTGGTGGCGAGGATGGTGAGGGAACCGCCTTCTTCGATGTTGCGCGCCGCGCCGAAGAAACGCTTGGGCTTTTGCAGGGCGTTGGCGTCCACGCCGCCGGTAAGCACCTTGCCGGAGGCCGGAATCACAGTGTTGTAGGCGCGTGCGAGCCTTGTCAGCGAGTCGAGCAGAATGACAACGTCCTTCTTGTGTTCGGTGAGACGCTTGGCCTTTTCGATCACCATTTCGGCCACCTGGGTGTGGCGCGCCGGCGGCTCGTCGAACGTGGAGGCGACGACCTCGCCCTTGACCGAACGCTGCATCTCGGTGACTTCTTCGGGGCGCTCGTCGATGAGCAGCACGATGAGTTCGACATCGGGATGATTGGCCGTGATGGCATGCGCGATGTGTTGCAGCATCACGGTCT
>WRNU01000194.1 GCA_009776435.1 Betaproteobacteria bacterium | reverse complement strand
ATGTCCTCCAGGGGCCAGGGCGTACCGTTGCGCCGGTCCATGATGTAGTTGTTGAGCATGGCCTTGAAGTGCTTCTTGTTCTGCCACCCGATGGTGATTTCGTTGGCCTGATTCAAAATCACGCCCAGGTTCCAGTTGGAGCCGGAACGCGAGCCGTAGCGGGTTTTCTCCGGCTTGATGGCAAATGGCGCGTGGAAGTATTCCAAGGCATTGCTGACAGCCTGCTGGACGTCGCCGGCGCTGAAGGCATACCTGCTGGTAACCAGGAGATCGTCGGCGTATCTGGTGTAAACCATATTGTTCTGGCGGAAACATTTTGCAAGCGCGTGGTCGATGGGGATCATCATCAGATTTGTAAGCATGGGCGATATGGGCGTACCCTGGGGCAGGCCCTGCGACTGCGGGTTCTGGGGGTCCGTGCCCGTCAAGAAGCACAGGTCAAGGGCACGGGTCAGCTCGCGCCGGCCGTCCTCCCTCTTTAGGATTTCGCTGAAGGGGAAGATGTCCGTCAGCATACGGATGACGAACTCAGGCGTGGTCTTGCCGAAAAAATTGGCGAAATCCAGCTTGCAGAACCAGTTGGATTTATTCCTCTGGTGGCATTTGACGGCATCCAGGGTACAGCGCCTCGGTATGTAGGCATAGGCGCTGGTATGATACAACGCCATGCAGTCGCGCTCAAATATCTGCTTGAGTTCCCGCAGCGCGAGCATCAGGTCGTCCTTCGGCGCGTCGATTTGACGCAGGCCACCCGTTTTCTTGGGGATCGGGAAGGAATCATAAAGCTCCCGGCGCGGGATCTCGAAAAGCGCGGCGTGCCGTTGATTGAAAGCGGTCAGCGCGTTGATGGCGCCCTGCAGGGCGAACCGCGCAAGAAGCTCCGGGCGGGGCTCCTTTACATGGTATGTCCATGTGGCGGTTTGCCGCATGCCGCCGTAGACTCTTTCCTGTACCGGTCCGGCAAGCAGTTCCTCGAATGTAACCTGGTCGCGCGCTTCGCGCATAAACGTAATGTAGTATGACATGTGAAAAGCCTCCTTTTGCTACGATCGAAATAGTGTTCAGCATCTCGGCGAGATCCTGAAGACCGGCCGTCGCCGGCAGCAGGATACACTTGGTCGGTAAGATCGAGCTGATGCCGACCATCGAGGTGGTAGCCACTAGTGAGATTCGGTTGATTTTGGATAGATTTGACCTTGATGCTCGGGCCGGATGGCGTGCGGATGTCCGGGCGATCCGACAGCCACGAGTGAGGAATCGCTCCCCAGACTCCTATGGCATGCCCGTCGCCGCGTGCCTGCCATTCCCCCTCCTGCTCAAGCCGTTACTCCCGGTTACACCAGGAGCGCTTTTCGGGTGAAAAGCAATACATCGTAGCTGTTTTATTAACGTGTTTCCATTGTGGGGGCAAACGCGTCAATCAAAATCATTTTCTTCATCCCCCTTGCTTTCACAAGGTTGATGAAATTCGAGACGCCCAGCGATATGATCATGCGGATCGTTGGGGCGACGCTGAGAACCTCCCGGCAGGCGGAACGGACGCTATCGACCTGGGCATTGGTGAATGCCATGGAGGCGATAAATCTGTCCCTATCCTTGCTGTCGTCCCAGCGCGCCGCATAATGCTGCGCGTCGGTCAGCCCAATGCGGAAGTCGAACATCGCTTTGATCATGGGGTTCAGCCGGTTCTCCTCCGCGATTTGACGCCGGAGTTCGATGTTGTCCAGTGCCAGGAAAACATAACCCGCCAGGCGCTGGCCATTCCAGCCTTCCGGCTCCAGCCGCAGGTGCTCCGCCGCTTCGGGATTGATGCCCGTGATGATGTCCGCGACGGCTTCGACCTTCAGCATGTGGATGTGCTTATGCAGGAACATCTGGTTGGCCAGGTTCTTGCTCTCCACCCTGTCGAAATCGTAGAGGGTTATTTTGGTGATGCCGAACCTTGCGAGGTTTTCCGCCAGGGTGGAGCCTACAGCTCCGCAGCCGATGATGTGGATACGGTCGTTACCCAGCTCCGCCGGGTCAAGGAATTCAAACGTTTTTGCCAAGTCCATGATTTACCCATCTCCTTTTCTGCCCCCACCCGGGGCTCTTAATCTGTATCGCCGCAAGGGCGGGAAATCGCAATCCTCATACAGGTCGTCCTCGTAGCCTGCCGCACGACGGACGCCTGCTGCATTGGCAGCAGCCGAAGCGGGCGGCTTGACCATGCCCCGGGCCTGCGCCAAAAACGCTTTGAGATCCAGATCGTCATCTCCGACGGTTATGTCGATATCCTCATTTTCGTAGATGAGGTTATCCTCCAGGTCGAAAATAAGGAAATTGCAGTCCGCCCTTTTGTTGCATATCTCGAATATATGGAACTGCCAGCGTCCGCCCATTTGGGCTATCACGTCGTCCCGCACCTGGCGGTCATCCGCGGAGGGCGTTGTACCCATATTGACATGGGAGTGTCCGTCCATCCGCAGGGCAAAAAACGTTTCATTGTCCAGCAGCTTTTGCCAATCGCGATACGGCTTGTCGGTACGGACTGTTACGCCCGTAACCATTTGAGGGTAGACCACGATGTCGTAGACGTGATACAACCCCGTACCCAGCTTGCGGACGAGGCCGTGCCACGCAACCTCCGTTTCGTGGTCCTGGACCAGCATGAGCCTTTTCGCGTAGGCGAGCAGTGAAAACTGAACACGCGCCCGCTTTTTCAGTTCAGGAAGATCCACCTCCACGCGGAATTTCCCGGTAGTGCTTTTTCCGCCGAGCAATTGCGCCTTTGCATTCGCAACCGCGGTATCAATTGCCGTTTTCGTTGGTTTGATCGGTCTCGCCATTGACATCGCCTCCTTCTTTGATTCCCTTTAATTGTTTTAGCCATACAACCGCCTCTTTGTAGGTAACGGTTTCGCCGTTTGGCAGCAGCACCGCTTTTTGTGTGCTTTGTGTTACGTCCCTGACGAACGCACCGAAAGCCGGCGGTTCCGCGATATACAGGGATGTCGCCGAAGCGATGCAGATTGAAATCACGCCGGCGTAATCAGACTTCGACAACGCCGTTTGCATATCACCCCTGTACTGCCCAAGGCATCTGTTGTAATAAATGTGCGGGTTTGGAACAGTACCCAGTGGCGCGGAACGTCCTACGCCATTGACACCGCCGAGCGGATCGATTGTGTACCGCGCGCCGATATTGACTTTGATTGCCTCCTCCAAGAACAGGGCATCGAAAAACAGCAGCGCATCCTCCCGGCTGCCTGCAATGTTATCCAGGAAACGTGCGGTCGGTTTGCTGTGGATAAGGCTGTAAGTGTCCGGGTCGAAATTCTGCAACGGGGCGGCTACGTCGACGAACAGCGTATTGCCTTCGACGTTGACGCTGACCGCCTTGTTCAGACTTAAATAGGTCATGAAGTTTTCGACATCTTGCGTCATTGCGTTGACGCGGCATTCCAGGCCGTCGGCCAATATGGTTTTTTCCGTTGCGATCCGCGTTTGCTCCATGTAGCCTCTTAGATGCGTTTCCGCGGCACGCTCGGCATATGCGACGGCATCCTGTGCGTTGCGCAGTTCAATGCTGAGGCTGTAGGATAAGATTCCGTGCAGCGCTCGTTTCTGCCGCTCGCTGCTGAGGTCGGATTCCTTGTACATCTGCTCGAGGAGCGCCTCTATCTTGGCGCAATCCACTTCGGACGCCGCCAACAGCAGGGCTCTCTCCTGTTCGGAAATCCCCTTTGCCGCGAACAGCCCGGGCAGAAGCCTTGGCAGGACGGTGATCGTTTGGAAAACACGTTTCCGAAAAGACTGCGAGTTCGTCTTCTGGATGAGCGCGACGGCGGCATTCGGCCCGCGGCGCAGCAGGTATGTGGCGATACTCTTGTTGGAAAGCTTTCTCGACAGATCCCTTTCTTCCACGAATCCGTCTTGCCTGTGTCTGTCCAGAAAGNCGTTGAGGTCGTGCGCCGGCGCTGTATGAAATTTTAGTTCAAAATCNTTTCCGCCGGTATTGCCTTGATATGCGCCGATGCATAGCCGGGCCGGCNCCCGGTTGAGAAGCAGTGCGCGCAGTATAGCCGCGCAGTGTTCGGGTAGTTGGTAGGTGACGCCTGAAAGCCGGCCTCCCAATGCGTCGTCTACCTCCGGACCGAATTTCATGGGCGATCCCTCCTCTATTTGTATTGATTTTTTTGCAACCAACGTAGTGTTGCTGCCCGCAGCTGGAGTCAGAAGGCGCTCTTCGAACCAGGTAGAGAGCTTCTTGGATAAAAGAATTATT
>WRNU01000193.1 GCA_009776435.1 Betaproteobacteria bacterium | reverse complement strand
GCAAGCAGGACTTCGTAGAGTTTGCGGTTGTACGACCGTTCCCGCGACAGGAAGAAATTGCGCGCAACCTGCATGGTGATGGTCGATCCGCCCTGTCCGCGTGAGCTGGAACGCAGGTTGTTGATGAGCGCGCGCGCGATGCTGACGAAGTCGATACCCATGTGCTCATAGAAGTTCTGGTCTTCTGCCGCGAGCAACGCCAGCCTGAGATGGTCGGGAACGTCCTGGATTCTGACCACTGTCCGCCGTTCTTCGCCGAATGTGCCGATGAGACGACCGTCGGCGGTATAGACGCGCATGGGGACGCGGGGCCGGTAGTCGGTCAGGGTGTCGAGAGAGGGCAGGTTGGGCCAGGCCAGCAGACAGATGACCGCCAGCGTGGCCACTCCGATGATCGCCAGGGACAACAGCCCGACGAGCGGATACAGGAGCCAGCGTCTGGGCATGGTGTTTCCGTGTGAAATTGAACAGATCACATTATATACGCGCTGGCCAGGGGTTCATTCATGGCTTTCCGTGCCGTAACAGTCAAAGGGCAGACCGCGCAGTTTCATCCGCGTGTCTCCGGCTGCAAACCGAGGGAAATGTCACTGCGGAAGTGGTTCGGAGTCACTTATCGTGGGCATCGATGGGGAAAGTTTCCAGTGACGCTTCTCGAGGTTTGCCAGGAGTAAGGGCGCATGTGCCAGGAGATCGAACCCAGGTTCGGTTTTTTCCTAACATGTTGAAAAAAGGAATTTTCTCGTGGCCGACATTTCTCTCTTCGGTTCAAAGCAGCGTCAGCTTGCCGGACTCGATATATCGTCTTCGTCAGTGAAGCTGTTGGAACTGACTTCGGGTGACCGGGGTGCGTTGCGCGTGGAACGCTACGTGATCGAGCCGCTTCCGACCGATGCCGTGGTAGACGGCAACATCGCCAACTTCGATGCGGTGGCCGAAGTTTTGCGGCGCGCGTTGCGGCGTTTCGGCTCCGGGGTCAGGAATGTGGCCGTTGCCCTGCCGGCGTCGGCCGTGTTTGCCAAGAAGATCACCCTGCCTGCCGGTCTGCGTGAGCTGGACATGGAAATACAGGTGGAGTCCGAGGCCGCGCAGATCATTCCGTTCGCGCTCGACGAGGTCAATCTCGATTTCCAGGTCATCGGTCCGGCGGGTTCTCCCGACGAGGTGGAGGTACTGGTTGCGGCTTCGCGCAAGGAGCAGATCGAAGACCGGGTCGGCGTGGCGGAGAGCTGTGGACTGAAGGTGACGGTGGTCGATGTCGAATCCCTGGCGCTCGAAGCCGCTTGCGAACTGGTGACGCGGCAGTTGCCGGGCGCAGGCACAAACAAGCTGGTGGGGTTGGTGGATATCGGCGCGTCGGTGATGAACTTCATCGTCCTGCGCAATGGACAGAAAGTTTATGCGCGCGAACAGGCGTTCGGAGGGCAGCAGCTTACCAAGGATATTTCCCGCCAATATGGCATCAGCCTGGATGAGGCCGAGACGGCCAAGCGTACCGAAAACATGCCAGGGGATTACGTGGACACGGTGCTGAAACCGTTCATGGAAATCCTGGCGCTCGAAGTTTCGCGTGCCTTGCAGTTTTTCTTCACTTCCACGCAGTACAACGCGATCGATTATCTCGCGTTGGCGGGGGGGTGCGCAGCCATTCCCGATCTGGCCGATGTCGTCGGCAAGCGCGCCCAGGTGAAGACCTTCATCGCCAATCCCTTCTCAGCCATGACAGTGCAGGCGAAGCGGGATTCCAAAAAACTGCTGACCGACGCGCCTTCCCTGATGGTGGCGTGCGGGTTGGCTCTGCGGAGATTTGACGAATGATCCGGATCAATCTCCTTCCGCATCGGGAAGAAAAACGCAAGGAACGCCGCCGGCAGTTCTACGTGACCGCCGGGTTGATGTTGACGCTCGGGGCCGCCGTCTGGCTGCTGGTGCATATGGTCAACGCCGGAGACCTCGAGCGCCAGAACTCGCGGAATAACTATTTCAATAACCAGATCGCTGCGCTCGATCGAGAAATCGAAGCGATCAAGGACCTGCGCGGCCAGATCGATCGTCTGTTGGCGCGCAAGCAGGTGATCGAGACCCTGCAAAGCAACCGGGCCGAAACCGTGCACCTGTTCAATGAACTGGCGGCACGGATACCGTCCGGGATTTTTATGACATCAGTATCACAGTCCGGCAACAAGATCACCCTGAAAGGCTACGCGCAATCCAACGCCCGCATCTCCAGCATGATGAGCAGCCTGAACGATTCGCCGTTCCTGGAAGGCTCGGAAGTGGTCAAGAGCGTGGCGGAAAACCTCAACAATCGGCGTGCGTACAACTTCGAGATCAATGTCTATATCGAGAAGCCCGTTACGCCCGCTAACGAGACGACGGCTTCAGCCGCGACGATACGGAAGGGCTAGGAAATGAAAGGGATCGACTTTCGACGTCTGCAAGACGATTTCCAGGGCTTGAACTTCAATGATCCCGGTGTCTGGCCGCAAGCGCCAAGGATTGTCGCCTTCGTGCTGATCCTGGCCGCTGTGGTCGTGTTGGGCTGGCTGTTCGACTGGTCGGATCAATGGAGCGAACTGGAGCATAAGCAACATGAAGAGTTGAAGTTGCGCGAGAACTGGGTGAACAAGAAGCGTCAGGCCGTCAATCTCGACGAATACAAGCGTCAGCTCGAAGAAATCAACCGCCAGTTCGATTCCCTCGTCCGGCAGTTGCCAGGCAGGGCTGAGATGGAGTCCCTGCTCTCTGACATCAATCAGGCCGGGGTCGGGCGTGGTTTGCAGTTCGACCTGTTCCAGCCTGCCAGGGACGACATCCGGGAGTTCTATGCAGCGGTTCCCGTCACGATCAGCGTGACGGGCAGCTACAACGACCTGGGGGAATTCGCCAGCGATGTAGCCAGGATGCCGCGCATCGTCACGATCAAGAACATGGTGCTCACAGCGGCTCCGGCGCAAGGCAACCGGGGCAGCAGGGATAAAGCCGTGGCCTACGATGGCCGCCTGAAGCTGGACGCGACGGCAGAAACCTATCGCTACCTCGACGAAGAGGAACTGAGCAAACAGCGAGGAGACAAGAAATGAACAAAGGCGCGCTCGCTGCAATGGTGATGGGATGCGGCGTCCTGATGGCCGGCTGCGCGAACGACCAGGAAGACATCCAGAAATGGATGAACGGGCAGGCCGCCGACATGCGCGGCGCGGTCAAGCCTTTGCCGGAGGTCAGGATTTTCCCGGTCGTCGATTATCTCGCCGTGAACGACCTGGAGCCGTTCAACGCGGCGCGTATCGAGCCGACCAAGCCGGAGAAGCGCCGTGTGGACGATCCGCGCCTCGATCCCGACAGGCAGCGGGAACCGCTGGAGGCGTATCCGCTGGAAACCCTGAGGATGGTCGGCGTGCTCGGGAAGGGCAAGTCGATCAATGCGCTTATCCAGGCCGACAAGGCGCTCTACCAGGTACGTATCGGCAACTTCATGGGACGCAATTATGGGAAGGTCATTGTCATCAACCAGGATTCTCTGGAGCTTCAGGAGTTGATCGAGGACTTGAATGAAGGCTGGGTCGAAAAAGTCACCACTGTGCAGTTGCATGAAAGGCAGGAGGCAGGAAAATGAAAACGAAAACAGGCGTGTCGTTGTTGATGGCGGTAGCGGCGGGGCTATCCCTGTACGGGGTTCAGGTTCAGGCCCAGATTCAGATCCCGTCCCAGACTCAGGCACCGAACCGCGCTCAGGAGCAGGTCATCAACGCCTCCAGTCTCAACAGCATCAGGTCGCTCAACGTGGCCGACGATGGCGGCACGCTCTATGTGCGTCTGACCACGAAAACGCCCCTGAAGGTGACGCCTGCCAGTTTTACCGTGGCCAATCCGCCCCGGATCGCATTCGATTTTCCGGGCATGAGCAACGACATCGCGCAGAGCGTGCATAGTATCGAGCGCGGCGACTTGCGCAGCATCAACATCGTTCAGGTCGGCGACCGCACCCGCGTGGTGCTCAACATGTCCAGGCTCCTGTCCTACGATACCCGTGTAAACGGCAATACGCTGATCATCGCCCTGTCCCAGACGAGCGGCGCGGCATCCACGCCGAGACCTGCCGGAGCGCCCATCGCCAGGGCGGCTGCGTCCGTGTCGGCGCGGCCCGCTTTTGGACAGAGAATCAACGACATCAACTTCAGGCGTGGCGAGCGGGGCGAGGGCAGGGTGGTCGTTCAACTCTCCAGCGCCGACACCAATGTCGATGTGCGCCAGCAGGGCGGCAAGCTGATCGTGAGTTTCCCCAAAACGACATTGCCGGAGAACCTTCGTCGCCGCTCGGACGT
>WRNU01000192.1 GCA_009776435.1 Betaproteobacteria bacterium | reverse complement strand
TCCAAGACTTTGGCATATGCGGGTATGCAAAAGTGTGAGAGAATCCACGCGGGGCAGACGCGAGAAAGCCCCGCTTGCGACGGGGCTTTTCGCTAATCACCTGCCCAAAGGAGGTGACTAAATGTGAAACGTCCTCGCGTAAAGGGTCGTTTCGTGCGTTGCCTGATTAGGGCAGTCATCATTCTATGCCTGCTTCTGTATTCGGGCAAGTGCATTTGATCGACCCACTGTAGCACCCCGCCCCGGCCCGCAAGGGAAGGGGCGGGCTTCTTCTGGAAACCGCGCTGCCAGCGCCGCAATTTGGGCGCGATAAATCGCGCCCCTACGACTTGACCATCACCGACGCAGGGCGAATGCGCCCAGGCAACATTTGCTGTTGTTCAGGGCCGACTATCAAGGCGAAGACGGCGTTTCCTGCCGCCACCCGCCGCCAAGCGCCTTGTAAAGATTCACCGCGCCCGTGAGCCGCGCAAGCCGCAGTTGGGCGAGTTGATCCTGCACCGTGAAGCGCGTGCGCTGCGCATCGAGCACGGACAATAAATCGTCCGCACCCGTGCTGTAGCGCAATTCTGCGAGGCGTAGCCCACGTTCGGCCTCGACGAGAATCTGTGCCTGCGCCTCTTCCTGCCGGGTGTCGCGGGCGGCGTTGGAGAGGGAGAGTTCGACTTCCTGTAACGCGGAAAGAATGGTCTTGCGGTAGTTCTCCAGCAGTTCCCGTTCGCGCGAGCGGGCGGTTTCGACCTGGGCGCGCAAGCGTCCTCCGTCGAAAATCGTTTGCAGAACCCTCGCCGAGAGGTTGATGACGGAGGCCGGATGCGTGAGAGAAAACAGCGCGTCGGTCGCCAGCCCGCCCCCGGCGGAAAGGGTGATGCTCGGGAAAAGTTCGGCGCGGGCTGCGCCGACGTTTGCCGAGGCGGCCACGAGTCTCGCTTCGGCGCCAGCGATGTCAGGGCGACGCAGCAACAGTTCCGAAGGCAATCCGGCGTCGATTGCGGGAATCGCAAGCCCGGCGAGCGTGTCCGACGATTCGGCGAAAGAAGGCGAGGGGGCGCGCCCGCACAGGATGTCGAGCGCCATGCGGGTCTGGCGCACCTGGACTTCCAGCGGGTCGATCTGGGCGCGCTGGGTCAGAACGGTGGTGGTCTGGCGGGAGAGATCGAGCGCGGAGACTGCACCGTTACGATAACGGGCGTCGACGACCTTGTACACGCGCTCCGCGATAGCGAGGTTTTCCCGCGCGATTTCCAGTCGTTCCACGCTGGCAAGGTATTGGAACCAGGCCGTGGCCACACTCGAAGCAAGCGACAGACGCGCGCCTTCGTAATCGTACTGGCTGGCCGCCAGGCTCGCTTTGCCGCTGGCAATGGAGGCGGAAACCCGGCCCCACAGGTCGACTTCGTAGCCGGCGGCAAGGTTGAGCGAGGTGTTTTTGCTCTTACTCACGGCGGCGCTGCTGCGTGAGCCGGGATCGTCACGGCGCCATCCGCTGTTGCCGGAGAGATCCAGGCTCGGGAAGAGCGAGGCGTTGGCTACGCGCAGAGCCAGTTCGGCCTGGATGACCCGCTCGCCCTGTACGCGCAGGTCGGGGTTGCCTTCAAGGGCTTCGTCTATGAGAGCGTCGAGCCGGGGGGAGCCGAAGCTGCGCCACCACTCGGCGGAGGGCATGGCCGCTTCGGAGGTGGACGCAGCTTCCAGCCATTGTTCCGACAGAGCGATGTCCGGGCGCGAGATGGGATCCGTGAAGGAGCAGGCGGTTGCGAGGAGCGCAGCACAGATGAGGAGGGCAGGGGTCTTCATGTCGTTTCCTATTCCGAAGCCAGCGCCACGACCGGGTCGAGCCGCGCGGCCTTGCGCGCGGGCAGATAGCCGAATATCAGCCCGGTAGCGAAGGCGCAGCCAAAGGCGAGGATGACCGGCGAGGCGGAATATTTGATGGAGGTNCCAAAAATTTCGATGATCGCGGCGACGGAAATCCCCAGCACGACGCCGATCAGGCCACCGAGCGCAGAGACCACCAGCGCCTCGATGAGAAACTGCTGGAGGATGTTGCGCATCCGCGCGCCGGTTGCCATGCGGATGCCGATTTCGCGCGTGCGCTCCGTGACGGATACCAGCATGATGTTCATGACCCCGATGCCCCCGACCAGCAGGGAAATTGCCGCNACCGCGCCGAGCAGGATGGTGAGCGTGTCCTGGGTTTCCGATACGGTGTCGATGATCGAAGCCATGTTCCTGATCTGGAAGTCTTCTACCCCGTGCCGCGAGAGCAAAAGCGCGTGCACGGCAGCCTGGGTCTCATCGATGCTGTTGGTGTCCTCCACCGCGACGGTGGCGCTCCTCAGGAAACGTTGGCCGGAGACGCGCATGCTGTCCGTGGTATGGGGGATGAGCACCACATCGTCCTGATCCTGCCCGAATCCGGATGCGCCTCTGGCGGTCATGATGCCGACGACCTGGAACGGGATGTTGTTGACCAGCACGAATTGCCCGATGGGTTCGCTCCCCGGAAACAGGGCGTTTGCAACGGTCTGTCCAAGGACGGCGACGGCCGCGTATCGGGTTTCGTCCTGTTCGGAAAAAAAAGTTCCTCTTGCTACCTTCCAGTTGCGGGCTTCCGGGTAGTTCCAGGCTGTTGCTGTGGTGCTGGTGCGGTGGTCGGTGTTGCCCGCGCGCAGGGTGACAGAGGAGCCTTGTTCCGGCACGGCGGCGAGGACGTTGTCCAGCTTGCTGATGGCCTTCACGTCATCGACGACCAACGTGGCGGTGGTGTCTCGCCCGCGTTGGTTGGGCGCGCCGGGGCGTACCGTGAGCAGGTTCGTACCCATTGCACTGATCTGGTCGACGACTTTTTGTTTTGCGCCGTCGCCGATGGCGAGCATGGCGATGACCGAGGCTACGCCGATGACGATGCCGAGCAGTGTGAGCGCGGAACGGAAGATGTTCGCGCGTAATGCCCGAAAGGCCGTGCGAGTGGCCTCGGTCGCGTCCGTCATCGGGGAACTGCGGTCGACGTGCGGGGAGAAGTCGGGTTCCGGGCCGCTGGGAGGGCAGGGGCCGGGATCGGCGGTGATGCGGCCGTCGCGGATTTCGATGACACGCTTTGCCATCGCGGCTACTTCGTGCGAATGGGTAATCAGGATGATGGTGTGACCATCGGCGGAGAGTTGCGTGAGCAGCTTCATCACTTCTTCGCCGCTTCGGCTGTCCAGTGCGCCGGTGGGTTCATCAGCCAGGATGACCCTTCCGCCGTTCATTAGCGCGCGGGCGATCGAAACCCGTTGCTGTTGCCCGCCGGAGAGTTGTCCGGGCCGGTAGGTGATGCGCTCGCTGAGGCCGAGGTCGGTAAGGAGTTTTTCCGCGCGTGTGTGCCGCTCGACAGGCGGCATGCCAGAGTAGACGGCCGGGACTTCCACGTTTTCGCGCGCGCTGGCGCCTTTCAGAAGATTGTAGCTCTGGAAGACGAAGCCGAAGGTTTCCCGACGCATCCGGGCCAGTTCATCGCGGTCGAACCCGGCCACGTCCCGGCCCATGAAGCGGTAGGTGCCGGAAGTGGGGCGGTCGAGACAGCCAAGGATGTTCATCAGTGTCGATTTGCCCGAACCCGACGCGCCGACGATGGCAACGAACTCGCCCGGATAGATGGTCAGGTCGATGCCATGTAACACCTGGGTGCGGAGTTCGCCGGAGCCGAAACTGCGCGTGATGCCGGACAACTCGATCAGCGGGGGCGAGCGACGTTCAGGCGTGTTCATATGCGCGGCCCGCCCATCATCCTGCCCGGCCTGCCGCCGCCGCTACCGCTGCCATTACCCTGTTTGGACTCTGGGCTTGCAAGGCCGGAAACCACTTTTTCGCCTTCGGTGAGGCCGCTGACGACCTGCGCGACGATGCGGTTGGTGACGCCGATTTCGACGGCGCGCTCAGTGATCTTTCCGTTGGCTTCGAGCACCTTGGCCGTAGCCTTTCGTGTACGCGGCGCGCCATCGCCGGACGCTTGTTGGGGGCGGCCTGCGCCTGCTCCGGCACGGTCGGCGGCATTTCTGTCGGCTCTCGGCGAGCGGGTTTGCTGAAAGGCTCCCATCGGGATCTGGAGCACATTCTTCGCCTGCGCGACGATGAAAAATACCTGTGCCGTCATGTCGGTCATCAGGCTGCCGTCGGGGTTGGGAACGTCGAACAGCGCGTTGTAGAGCACCACGTTGTTGGTGGTGGTCGGTGTCGGCTCGATCTGATCGAGCTTGCCGTACCAGCGTTTGTTTTGCCCGCCGAGAGTCGTGAAGTATGCCTGCATGCTGGTACGAAGCCGTCCCACGTCGGCCTCAGAGACCTGCGTGCGCACGGTCATCACGCTCAGATCGGCGATCCGGAGGATGATCGGAGCCTGTTGGTTGGTATTGAGCGTTTGTCCCTGCCGCGCGGTGATCGACACGACCGTGCCCGCCATCGGCGAGAGCACGCGCGCGTATTGCAGGTTTGCCTC
>WRNU01000191.1 GCA_009776435.1 Betaproteobacteria bacterium | reverse complement strand
CCCTCCACTTTGCCGCATCGGCAGGGCGCAACCGCCAAGTCTGCACCGGCCATACCTCCCAAGGCACAAACCGGCCCGAGGGAGCAACCCCACATCACGCCTGCGTCTCGAACGACAACCGCCGCGCCCGAGCCTTTACCGCAAACCGGCTCAGCAACGCGCCTGCCTCCGACGCAATCGCGGTTTCAAACCGCGTGGCCTCATTCCGCCCGCTCCAATCTCCCAGACACATTTTCGATTGAACCACTGGAGCCATCGGAACCACCGCCTCAACCGCAAACCGCAACCCCTGCGCCTGCTGCGCCCCCTCCGCCTGCTGAAGCGCCCGCTCCCGCCCCGGTCGAGCAGGTACGGGCCATCACCGAAGAACTGAAGCTGCTCGACACCCTCATCGTCGGAGAAGTCGAAGCCTGGCTGCGCGAAGAACTCCCCGCGTTGGTCGTGCGTGAAATCTCCCGGCTCAACGAGCGTCTGCGCGCCGAGGCCATCGCGCATTTGCGCGCAACCTTGCTGCCGCGCATCTCGGAGCATATCTCCGGGCAGATCGACAGGATCAGGAATCCGGAACAAGGCGCGTCATGACTCCCGGCCCTTCGGCCACCCTCTCCCACAATGGGGGAGGGGTTCGGGCTGCCGACCGCTTTTGCAGCTAAAAACCGAAATCAGGACAGCGCACCCCTGTGACCATCGTCCATGATGCGCATGGACAGATCGAGCGCCTTCACATTCTTGGTCAGGTTGCCGATGGAAATGCGGTCGACGCCTGTGGCAGCGATGGCGCGCACGTTCTCGAAACCGATCCCGCCCGAGGCTTCGAGCACGGCGCGACCGGCGGTGATCCGCACGGCTTCGCTCATTTCATCCGGACTCATGTTGTCGAGCAGGATCATGCCGGCCCCGGCTGCGAGCGCCGCCTGCAATTCATTGATGCTCTCGACCTCGACTTCGATGAAAACCCCCGGCGGCGAGATGGCCTGCGCCGCCTTGACAGCCTTGCCGACTCCGCCTGCTGCGATGATGTGGTTTTCCTTGATCAGGATACCGTCGTAGAGACCTGCACGGTGATTGAGTCCGCCTCCGGCCCTGACCGCGTATTTCTGCGCCAGCCGCAGGCCCGGCAAGGTTTTGCGCGTATCGACGATTCGCGCTTTCGTACCGGCGACCGCGTCCACGTAACGGCGGGTGACGGTAGCTGTGGCCGAGAGCAATTGCAAAAAATTGAGCGCGGTGCGCTCGGCGGTAAGCAGGACGCGCGTCGGCGCGAACACATCGCACAGCGTCTGACCGGGCGAAGCGAAATCGCCATCCCGCACATGCCAGTGCACCGTTGCCGACGACGAAAAGGCGGCAAACGTGGCATCAAACCAGGCCGCACCGCACACAACGGCCGCCTCGCGGGTCATGACCGTAGCGCGAGCCTGTGCGTGGGGGGAAACGAGAAGAGCGGTCAAATCACCGCTGCCGACATCCTCGGCAAGCGCAGCAGCGACATTGCGCCCGATTTCGATTCGGAGTCGATCATCGAACATGTTCGTTACCAAAGTACATATACACGCAGGTCAGGCCGTCGCGGTCAGCGCAGGGGTTGGGCGAAACCGTCCCGGCGCGGTTCATGCCACCAGGTAGATGCGCAGGTCGAAACTCTTGCCTCTCAGCGCTTCGGCCAGGGGACGCAGTTTGTGAACAACCGCGTTTTTTTCCACGACGAAGATGGGATCGTCATCCTCCAATGTGCCCACAGGCGCCACCAAACGAATTACCCCGCCTCGACGTACCGGATCGCAAACGCACAATTCACGCGAATGACGGCCATCATCGACAAAGGCAAGCTCGGGGCTGGCCGACAAGGTAGCGATTCCAATCTCGACATGCGACTTCGATGTACGCAGCCGCCGAACGATCCCGATGTGCCACCGGGTTCCCTCTTCGGGACAAAAGGCGACCAGATCGCCCGCCACAGGCACGCTGACCTTGATGCTGCGCGGGGTGATCGCCCCTACGCCGCCGACGCTCATATCGGTGATGTGCCAGGTTCCCATCCCGACAGCAACGGCTTCCGTCGCGTCGTCGCCCAAAAGGTCCATGGCTTGTTCGTAACCACGCACCACGCACATGCGGGCGTTGAGGGGATAGCGCCGATGACGACGCAACGGCGGATCGAATGACCACTGTCGACGCAGATGCACTACAGCCGCGCGCAGTTCCTCTTCATTCATGTACTCGAGTTCATCGGAAAACCGGCCGTGGGCGAGATCGCGGTGAATGTCGGACAGTGCGTCCACCGCCTCCTCGGTCACGAACCACCACCCCGTGAAGGATGTCGACTTCGTCACACGCATGGGGACTCCGCGTTGCGCGACATCGATCCCGTAAAGTGCGCCTTTCACATGTTCGCGCACCATGAATAAATCGGGCAGCAACCGCGCGATCAGCCGGGCAACGGCAAACCCCGCTTTCAAGGTTTGCTGATCCAGCGCCGCAGCGTGATAGGCGATTGCCCGCAGGTACTCGCGCCCCACGGCTTCGCTCGCTCCCCGCACTTGCTGCACTTCTTCGCCATAGGTCGAGATAAACAAATCTCCGAGCCAACTCCACAGCTTGATGTCCGGCGTGTGCCGGTTGACGAGATCCCACCGGATCGTCTCGGCTCCGGCACGGGCCAGCACGGAAACGGGGATGCTACCCGGCTCGGCCAGATCGGCGGCGAGCAGGGCTTCGAGAAAGTCGCGTATGGACTGGCTCACCGCCGCCGTCCAGCGAAACCGATCCGGGCCGGTTTCCTGATCCGGGCAGAAGGTCTCAAGTGTATCGAGAAACTTTTCCAGGGCGCGCGGCGCGCGATCCGCCAGGGAAAGCATGGAATCTCCACCGCGCAGTGACGCGATATATGTCTTTGCCGTGGAAACGATTCCGGCCACACGATCAATGCCATTACAATTTTTTTCGGTACCGGAATTGGAATCCCGGTCGAGACGGAAGTCCATGTTCTGTTCTGCCATTTTTTACCTCACACGATAGAATCCCGTATTTTCCACAGAATCAAGCCCGAGCAGGAACCGCAGTGAAACAGTACCTAGACCTGATGCGCCATGTCCTGGAACACGGCGACGAAAAAACGGATCGCACCGGAACCGGCACGCTTTCTGTCTTTGGCTGGCAGATGCGCTTCCCGCTCCGGGACGGATTTCCGTTGTTGACCACCAAGAAACTGCACATACGCTCGATCATCCATGAACTGCTATGGTTTCTGCAAGGCGATACCAACGTTCATTATCTCAAGGAAAACGGGGTGTCGATATGGGATGAATGGGCAGATGAGGCCGGAGAGCTTGGCCCTGTCTATGGCAAGCAGTGGCGGCGATGGGAATGCGCCGATGGGCGCACTGTCGATCAGATCACCGCGCTCGTCGACAATCTGAAAAACCATCCGGACTCCCGCCGCCACCTCGTCACGGCCTGGAATCCGGGTGAAATCGACCGCATGGCGCTACCGCCCTGCCACGCGCTGTTCCAGTTCTACGTAGCAAAGGGGAGGCTTTCGTGCCAGCTCTATCAGCGCAGCGCGGATATTTTTCTCGGTGTGCCGTTCAACATCGCCTCCTACGCCCTGCTCACGCTGATGTTGGCGCAGGTGTGCGGCTACCGGCCGGGCGAGTTCATCTGGACGGGCGGCGATTGCCACCTGTATCTCAACCATCTCGACCAGGCACGCGAACAACTCGCGCGCCAATTGCGCGCGCTTCCCGTCATGCAGATCGATCCGGCGGTCGATGACATCTTCGCCTTCCGCTTCGAGGATTTCGCCTTGAGCGGTTACGACCCGCATCCCCACATCAAGGCATCCGTCGCCGTATGAATACTCCATCCCGCCCGGAAATCATCCTTATTGCCGCAGTGGCCCGCAACGGAGTCATTGGCCGCGACAACGCCCTGCCGTGGCGGTTGAAGGCCGATCTTGCCCACTTCCGCGCGGTGACGATGGGGCATCCGGTGCTGATGGGCCGCAAGACATGGGAATCGCTGGCAAAACCTTTGCCGGGCCGCCGCAATCTCGTGCTCACGCGACAACCCGGTTACCAGGCACAAGACGCAGAAGTTTTTGCCTCGCCGGATGAAGCGCTGGCCGTCCTCGGAGACGCCTCGCACGTGTTCGTGATTGGCGGGGCCGAAATTTATCGCATCCTGTTGCAAAAAGCAGACACTCTGCTCCTGTCCGAA
This sequence comes from Betaproteobacteria bacterium, assembly GCA_009776435.1. Taxonomy (GTDB): domain Bacteria; phylum Pseudomonadota; class Gammaproteobacteria; order Burkholderiales; family Rhodocyclaceae; genus WRNU01. The sequence goes on along the minus strand of WRNU01000191.1, from coordinate 310 downwards.
GTGGCCGCCGACGTGTCGGGGGACGCCTGTTTCCCGGATTTCGATCGCGCGCGCTTCCACGAAGTCTCCCGCGCAACTCACCTTGCCGACGCAGATAACGAGTATGCGGTCGATTTTGTGGAATACCGGCGCGTCCAGAGTCTTTGAAACTCCAAACGCCGCATTACCCCGCCGCAACCATCTCCGCAGCCGCACGGTAATGCTTCTGCTCATCCTCGCTTCTCTCGAGGCGTTTGAACAGGTTGGCCAGCGCCAGATGGGTTTCGAGTTCCGGCTGCCATCTCAGTGAAAGCTCGAAGTACTCCACGGC
>WRNU01000190.1 GCA_009776435.1 Betaproteobacteria bacterium | reverse complement strand
AAGATGAAGCTCAAGAACCTGCTCACCGGCACGCCTGCGGAATCGGTGTACAAGGCCGACGACAAGTTCGAGATCGTCATTCTCGACCGCAAGGAAGTGAGCTATTCCTACTTCGCCGACCCGATGTACGTATTCATGGATGGCGAATACAACCAGTATGAGATCGAGTCGGAAAACATGACTGATGCCCTCAAGTACCTCGAAGACGGGCTGATGTGTGAAGTGGTGTTCTACAACGGCAAGGCCATTTCGGTGGAACTGCCCAACAGCGTGGTGCGCGAAGTCACCTACACCGAACCGGCGGTCAAGGGAGACACTTCCGGCAAGGTCATGAAACCGGCGCGACTCAGCACCGGGTTTGAAGTGCAGGTTCCCGCCTTCGTCGAAATCGGCGACAAGATCGAAATTGATACCCGCACGGATGAATACCGTAACCGTGTGAAGTGAGTCTGCGGTAAGCTGGACAAGTTCGTGTTTCTCCGGGAGCCGAGAGGCTCTCGTTTCCGCCTGCCATGTCCAACAACAATCCTTGTGTCTCCCATGCCGCCGCAAAAGAAAAAGCACGCGAACTGCTGGATTGCGAATCGCATATCACGCTGTCGCCTGGGGATTTCAAAGCATTCGTTGAATCGTTAGATGCCGCCTTCACCCCGAATCCGGCGCTTGAGGCTGCTCTGGAACTGACCCGACGGGGTGTTCGGCGTGCTTGATGTATTGCTGCTCGATCCGGCCATTAAATGACAATATACTTGCCATTGGCTGCAATGCCGCAGTTCGATTGAACGCCATGTCCGACGATCATCTCCGTGTCTCTCACATCCGCATCCTCGGCGCGTGCCAGAACAACCTGCGCAACCTGTCGCTGGATCTGCCCCTGAATCGCCTTCTGGTTGTCACTGGCGTGTCCGGTTCCGGGAAATCTTCACTGGTGTTCGACACCCTCTACGCCGAGGGACAACGCCGGTACGTCGAAACCTTTTCACCCTACGCGCGCCAGTTCCTGGAGCGCATGGACAAGCCCCGCGTCGAGCGGATCGAAGGCGTGCCGCCCGCCATCGCCATCGACCAGACCGGACAGGTACGCACCTCTCGCTCCACCGTGGGCACCATGACCGAGTTGGCCGATTACTTCAAGCTGCTCTATGCCCGTGCGGCCCGTCTGCATTGCCGGGGTTGCGGCAAACCGGTACGGCGCGACACTCCGGCAAGCATCGCTGCCGACCTCACTGAGCGCGCTGCCAGGGCAAACGATCCCCGACTGGCGATCTGTTTTCCTCTCGCCGTTCCCGGAAATTTTACCGCCGAAGAAGTGACCGCACTGCTTGCCGCCCAAGGCTATACCCGAGTCCACGCACGTCAGACCGATGCGCAAGGAGACGTACTGCAAGTGGTACAGGATCGTTTTCGGCTGGCTGCCGCCGATCCGGGCCGCGTGGCCGAGGCGCTGGAAGCCGCCCTGCAACGCGGGCAAGGCCGACTCACGGTCTTCGCCGGGGAAGGCGACGAGGCGTGGTTATATTCCAACGGGTTGCATTGTGCCGAATGCGACATCGACTACAACGACCCGACACCGGGTCTTTTCTCGTTCAATTCTCCCATCGGGGCGTGCGAAACCTGCCGGGGTTTCGGGCGAGTGATCGGGGTGGATTTCAACCTCGTCGTGCCGGATGAATCGAAAACGCTGGCCGAAGGCGCGATCCGCCCCTGGCAGACGCAGAGTTTCCGCGAATGCCAGGACGACATGTTGCGCATGGCTCCGCAGCATGGTGTAGACGTTCACATCCCCTTCCGCGAACTGCCACCCGAACACCGCCGCTGGGTGCTCGAAGGCGACGAAAAATGGAAAAGCTGGGCCTCTTCCTGGCCGCGCTACTGGTACGGGGCGCGGCATTTCTTCGACTGGCTGGAAACCAAGTCCTACAAGATGCACATCCGTGTGTTGCTGTCGCGCTACCGCAGTTACACCGAATGCCCGGCTTGCCACGGCGCGCGGCTCAAGCCCGATGCTCTGTTGTGGCGGCTTCCACTGGACGACGGGGCAGCCATTCACGAACTGATGGCGTTGCCGGTAGCGAAATTGCGCGAGCGATTCGCCGAACTGACCCTGCCCGCGCTCTCCGATGAGGCCGGTTCGCTGGTGCTCGATGAGATCCGCAGTCGACTCGATTACCTCGCCGATGTCGGCCTCGGTTATCTGACCCTGGATCGCCAGTCGCGCACCCTCTCCGGCGGCGAAGTCCAGCGGATCAACCTGACCGGCGCATTAGGGGCATCGCTCGTCAACACCCTTTTCGTGCTCGACGAACCTTCGATCGGCCTGCATCCGCGCGACATCGGTCGCATCATCAAGACGATGACGCAGCTACGCGACGCGGGCAATACCCTGGTCGTCGTCGAACACGATCCCCAGGTGATGTTTGCCGCCGACGAACTGCTCGAAATCGGCCCCGGCGCGGGCGAGCGGGGCGGGGAACTCGTCGCGCGCGGCACACCGTCGGACATCGCCGCCGACCGCCGTTCCATCACCGGGCCGTGGCTTTCGGGAAAGAAAAGCGTCGTGGGCATCCGCCGTGCACGGCCCGTAGACGCGAACACTCCTCGACTAACTCTGACCGGCGCGCGCGAACACAATCTGCGCGACCTCACGGTGGCGTTCCCGCTGCAACGGCTGGTGTGTCTCACGGGCGTGTCCGGTTCGGGCAAATCCACGCTGATCGGCGACGTGCTCTACCCGGCCCTGGCGCGGCATTTCGGCCAGACGGTCGAGACGCCCGCCGGGACGTTCGAGAAAATCGACGGACTGGCATCGCTCTCCGGCGTCGTCATGGTCGACCAATCTCCCATCGGTAAAAGCTCACGCTCCAATCCCGTGAGCTACGTCGGGGCCTGGGACGCCATCCGCCAGTTGTTTGCCGCCCTGCCGGAAGCCCGACAACGCGGCTACGGGCCGGGGGCGTTCAGCTTCAATGCCGGACATGGCCGCTGCCCCGCCTGCTCGGGTTCGGGCTTCGAGCACGTCGAAATGCAGTTCCTTTCGGATGTCTGGCTGCGTTGTCCGGACTGCGAAGGGAGGCGCTACCGGCCGGAAGTGCTCGAACTGCGCCTGCGCGGAAAATCCGTGGCCGATGTGCTGGAGATGACCGTGAGCGAAGCCCTGCAATTCTTCGCCGAGGAACCCGGCGTACAGGCTGCACTCGCGCCGCTGTCCGAAGTCGGACTCGACTACCTCGCCCTCGGCCAGCCCGTGCCGACCCTCTCCGGCGGCGAAGCGCAACGCCTCAAACTCGCCGGACACCTGGCCGGAGCGAAACGCGGTGGAAAACCTGTGGGTAAGCCTGCGAAGAACCCTGTGAATAAGCCTGTGGAAAAACGAGACGGACACAGCGCGTCCGGCCAGCTTTTCCTGTTCGACGAGCCGACCACCGGCCTGCACTTCGAGGATGTCGCGGTATTGCTCAAAGCCTTCGACAAGCTCATTGCGGACGGGCATTCGCTGATCGTCATCGAACACAATCTCGACCTCATCGCCGCTGCCGACTGGATCATCGACCTCGGCCCCGAGGGCGGAGAGGACGGCGGGCAACTCGTTGCCAAAGGCCCGCCGCAGGCACTGACCGAACATCCTTCCTCCCACACGGGCGCGGCCTTGCGCGAGCACGCCGACGCGCTCGACCGCCACGCCGCCCGGCGCGTTGCCGAACCTCCGGCTCCCTGGCGCGTCCAGGCGGCGCAGACCATCGACATTTTCCACGCCCGCGAGCACAACCTCAAAAACATCAACGCAAGCATTCCGCGCCAGCGCCTCACCGTCGTGACGGGCCTATCCGGGTCGGGCAAATCCACGCTCGCCTTCGACATCGTTTTCGGCGAAGGCCAGCGCCGCTACCTCGAATCCCTCAACGCCTACGCGCGTCAGTTCGTGCAACCCGCGCGTCGGCCCGACGTCGACGGCCTCACCGGCATTCCCCCGGCAGTCGCCATCGAACAACGCACCAGCCGGGGCGGCTACAAAAGCACCGTCGCCACGCTCACCGAAATCGCCCCTTTCCTGCGCCTGCTCTACGCCAAACTCGGCGTCCAGTACTGCCCGGATTGTCGGACGGCGGTCAAACCGCAGAGTTTTGAAGCCATCGTCGCCCAACTCATGCGGGACTTCCGCGGTGATTCCGTCGAAGTGCTTGCCCCCCTGGTGACCGGCAGAAAGGGGCTTTACAACGACCTTGCCAAATGGGCCAAGAGCAAGGGGGTCGAACAACTCCGGGTCGACGGCCTCTACCTGCCCACCGCCAAATGGCCGCGTCTCGACCGCTACAAGGAGCACGACATCGAACTGCCTCTCGGCATGGTCGTCGTGCGTCCGGAAAACGAGACCCTGCTGCGCGATTTCGTGCGCAACGCCCTCGAACACGGCAAGGGCGTGGCAAAAGTGCTGAAACTGGGCGAGGCGGGAACCGTGCCGGTCGTCTTTTCCACTCTGCGCGCCTGCCCTTCCTGTAGCACGAGCTTTCCGGAGCCCGACCCCAAACTGTTCTCCTGGAACGCCCGTCATGGCTGGTGTCCGAAATGCTTCGGAACCGGGCTGAAAACGGCGGCGCGCATCGAAGATCCCGATCAACTCGACCTTGGCAACGTCGAAGG
>WRNU01000189.1 GCA_009776435.1 Betaproteobacteria bacterium | reverse complement strand
CCGCCTCCCTCGAGAGGGAGGCTATAGAGTTAGCGCGCCTTCGGCGCGCGGAGGCGCTGACTCAACCCGTCTTTCTTAGACTGGCGATATCGACTCGCAGGGAAACCGGCTTGTTCAATATCTCGATCAGCACCAGGGCGCGGCGTTCTCCGTCGGGTATCTGGTAGATTGCTTCGATGTCCGCGAAAGGACCGTCCGCGATTTGGACAGGGTCACCCCGATTGAACATGCGTTCCGGTACGGACTGCAAGGACTGTTCACGGGATTTCAGCAACGTGATCAACGCATCATCCACCTGGGCGGGTTGCTGCCCGAAATGGACCAATCGGCTTACGCCGCGAGTCGAGCGTAGCGGCGCCCAACTTTTACCGGAATCTTCCTGGCCCAGACGGATGAACAGGTAGCGCGGAAACAGCGGCGAGTCGGTGACGGTCAGCTTGCGCCGACGCATCCTTTCGGCGGGGTAGAGGGGCAGGTAGCACTCGTAACCTTGTCGTTCGAGGTTTTCCAGCGCGTACTTTTCCAGCCGGGGTTTCGTGTGGATCAGATACCAGTGCATGTGTCGTTCTTGTATCGTTGTTTGCGAGAACCATGAGGCATTCTATGCGCTGGAGCGATAACGAACAACTCGCGCGGGTTGCATATGCCGAGTACGCTCGACACAAGTTCAACCAGACACTGCCCGATTTTTTGCGCACTTGCATGCCTCGCCCTAAATTGCGAGAATCATGCTCGGTACGTGTTTGACTGGTTTCTGCCAGTCTTTAGCCGGAAACTGCATTGCTTTTGCCTGGCAAGCCTCTAACGACGTAGTGATTGCACTACAACATCCAGTATGAAATTTATATGAAAACAATTCAAAACATCTCCAGCCGAATTCCGGCTCTATTGCTTTGCCTGCTCCTTGCTGCCTGCGACCAGAACGACTCCGGTTCATCTGTCGGTGATACTTCCAGGGTTTTACCCGTTGAGCCGGAACCACCCTTTACCTGCACCTATGAAAATAATCTCGCTCTTCCGCCCCCTAACCCGGAAGCCGACATGCTCTTTCAGCACGCCAATTGGCGCTTCAGGAAGAATCTTCTCAAGAAGGAGAAAGAAGAATTTCGTGAGATCGAGCGTCTGTACTTGATCGCCACTGCGTGGGGACACGACAAGGCGGCAAGCAACCTTGCGCGCATGCTCATTCAGAAAGGGATGAGTGAAAAGTTTCGCAGCCAGGTAGCTTCGGAAGCATCAGGACAGATGGTGCTCAGGGGCATGCCGGCGGGTCGTGCCTATAGTCAGGCCCACATGTGGTCAAACATCCTGTTCAATGATGATCTTGATTATTACACGTTAGGCCGCAGTGACTATGACGCCAAGTCCGTCGAGATTGCCGAGGATTTGGTACAACGAAATATCCCTGGCGGTTACTACTTGAAGGGAGTCATGCTGGAAGCAGGATTCGGCGTAGAAAAGGATGCCAAAGCCTCGATGCAATTTCTCAGGAAAGCTGCCGATTTAGGTAACCCTGATGCGCAGTTTTACTTGGGACGCAAGTTGTCCAATGAGATTGGCAAGGAGATGCAGCGTTGCGCAGCGGATCAAGGGCATGCGAGAGCGGCCTTTCACATTGCTTCTGACTTGAAGAATGGCGCAAATTATGCCGAGGCGTTCAATTATTTTCAAATTGCCGTCAAGGCAGGAGACCAGAGCGCAGCCGAAATTCTACGTGATGAATTCAACGATCCTGCTCTCAGCACGAAAGCATATCCTGGCCTGACCAGAGATGAAGAGCGAGCCAACCGCTACGAAAAAATCACTGAAACTCTTTCCAGCTATAAGCTTTCCAGCTCCGTGCTTAATTACAGTGCCGAAACCCGCTTTCATGATATTTTCCCCACCGTTGACGATATCGACAAAATCGCGCCGCTGCCCCCGGCCAATCTCCCCGGCTGGGATGGGCAAATCAAGTGGGTAAAAGAGTTGGAACAGAGCAAAGCCCCCTCGCTACCCAAGGAAAAGCGCATCAAGGAAATGGCGCTCGCTAAAAGCCTTGACCCTCAAACCGGCTGGCCGTTGAACCCGGAGTCCGAAAAAGAGTGAAATGCGCGAATAACCATGGAGAGCAAGCGTAGCCTGGATAAGCGAAGCGCCATCCAGGGGGTCTAATTTTCGACGCGAAGCGTCGCTGGATGAGCGGAATGGTGACGCCCAACACAGGATTGCAAAATGGCAAATTCAAAACTGGCAATGCTTCGCATTGGATAAAACAATCCCCGGATGGCGCTTCGCTTATCCAGGCTACACATGCTCATGTCATTGAAGCGCGTAGCGAAGTCGCTGCAATCCACACATCACAAGGATCCTGCGACTTCGCACAGGATGACCAGCGGTGGGTACCGGTCATTGCAGTGACTACGCCTGACGGCTCCGCGCTGCAATGACAGAGTTTTCAGTCTGAGACACTACCGGATTTTTTGAAGACCTGTCGCAAAGCAGACATGACAGGTTAAAATTACGAGGAATCTCACTTCTTGTCTTATGTCTTATAAAAGATATATCATCAGAAGTCAGATCGGTTCGTCTGGATACGGTTACAACCACAACCATAACCACAACCTGACATTTGCCAAAAGGAGACAGCCGTGCTTGAAGCTTATCGTGCCCATGTTGCCGAGCGTGCCGCGCTTGGAATTCCTCCGCTGCCGTTATCGAAGCAGCAAACCGTCGATCTCATCGCGTTGCTCCAGAATCCTCCCGCCGGAGAGGAGGCGTTTTTGCTGGATCTGCTCACGAACCGGGTGCCTGCCGGAGTGGATGATGCCGCCAAGGTGAAAGCCGAGTTTCTTGCCGGGCTTGCGAACGGCGCTCAAGCCTGTGCGCTGGTTTCCAGAGGGCGCGCCACGGAATTGCTCGGAACCATGTTGGGCGGTTTCAACATCGAACCCTTGATTGCGTTGCTGGCGGATGCCGAGGTCGGGGCCACCGCCGCCGAGGCGCTGAAAAAAACCCTGCTGGTGTTCGACTATTTCAACGATGTGGCGGAGCTTGCCAAAGGCGGCAGCGCGAACGCCAAAGCGGTGCTGCAATCCTGGGCCGCAGGTGAATGGTTCACTTCGCGTCCGGAAGTGCCCGAGACGCAAAAACTGACTGTCTTCAAGGTCTCGGGCGAAACCAATACCGACGACCTTTCTCCCGCGCCGGATGCTTGGTCGCGGCCCGATATTCCGCTTCACGCGCTGGCCATGCTCAAGAATGCGCGTCCCGGTATCGAACCCGAGAAACCCGGCGAACGCGGTCCCGTGAAGTTTCTCGAAGAATTGCGCGCCGGAGGCAATCTCGTCGCCTACGTGGGCGACGTGGTGGGGACCGGCTCTTCGCGCAAATCGGCGACCAACTCCGTGCTCTGGTTTACCGGCGAAGATATTCCCTTCGTGCCCAACAAGCGTTTCGGAGGGGTGTGCCTGGGCAGCAAGATTGCCCCGATCTTCTTCAACACGATGGAAGACGCCGGCGCGCTGCCTATCGAAATCGACGCCGACAAGATGGAAATGGGCGACGAAATCGAACTCGTCGTCGATCCCGTGAACACCAAGGTGACAGCGAAAAAGAACGGTGAGACCATCGCCACGTCCAGGCTGAAGACTCCCGTGATTCTCGATGAAGTCCGCGCCGGGGGGCGTATTCCGCTCATCGTCGGGCGTGCGCTCACCGCACGGGCGCGCGAAGTGCTGGGTCTGCCGCCTTCCACGCTTTTCCGTCTGCCGCAAGCGCCTGTCGATACGGGCAAGGGTTTCTCGCTTGCGCAGAAGATCGTCGGCCGCGCCTGCGGCATGCCGGAAGGGCAGGGCATTCGTCCGGGAACCTACTGCGAACCGAAGATGACCACCGTCGGCTCACAGGACACCACCGGCCCGATGACGCGCGACGAGTTGAAAGACCTCGCCTGCCTCGGCTTCTCCGCCGATATGGTGATGCAGTCCTTCTGCCATACCGCCGCGTACCCGAAGCTCGTCGACATCAAGATGCACCGCGATCTGCCCGGCTTCATCAGCGTGCGTGGCGGCGTCGCCCTGCGTCCGGGCGACGGCGTGATCCACTCCTGGCTCAACCGCCTGCTGTTGCCCGATACCGTCGGCACGGGCGGGGACTCGCACACGCGCTTTCCCATCGGCATCTCCTTCCCGGCAGGGTCCGGCCTCGTTGCCTTTGCCGCCGCGACCGGCGTGATGCCGCTCGACATGCCCGAATCCGTGCTGGTCAGGTTCAAGGGCCAGATGCGTCCCGGCATCACCTTGCGCGATCTCGTCAATGCCATTCCGCTCTACGCGATCGGTCAGGGCTTGCTGACGGTCAAGAAGGAGGGCAAGAAGAACATCTTCTCCGGGCGCATTCTCGAAATCGAAGGTCTGCCCGATCTCAAGGTCGAACAGGCGTTCGAGTTGACCGACGCCTCCGCCGAGCGTTCCGCCGCCGGTTGCACGGTGCGACTCAACAAGGCGCCCGTCGTCGAGTACATGAACTCGAACATCACGTTGATGAAGTGGATGATTGCCAACGGCTACCAGGACGCGCGCACGCTGGAGCGCCGCATCCGCGCGATGGAAGAGTGGATTGCCGGGGGAGAATTGATCCAGCCCGACGACGATGCCGAATACGCTGCAATC
>WRNU01000188.1 GCA_009776435.1 Betaproteobacteria bacterium | reverse complement strand
GGCGCGGAGGTTTCCTGGCCGCAGGTGCGCCCGCTCTACCGGCTGATGTGCCTGCGGGCGACCGATCACGACGCCTTCAATCAGGAATACCAGAACGAAGCCGGAAACGACGATAAAGCCCCGTTCAAGACCATTCATCTCTGGACGGATCGCCGCGCCGACTGGATATTTTTTGGGGCTATCGACCCCTCGCTCGGCAAGAAAGGCAAGCACCACGACCCGAGCGCGATTCTGGTGGGCGGGTTTTCGCGCGACACGATGACGCTGGACGTGGTGGAAGCGGACATCTGCCGCCGTGTGCCCGACCTCATCATCGAGCGGGCCATTGCACTTCAAAAGGAATACCGCTGCGTAGCATGGGGTGTGGAAACCGTCCAGTTCCAGGAGTTCCTGTACACCGAACTCATCAAGCGCGCGACCAAGGCCGGGATTGCCTTTCCCGGTATCGCCATGCCAGAAAAGGTCGAGAAAGAGCTACGGATCGTCAGCCTCCAACCGCACATCACCAACGGCAAAATCCGGCTTTTTCGCACACAGAGCGTACTGCTCGAACAAATGAGGTTCTGGCCGGAAGCCGATCACGACGATGGGCCGGATGCCCTGGAAAAACTCTGGCGGCTCGCCAACCAGTTTGCCGCTGAGTGGAGCTACACCCCGGTGCGCTCCGGGCGCGGTGGATCGCGTCAGAACCGAGCTAACGATTGGAACGACGATGATGATTAAACCGCTCGCCGCCGCGCTCTCGAAAATCGGCAACCTGCTCAAGACCCCGCAGTCCGCCCCGCGTTCCTCAAACGCAGGCGCGCTCAATTACGCCAGCGTGAACGTGCTCGATCCGTCCGTACTGGCGCGAGCGTTTAGAATGGCAGACGATGGGCACATCACGGATCAGGCCGCGCTTTTCGAGCTAATCGAAGAACAGGACGCGCACGTATTTGGTGAGTTGGGAAAACGGCGGCGTGCCGTTACGGGACTGGGCTGGCAGTTGGAAGCGCCTGATGACGCAAGCGAGTCGGAAATGGCTCGGACGAAGGAACTGGAAGGGATGATCCGCGCCATCTCCCGGTTCGAGGATGCGCACTACGATGTGACTGACGCCATCGGAAAGGGTTTTGTTGCGCTGGAAATCAACTGGAAGCCCGGAAGCGTCTGGCTACCCGCACCGGACGATGATCGTCCGGCGCTGCAATGGGTGCCGCAGCGGCTCTTTAGGCTCGTCAATGGACAGTTGTGCTATCTACGCGACGGTTTGCCGGAGCCACTCACACCAGGACGCTGGCTGATCCATGAGCACCGCGCAAAGACGGGTTATATCGAGGGCGCGGCGCTCTTTCGCGTGTTGGCTTGGACGTACGCATATAAAGCATACAATATTCGTGACATGCAGCGGTTTCTGGAAGTCTACGGTTTGCCGCTGCGCCTTGGTAAATACCCCGCAGGGCTGGGAGACAAAGAACGCGATGCGCTGTTGCGCGCCGTGCGCAACATCGGCAACGACGGTGCGGGCGTCGTTCCGGAGACGATGAGCATTGAGTTCATCCAGGCGCAGAAGGCTGGGACGGTCGATGACTTCCTGTCGGCTATCGCCTATTGGGAGAAAAAACAGTCCATCGCCATCATCGGCGGCACACTCACCAGTCAAGCAGACGGAAAAACGAGCACTCATGCGCTGGGCGAGATTCATAACCAGGTGCGCCGTGAAATCATGCTGCACGACGCCGGGCAGATTGCGCCAACGCTGACCGGGCAGCTTGTCAAGCCGATAGCCACTATCAATGGCCTGTTCAAGCCGGATCGCTGCCCGGTGTTCGTTTACCTGACAGAAGAAGAGGTCGACCAGAAGAAAATGGTCGAAATCCTGAAGGAAGCCGCCTCCATCGGCATGCGAATCGACCTTGAGTGGGCGCACAAGGCCATGCAAATCCCGATGGCTGCTGAAGACGCGGAGATTCTGCACTCAAACGCAGGGGCGGCACAGGGCGGTTTTTCATGGGATACGTGGGACATGGGCAGTGCCGACCTGCGCCGTCGCACCGATACGGCTGCACTCGCACGCAAGCCGATGGAGAGCCATCTCACGGGTGCCTACGCCGCGCAAATGGCCTCTTTATGCGCACCCTTCGAGCAGCAAATCATCAATCAGGTCGCCGTAATCATTGCGGAATCTGGTGGTTTCGATGAGGCGCTGGAGAGAATCGAAGCCTTGAAGCGCGATGAAGCGAACTATCAGGAGTGGGTGCGCACCATCGCGGAAGGCATGGCGGCGGCGAATCTGGCCGGGAGATCGTAATGGCTTTCAGCCCCGCCGACCTCCCGTTCAAGGAAGCAGCCGAATTCTGGCGGCGCAAGATCAAGCTGCCATCTTCCGGCTGGACGGACATCTGGCAGGAACAACACAGCCATGCCTTCATCGTTGCGGGCGCAACCCACGACGCGCTGCTTGAAGACCTCTATAACGCCATTTCAGACGCCCGTTCTAAGGGTGGTTATCAGGCTTTCAAAGAGGCTTTCCCGGAGATCGCAAAGCAACGCGGGTGGGCTTACAACGGTTCTCCCGGTTGGCGCAGCCGGATCATCTACGATACCAACGTGCGGCAAGCCTATAACGCTGGGCGCTATCAGCAGATGGAAAGCGTCAAGAAACTGCGCCCGTACTGGCGCTATCGACACTCCGGCGCACAGCATCCGCGTCTTGAGCACAAGGCATGGGACGGTTTGATCCTACCCGCAGACGATCCGTGGTGGGACACGCACATGCCGCAGAACGGATGGGGCTGCGGCTGCTCGGTTGAATCGCTCTCCCGCGCGGAGGCGGAAGATGAGTGGAAAAAGTCCGGAAACAACGGCCCGGATACCGCGCCGCCTGTCGAGTGGGAAGAGCGTATCGTCGGCAAGAACGGCAGCAATCCGCACACGGTGCGCGTGCCCAAAGGTATCGATCCCGGCTTCGCCTACAACCCCGGCAAGGCGTGGCTGGAACCCAATACGGTTCCGCCGCTGACCGGCTACGATGCCGTACTGGCCGAGCGTGGCGCGGCATGGCCGACTGGATTTACACCGCCGCCTATACCTACAGCAACGCACGTTCCCGCCTCGGTCATACTGCCCGCCAGCACGCTGCCGGAACAGGCGGTCACGGATTTTCTGGACGTATTTGGCGCAACAATGGACAAGGGGGCGGTTTTTACCGACGTGACGGGGAGTTCGCTGGCGATCACAAAGGCGTTCTTCATCAAGGGGAGCGACAAACAAAAGGGGAAATTCAAGTGGCTTGCAGACCCGGACAAGGTTGAACGTCTTCGCTACATAAACTTGCTTGCCATGACACTTATTGACCCGGACGAGGTTTGGTGGGTGTGGGTCAATGGCGGGAAGGGCCAGTGGCGGCTTAAGCGTCGCTATCTGAAGGTTTTTGAAGTTGAGGGGTCAGGGCAGTACGGAATTACTGTTTTTGAATGGGAAAAAGATGGCTGGAGGGGTGCAACCACCTTTGTTCCATCACAGAAGTCACAGGCGGCAAGGGAAGGATATTTTGATCGGCAGCGTATTGGGCGGCTCATTTACCGGAAAAACAAAACGCGCCCGTAGGCGCGTTTTGGGGCCGGATACTGTGCAGTAGCGCCAAGGCGCAGTCTGACCAGCCACATGTGAAGTATAAGTAATCGGAGGCGATGATTCAAGAAAGACGGTGCGACCCCGGAAGGTGCTGGAACACCGCCCGGAGCCACCGCCCGCAGAACCTGCCTGCGTTTGGCCGAGGCACCGTGCTGTGCACACAGCGGCGCGAAGGCTACACAGGAACGCACAACATGGAAACCGTCCGATGCGGACAGTGCAGGAAAAAATTGGCAGAAGCCGACTATCGGCATCTGGCCATCAAGTGCCCACGATGCGGCACGCTCAACATGCTGAAGGCCGAGAGCCTCCAACCTGAGCGCCACGGAGCGTCATCCAAAAAGGAGACGCGCCATGTCGCAAGCAGTACCACCGCTCTTTAACAATCCAGTTCAAGTTGGGCAGGCCACCCTTTACCGGGGCGACTGTCTCGCCATCATCCACGGTCTGTGTCGTCAGTTCGACGCCGTTGTCACCGACCCGCCGTACTCCAGTGGAGGGCAATCAAAAGGCAACCGGGCCGCTTCGACTGCCGCGAAGTATCTCAACAACAAAAGCAATTCCCTGTGGGCGGACTTTGCTGGCGACAGTAAAGACCAACGCAGCTACCTGCATTGGTCTGCGCTCTGGATGTCCCTTTGCTACGAGCGGCTCAGTTCGGGCGGGTTGATGATCGTGTTCAGTGACTGGAGGCAACTGCCCGTGACTTCCGATGCCATGCAGGCGGCAGGCTTCACATGGCGCGGCGTGGGAGTGTGGGACAAGGCAGCCAGTTCCCGGCCTTACAAGGGTGGATTCAAGGCTCAGACAGAATTCTTTCTGTGGGGTAGCAAGGGGCCGCTTGTTGGCGAGAGCTACAGCCCCGGCCTTTTCAGGGTGTCTCAGCATCCGGGCGAAAAACTACATCAGGTCGGTAAGCCTTTGCCGCTCATGGAGGCGCTGCTATCCGCCTGCGGCGGCAGCGTTCTCGACCCTTTCATGGGATCAGGTACGACCGGCGTTGCCGCGCTGAGTCAAGGCAAGGATTTTGTGGGGATCGAGATCAGCGAACACTACCACCAAGTCGCTATCGACCGCCTTCGGAAGCTGGTCACACCAGCCTGTTGATGGACTGGAAACCCGTCCGAAAACGACGGTTTTCCACGTCCGAAAATCATCTAAAAAACCCGAAAATT
>WRNU01000187.1 GCA_009776435.1 Betaproteobacteria bacterium | reverse complement strand
CACCTGAATGCAGGCGGCACGGTTCAGGGAGGAGCGATTTTCACGCTGGCTGATCTGGCCTTTGCCGTGCACTGCAATCTGCGGTTGTTTCTTGGTGAGAAGGTGGGGATTACGGTAGGGCAGTCGAACAGCATCTCCTACCTCGCTACGCCCAAGGGAAAACGTCTGATCGCGCGTTCGGNCTGCCTCTCCAGCGGGCAGAATGTTTCNGTGTACCGCGTCGAGGTATGGGACGACCTGGGCAACTTCATCGCGGACATGCGTGGGAACGGGTTTACGAAGGCGGCGCACTTCTCGTCGACCGCAGCCTGACGGAGACGTTGCCCAGGCTGCGGAAGAAAACCGACGCGACGGCTTACGCCGTCTCGGCGCGTGCCGCCCGGCGGCGGTCGGCTTCCTTCAGGTGACGCTTGCGCAGGCGGATGTTTTTCGGGGTGATTTCCACGAGTTCGTCGTCGCTGATGAATTCGACCGCCGATTCCAGCGTGAGATCGATCGGGGGAGTGAGATTGACCGCTTCGTCCTTGCCCGATGCGCGGATGTTGGTGAGTTGCTTGCCCTTGATGGGGTTGACGACGAGATCGTTGTCGCGGCTGTTTACGCCGATGATCATGCCTTCATAGAGCATCTCGCCCGGACTGACGAACATGCGGCCCCGCTCCTGCAGGTTCCAGAGCGCATAGGCAACTGCCGCGCCGTCGTTCTGGGAGACGAGCACGCCGTTCCTGCGCTCGGAGATGTTGCCCGCCAGCGGGCCGTAATCGTCGAAGACGTGGCTGGCGATACCCGTGCCGCGCGTAAGCGTGAGAAATTCGCCCTGAAAGCCGATGAGCCCGCGCGCCGGAATCCGGTATTCGAGCCGCACGCGGCCTTTGCCGTCGGGCTGCATGTCCTGCAATTCTCCCCGGCGGCGACCGAGTTCTTCCATGATGCCGCCCTGATGGTCTTCTTCCACGTCGACGGTAAGCAACTCGTAAGGCTCGCTCTTGACCCCGTCGATGTCCTTGTAGACCACGCGAGGTCGTCCGACGGCCAGTTCAAACCCTTCGCGGCGCATGTTTTCGAGCAGGATGGTGAGGTGCAGTTCGCCCCGGCCCGAGACCTCGAACACGTCGGTGTCTTCGGTGAAATCGACCCGCAGGGCGACGTTCTTGAGCAGTTCCTTTTCCAGCCGCTCGCGTATCTGGCGACTGGTGACGTATTTGCCGTCGCGCCCGGCCAGCGGGGAGGTATTGACCAGGAAGCTCATGGTGAGCGTGGGTTCATCGACGGCAATCGGTTGCAGTCCCTCGGGGGTTTCCGGATCGCACAGGGTGATGCCGATGTTGATCTGGTCGATGCCCGCGATGAGGACGATGTCGCCCGCTTCGGCGGCTTCCGCAGGCTTGCGGTCGAGCCCCTGAAAGGTCAGCACCTGGCTGACCTTGCCCTTGCCCCGGTTTTCATCGCCGTACATCACGATGACTTCCTGGTTATGGCGGATGCGTCCGCGCGTGATGCGGCCAATGCCGAGCTGGCCCATGTAGGTCGAATAATCGAGCGAACAGACCTGGAGTTGCAGCGGCCCGTTCACGTCGATTGCAGGGGGCGGGACGTGCTTGAGGATGGCGTCGAACAGGGGGCGCATGTCCTTCTGTTCGTCACCGGGGCGCGTGAACGCATAGCCGTTGAGGGCGGAGGCGTAAATGACCGGAAAATCGAGCTGTTCCTCAGTGGCCCCGAGCTTGTCGAAGAGATCGAACGTGTGGTTGACGACCCAGTCCGGACGCGCGCCGGGACGGTCGATCTTGTTGACGACGACAATGGGTCGCAACCCCTGTGCAAGCGCCTTGCGGGTGACGAAACGGGTTTGCGGCATCGGCCCTTCCTGGGCGTCGACGAGCAGCAGCACGCTATCGACCATCGAGAGCACGCGCTCGACTTCGCCTCCGAAGTCCGCGTGTCCCGGTGTGTCGACGATGTTGATATGGGTGTCGCCGTACCGTATCGCACAGTTTTTCGACAGGATGGTGATGCCGCGCTCTTTTTCGATGTCCCCCGAATCCATGACCCGTTCGGCAACCTGCTGGTTGTCGCGGAAGGTGCCGGACTGGCGCAGAAGCTGGTCGACCAGGGTGGTTTTGCCATGATCGACGTGGGCGATGATGGCGATGTTGCGAATGGAGCGTGACATAAAAATGCAATGGAATGTTGAAAAAACCCTATATTTTAGCAGAGCTTGGAGAGCATGCTATCATTTGTAATTTTCTCCGGAGAACTGGATACGCTCCGGGCCGGAAAACCAGAAAGGAGTCGGAAGTCTTGTTCGCGATCATCGGAGGGTCGGGACTGACCCAGTTGTCCACGCTCGAAGTAGAGCGGCGCGAGGTTGCGCGCACGCCTTATGGCGAACCTTCGGGGGCGCTGATATTTGGCAGGCTGGCTGGCTGCGAAGTGGTTTTTCTGGCGCGGCACGGTTACGGGCATACCATTGTCCCGCACCGGGTCAATTACCGCGCCAATATCTGGGCGCTGAAGGCCGCTGGAGTGGGAAGCGTCGTTTCGGTGGCTTCGGTCGGCGGCATCCGCCCGGATTGCGCGCCGGGCGCGTTGATCGTACCGGATCAGATACTGGATTACACATGGGGTCGCGCCCATACCTTTTTCGACGGCGCCGATGCGCTGGTGCGCCACATCGACTTTACCCATCCTTACGATGAAGGGATGCGGCGCCGGATTCTCGACAAAGCCCGTGAGGCGGGTGAAGAAGTGATCGACGGGGCGGTCTACGCGGCGACGCAGGGGCCGCGCCTGGAGACGGCGGCCGAAATCGACCGCCTCGAACGCGACGGGGCGGACGTGGTCGGAATGACCGGCATGCCCGAGGCGGCGCTTGCCCGCGAACTGGAACTGCCCTATGCCGCGATCAACGTAGTGGCCAACTACGCCGCAGGGCGCGAAACGAGCATGCAAGGCGTGCATTTTGAACAGCTTGAGCAGGTATTGCAGGAGGCGATGTTACGGGTGCGCAACGTGCTTGCCCGTTTATGTCAGTCGTGAGGAGTTGAAATATGGCCGAGCAAAAAAAATCAAGAGTAATGCTGGAAAAGTTCGAGTCCCAGTTTGAGCATTTTCTTTTTACCAGCCGCTGGTTGATGGCCCCAGTCTATTTGGGGCTGGTGTTTGCGCTTGTGGCATTGCTGTACAAGTTTGCCAAGGAGATCCTCGACCTGTTCACGGGACTCGCCACCGCCTCCAGCGGCAAGTTGATTATCGGCGTGTTGTCATTGGTCGATGTGGCGCTCATCATGAACCTGCTGATTATCGTCATGTTCAGCGGGTACGAGAATTTCGTCTCCAGGATGGGCGATTTGCACGACCACGAAGACCGCCCGGACTGGATGGGACATATCGGTTTTTCCGATCTCAAGATCAAACTGATCGGCTCGATGGTGGCGATCTCCGGGATCG
Source organism: Betaproteobacteria bacterium (assembly GCA_009776435.1). Lineage (GTDB taxonomy): Bacteria > Pseudomonadota > Gammaproteobacteria > Burkholderiales > Rhodocyclaceae > WRNU01. The sequence continues at coordinate 1,376 of WRNU01000187.1, read as the reverse complement.
AATTGCTCAAGATGTTCATGCTCTTCAGCCAGAACGACGACCATGTCGGAGATCGCACCCTGATCTGGATGGTCGTTATCCATGTGGTGTTCCTGTTTTCGGGCCTGTTCTACGCGCTGATGGATCGTCTGGGCGGCAAGCACTGAAGCGGAACCTGCCGCGTCAGCCCACGCGCTTCAAAGCTGGAGCCGTTCCAGCAACTCCCGCTCGACCTTGATGGCGCGTGATTCCTGCGCCAGTCCGCCGCCGGTGAGAAGAAAGCTGTCTTCCACGCGCTCGCCGAAAGTGGCGATCTTGGCGGTTTCGACGTTGATACCGTGCGCGGCCAGCACTTCGGCTACGTCGAACAGCAGACCGGGACGATCCACGGCGGTGATCGACAGGATATGGTGGCGGCCCGCTTCGTCGGCGTTCAGCTTGACGTAAGGGGTGATCGGGAAGTGCCGAACCTGACTGGAGAGGCGAACCGTTGGGGGTCGCACGATCTTTTCCGGGTTTTGCAGGGCAAGCGTCAGTTCGTGTTCGATCGGGGAGAGGATGTCGCGGTAGTGCTCGCCGTCGTTCGGGTCTTGCAGGATGAAACTGTCGAGCGCGTGGCCGTGGCGGGTGGTATGCACCTTGGCGTCCAGGATGGACAGACCCATGCGGCAGAAAAATCCGGTCAGACGCATGAACAGATCCTTTTGATCCACCGTGTACGCCATGACCTGGATTCCGCTGTTGTCCTCCAGCGCCCGCGCCTTGACGACGGACTCGTCGGTGTCGACCTGGAAGTGAAGCATTTGCGCGTGCCAGGCGATTTCGTCGGACGAGTGGCGCATGAAATAAACCGTATCGAGCTGTGACCACAGGGCGTCTTCGATGCCGGTGCGCAGACCAAGTCCGCGCAGGAGCAGTCGGGCTTCGCCGATGCGCTCGTCCTGGCGTAGCGCCTGTTGCGGTGTGGCTCCGCGCAACAGGCGTTGCGTGGCGAAGAAGAGATCCTGGAGCAATCTGTTTTTCCAACTGTTCCAGATCTTTGGGTTGGTTCCGCGAATGTCGGCGTGGGTCAGCAGGTACAGCGCCGTGAGTCGCCGTTCGTCGCCGACGACGGTGGCGAATTTCTGGAGAATTTGCGGGTCGGAGATGTCTTCTTTTTGCGCGGTGAGCGACATCGTGAGGTGGTGGCGCACCAGCCAGACGACGAGATCGGTATCTTCGGCTTCCAGCCCGTGGTGTTCGCAGAATTCGCGCGCCTCAGCCATGCCCAGGATGGAGTGGTCGCCGTTGCGTCCCTTGGCGATGTCGTGGAAGAGCACGGCGATATAGAGCAGCCAGGGACGCTCGAACCCGAGTATCAGGCTGGTCATGATCGGGTGTTCATGGGCATGTTTGCC
>WRNU01000186.1 GCA_009776435.1 Betaproteobacteria bacterium | reverse complement strand
CCGCCTCGGTGGATCGACTGCACGAAAAGGTCGTGGCTGCCATCGACGTTTTTCTTCTCGATCAGTCCCAGGTCGCTCACCATCACCAGTCGGCTATCCTGATCTCCGAGAACCTGCTTCGTCTTCGGGTCGTAGCCCTGCACCCGCAGCAGGAAAACGCCGCGCCGCATCTTTCCGGCCTGACCGAGGTATTCGGTCAGATCCAATGCCTGATACTGCGGTTTGCCCGGCCCCAACGCCGGGAACTCGACGACTTTCTCGAAACGCTCGGCAATATCGAATTCTTCAACGCTGTTGTAATAATTGTCCAGGCTCGGATTTGAAAAATCGCTGCTGTAGCGCAGCCCCCTGTTGACCAGATACTGCAATTGTTGCGGCAGCACGCGGGAAATCGAATAACGAATCGCCGGAACGTCGCGCGCCATCACCGATAATTTGCGCTCGCCCGACAACGACAACAGCGAACCCTGCGCCATGATCTGCGCCACGGGCGGGAAAGCGGGTACCTGGAAAACGTACTCCACGTCATCGGCCAGATAATGCCCTCCAAACGCCTTCAACCCTTTTGGCACCTGCACGAAAATATAGCGCCCCGGCGGTGCCTGGTAACGGTAGCTGAACGTGTCGGTCACCTCGTTTTCACCCGGCAACGCTTCCGGTTTCAGGACTTCGCCGGTCTTGAGCAGATTCGGATCGATGGATCGAATGTCGTTGCTGCTCCAGTGGTACGACTGATCGGCTTTCAACCTCTCGCGGCGCGGATCTCCTTCCGGCGGCAGCGATGGCAACAGCCAGACTTTCACCGCGTCTTTCGCCTGCTGCTCATGCACCAGCATCGACATGCGCAGTATCAGCACCTGTTCCGGCTGATACTTCTCGTTGGTGGCGACCACTGTTTCGAGATCGTTGACCTTCAGGCCATCAAGCCCTGGGATGAACACCGACGTGGTCAGCGCATCGTTCGTCCCATTGCCGCCGGCAGCGGCACGCACGCCTTTACCGACCGTCACGCGCATCGTCTGCGCCTTCTTCGGAATCGGCAACATTGCCGAGCGGACATACGCATTGAGTTTTTTGTTGTCGAAGCTCACCTCAAAAGCGGTCTTCTTTTCACCGCCCGATCCGGGCTGCCCCTTTTCCCGCCCCTCCAACATCAGGCTCACCCGTTTCTCGAAATCGGCTGTATCGACCGGATGCGTGAAATTGATCGACGCCACGACTCTCTTGTCTTCGGGAGATTCTGGATGCTGGTCGAAGCGCGCGCTCAAGGACTGCGCTTCGAAACGCGCTGTCTGGAACGTCGTTTTATAGCTGTCGAAACGGGCTTCCGGGCGGAACATTTTGGGAGAGAACGTCACCGTATGCTTGCTGTCGACCGGCCAATCGGTTTCCGGAAGAAACGTCAACACCTTGGAACTGTCCCATTTCCACTTTCCTGCCAGAGGCGGCGACATTGCAATCTGCTCGCTTGCCACTTCCTTGTTGACGCTGTCCAGCGCCGCGACCTCTATCGAAAACGAAATTCTCAGCGGACTCACCGTCGGCTGATCGAACCTGTAATCGGTGCGATCAGGATTCTTTACCGTCAAAACCACCTTCAAGGGTTCGGGCGGTTTGGGTTGCGCTACCCACCACGCGCAACTCGACATCAGCGCCGTCAGCGCCAGCACGGCGCCGATGGTCCGGGCAGGATGGTGCCGCGCATACCCCGTCGCAGTGTTGACACCCCGCCCGGCAAACACCGTCCAGTACGGAGGCCGCCAGAACAATTCGCCGAAAACCTGGTGGATCAGCCAGCGCAAGGCCCGGAACGGCAACAGCAGGAAGGAGCACAGGCACTTCAGCCTGTTGGAAGCTTTCGGGGGAAGACTGTCGGAAGCGGCCACGGCGTTTTCTTCAGTCGTGGCACTTTCTTCGCTTATGGCATTTTCTTCACTCGCGGCGACTTCTTCGTCCATGCCGTTTTCATCACTCATTGCGTTTTCCTTGTTCGAGGCGTTCTCTTCGCTCATGGCATTTCCTTCGTGCCTGATGTTGATCGTAAAACTCGCTTTCGGTTTGAAACCCCGCCCTGAAGGCCGGGGTTTCGGTCATGGCGACGGGGGAGGGGAGTAATCCCCTTCCGCGTTCCTTACAGCAACGGGCTGAGAGCCTGTCGCCCATTTTATTGCTCACCGCCGGACTTCTTTCTCCTACTTCTTCGCCGACGGCGTTACCACGGTTATCTTCTCACCCGGCAGACTCCGCCCCCGGACGCTGCGGCGATACAACCCTTCGGCATAGGCTGGCGGCAGCGTGTATGTTCCGACGTTGGTCGCACGAATCTTGTAGACGAATTCCGTGACGCTGCTCTCGAGCAACCCGTAGAGCACGATGCGATCCTCACGCATATCGGCGTACTGAACCCAGTTTGTCGGTGAGTTGCCGAACGGGGCCGGCCAGCTTTCCACCTCGACCTCACGGTATTCATCGTCGTCGCCGTCCCCGGATTCGTCCTCCGAAGACGTATCGCGCCTCGATGTCTGCTGAGACTCGTTCGTCTCTTCGCGCGGGGGGTTCATCACGAGATCGAAACCGCCGGGCAGCAGATCGACGACGGCCATATTGATGCCGCTGAACGACTCGTTCAGCCCACGGAACCTGAGACGGACGTACACTTCGTCGCCCTGTTCCACCGATGTCAGTTTCTTGCCGGATGCGTCGGTGTATTCGCGCAGGATTTCGACGCCTTCGCGCAATTCGCCCCTGGGCGGATCAATATCGAAACCCGCCGTCTCGATCACGTAGAAGCCCATCGTATCGCCCTGGTTGCGGATGGTCAGTTTCACCGCTTCAGGAGATACCGAGGCGCGTTGCACCACCCCGGACGACAGTGGCCGCGCGCGGGTCGTCTTGTTGGGCAGAATTTCTTCGACGCTGAACTTTGCGCCGCCGGATGCCTCTGCCATTTTGGCCCAGGCATCAAGCGCCAGCAACAACTGGCCCGATGAGAACGAGGTATTATGGGAATTTGCTAATGCATTTAGCGTCAACGTAAACACGCTCTCCTGCAACTTCCTGGCGCGTTCCGGAAAATGCAGCGCCAGCAGATGCAGGGCGTTGGCATCGCGCCGCAGGTCGTCGTAGAGCCACCGCTCGTTATCGCGCGCGCCGCCCAGCGGGTCATTGACCCCATCCGCCCTGGCTTTTTCCGCTGCGTCGATGAAGCCGAAACCGATCAACGCGCGGTCAGCGAGTTGATCCTGCTTCAGCAACTTGTACGTCGCCGCCAGATACATCGCCGTCAGGTCGTTCTTCCATAGCTTTGCGTCACGCTTCTCCAGGCGTTCCTGGATCGACGCTGCGAGGGTCGAAGTCTGTATCCCCTGCCGCGTCAGTACATACACGGCCTGCGCCCGCGTCCTGTCGTCGCCCAGCGAATCGCCACTACGCGACGCGTAGTACTGCAACCAGTCATTCCCGCGTCGCAGCATGTCGGGCGGCACGGCTTCGCCCCGGTCTTTCGCCTCGACGAGGAATTGCTGCGCCCACACGCTCGCGGGTTCCGAAACGCCGGAGTTTGCCGCCCACAAGCCATAGGCGCCCTCTGCGTTCTGCCGACTGCGCAGCACGGCAATCACCCCGGCCATCGTTGCGCCGCGCTCTTTCTTGAGTTCGCCGAATTCAGGCCGATGGCTCAACACCAGCGCCGGTATGGCCTTCGATACGAGCTGTTCGGTGCATGAATACGGGAACCCCCCGAGATACGATACCAACCCGCTGTTGACGACCTGCGGCGACGGCGACACATCGACATAGAGCTTACGATGCTCGGTGTGCAAGCGATGGGTGATCGGTATCTCGACCTGCTTGCCGATTCCCACCGTCCCTACCTGCAATTCCTGCTGGTATGACGTTGCCGGGCGTATGCTGACCGTCGCTGCCAGGCTCGTTTTCCTGTCGCCGATGCCTGCCGTCAACGCCAACGTTCCAGAGCCGAGCACCGGCTTGGCGCGCACGCGGAAATGCACGACTCCCTCCCGGTTTGCCGGAATCGGAGCCTCGACCGTCTTGTCGCCGAGCACCTCGAAATGCTCCCCGGCATCGAGCGTCACTTTCACCTTTGCGTTGCTGCCAGAACCTTCCACATTGTTCGACACGCCGACCGACATATCGAATTCGTCGCCCGGCGTGACCGTGAGCGGCGCGTTCGGCGAGAGCACGAAGTCACCGCGCACGGTGGTGCGCCCTTCGTGCACGCCCACCGTCTGCGGCGTCACCGCCACCGCCATTACCCGCAGCCTGCCGTTGAACGATTCGGGCACTTGCCACGTCAGCGTCTCTGTGTTCGGCCCGACATCGACGATGCCCGACCAGTACGCGACCGCCGAATCGCGCTTGCGCTTGAACGGATTCAGGAAGCGGCCCAGTGAGGCTTCGGCGTCCCCGCCGGGCGCGGAGGCCATTACCCTTGAGAACTCGGGCAGGATCAGGTCGAGCAACTGGCTGGTCGTCACTTCGAGCGCCCGTTTCTGGAAGAAATACCCGAGCGGGTCGGCCGTCTTGTATCGCGCCACCTGCAAGATGCCCTCATCGACGGCGAACACCACTGCTTTTGCCGCCTTGTTGCTCTTCACTCGGAATACTGCCATTTCGCCGGGCTTGATCTTGTCCGGCGCGGTCACATCGAGCTTCAACTGAAAATGCTCGCGGCTGACCGAAAACGGCACGACGCCATACGAGAGCGGACTCATGTAAATTTCATCCGACCCTGGATCGCGCACGAACGTCACCGTCAGGTATGCATTGCCGTCGACGTCTTTCGGCAACCGGATCTTCTGTATCGTGCTGGTCGTCGTGCTGGAGAACCAGCG
>WRNU01000185.1 GCA_009776435.1 Betaproteobacteria bacterium | reverse complement strand
GCCACCTCCCACGCGGCAATCGGCGGAATACCGATATAACCGGCCACGAATTCGATGGTCTCCATCGACAGCCACCCCTTCTCCTGCTGCGCGATGCGCAGCGCCGAGATGATCGCAGACTGCTTCTTGCCGGGCGGATACTTGGCAATCTCCCGGTCTATCTGTTGTAACGATTCTTGACTCAACATATCTGGCTCTTTTGAAGCGAAGCGTTTTCCGGTCAGCGGTCTACATCGCCAAACACCACGTCCACCGTGCCCATGAGCGCCACCACGTCGGCAATCATGTGCCCGCGCGCAAGTTCGTCCATCGCTGCCAGGTGGATGAAACCCGCTGAACGCAGTCTGATCCGATAGGGTTTGTTGGCGCCGTCCGAGATCGCGTACACGCCGAATTCCCCCTTGGGATGCTCGATGGTGGCATACACCTCGCCCTCGGGAACATGGAAACCCTCGGAGAAAAGCTTGAAGTGGTGGATCAACTCCTCCATGTCGCTCTTGATCGTTTCACGCTTGGGCGGAGCGATCTTGTGGTTATCGGTAATGACCGGGCCGGGGTTCCTGCGCAGCCATTCGATGCACTGGCGAACGATCCGGGTCGACTGGCGCATTTCCTCCATCCGGCACAGGTAACGGTCGTAACAGTCCCCGTTCCTGCCGATCGGAATATCGAAGTCGAGCCGGTCGTAGACCTCGTAGGGCTGCTTCCTGCGCAAATCCCAGGCAACGCCGGAGCCGCGCAACATCGGCCCGGTAAAGCCCAGTGCCAGCGCCCGCTCGGGCGACACCACGCCGATGCCCACGGTACGCTGTTTCCAGATGCGGTTCTCGGTGAGCAGCGTTTCGTAGTCGTCGCAGTATTTCGGGAAGCGATCGAAGAAGTCCTCGATGAAATCGAGCATCGACCCTTCGCGCGCCGCATTGAGCTCATTGATGCGGCTCTCGTTCTTGAAGCGGCTGGGTTTGTACTTCGGCATGCTGTCGGGCAGGTCGCGGTAGACGCCGCCGGGCCGATAGTAGGCCGGGTGCATGCGCGCCCCGGACACCGCCTCGTAGACATCGAACAGATCTTCGCGCTCGCGGAAGGTGTAGAGAATCATCGTCATCGCGCCGATGTCGAAAGCGTGCGAACCGATGAGCACCAGATGATTGAGAACGCGGGAGATTTCATCGAACATCACCCGGATGTACTGGGCGCGCTCCGGCACCTCGATACCGAGCAATTTTTCTACCGCCAGGCAATACACGTGCTCGTTGCACATCATCGCCATGTAGTCGAGCCGATCCAGGTAGGGCACCGACTGCAACCAGGTGCGGGTCTCCATGAGTTTCTCGGTTCCGCGATGCAGGAGCCCGATATGTGGGTCGGCGCGCTCGACCACCTCGCCGTCGAGTTCGAGCACCAAGCGCAAGACCCCGTGCGCTGCCGGGTGTTGGGGGCCGAAATTGAGCGTGTAATTGCGGATCTCAGACATGACCGGCTTCCCCGTAACCTGCCTCGCGCACCACGCGCGGCGTGTTTTCGCGCGGTTCGATCGTCACCGGCTGGTAAACCACCCGGCCCGCCTCTTCGTCGTAACGCATTTCCACGTACCCCGACACCGGGAAATCCTTGCGCAGCGGATGTCCCACGAAACCGTAATCGGTCAGGATGCGGCGCAGATCTGGATGACCGGAGTACATGATGCCGCAGAGGTCGAACGCCTCGCGCTCCTGCCAGTTGACGCTCGGCCACAGGTCGCAGACCGAATCGAGCACCGGGAAATCGTCGTCCGTGGAAAACGTCCGAACGCGCAACCGCCAGTTATGCTCGAGGGAAAGCAGGTGCAGGATCGTGGCGAAACGCCTGCCGGGCTTGCAGGCGGCGTTGCCGTAGGTCAGGTAATCGACCCCGCACAGATCCATCAACTGCTCGAACCGCAATTCGGCGTGATCGCGCAAGGTACGGGCGACATGCAGGTAATCTTCCGCGCCCACCTCGATCGTGATTTCGCCCCGATCCTCGACCAGTGAACGCAGGCGCCCCTCGAAGACGATTCGCAGAATCTGGCTCAGGCGCTCAAGTTTGGCACTCATGAATCCCTCATCTCCTTAGCGGCGCGCGATGGTGCTGGTACGCTTGATCTTGTTCTGGAGTTGCAACAGGCCGTAAAGCAGGGCTTCGGCCGTAGGCGGACATCCCGGCACATAAACATCGACGGGCACGATCCGGTCACAGCCGCGCACCACCGAATAGGAATAATGGTAATAGCCGCCGCCATTGGCACAGGAACCCATCGAAACCACCCAACGCGGCTCGGCAAGCTGCTCGTAGACCCGGCGCACCGCTGGGGCCATCTTGTTGGTGACCGTGCCGGCAACGACCATCAGGTCGGACTGGCGCGGACTGGCGCGGAAAATGATGCCGTAGCGGTCGAGATCGTAGCGGGCCATCCCCGAGTGCATCATCTCGATCGCGCAGCAGGCCAGCCCGAAAGTCACCGGCCACAAGGAGCCTGTGCGCGTCCAGTTGATGACCGTATCCAGCGACGTGGTGATGAANCCTTCACGAAAAATACCTTCGATACTCATTTTTCATTCCCAGTCGAGCGCGCCGTTTTTCCATTCGACGATGTAACCGATAACCAGGATGGCGAGAAACACCATGACTGAACCGAACATGAACCACATCGCCGCAGCCTGAGCATCGACGAAATCCTTGAACACCACTGCCCACGGGAAAAGGAACGCGATTTCGAGATCGAACAGGATGAAGAGGATGGCGATCAGGTAGTAGCGGACATCAAACTTCATCCGGGCGTCTTCAAACGCATCGAACCCGCATTCATATGCCGCCATCTTGTCCGCGCCGGGCCGGTTCGGCCCGAGTGTCTTGCCTAGAAAGAGCGGCACGACGCCGAAAGCAAGCCCCACGAACACGAACAGTAAAACCGGCAGATAGTTTTCCAGCATGACCTACGTCTCCCCGTGTTGTTGTTCTGGTGCAACTCGAAAACCCTGGCAGTTCGTAGCATAGCTCATTCTGCCTTGTACTTTTTGTCGATCGCTTCTGTACCAGTCTCTCGCAGAAGCGGCTGCTTCCGCTTTGACATTGATCATTTTTGATCAACCATCCTTACTGGTGCCGACGATGAGACTCGAACTCATACAGCTTTCGCCACTACCCCCTCAAGATAGCGTGTCTACCAATTCCACCACGTCGGCGTGACAGGTCACAATTTTATGTTTTTTTTACATCACATGCAAAGCCCGCGACGCCATCAAGCGCGTGTCGTACATCCGTCCGCCATGAGTGACGGGGATTGCGTTCGATCCATAATCGCAACACGGCTACTCTGGAATCCTGTTTGCGCCTCCTTCCTCGACCGGCGCTGTCTCGGGAACAGGCACAGGAGCAGGAGCGGAATCCGGAACGACTCTGGCAGGAACCGGAGCGCCTTCCACGACACTGCCGGACTTTTTCGGCGTACCGCTTGCCATGTATGCCAGGCTCAGGCTGGTGATGAAAAACACCGTCGCCAGTGCCGCCGTGGTTCGGCTCAGGAAATTGGCCGACCCGGACGATCCGAACAGGCTGCCCGACGCGCCGCTGCCGAAAGCCGCGCCCATGTCGGCTCCCTTGCCATGCTGCATCAGGATGAGGCCGATCATCCCGAGCCCCGCCAACACGTGAATCAGCAACACCAGATTGAATAATGTACCGCCCATCATTACCTCGAAGAAAACCGTCAGGCGTTCAATCGCCCGTTATCGCTGCCCGGCAGACAGCCATGAAATCCTGCGCCACCAGCGACGCGCCCCCGATCAGGCCGCCGTCGACATCGGGCATTGCGAAAAGCGCTTGCGCGTTGTCCGTCTTGACGCTGCCGCCATAGAGGATGCGTATCTCCGCCGCTGGCGCCCCATACTTTGCGAGTTGGCGCCGAATGGCGGCGTGCACCGCCTGCGCTTCCTCCGCGCTCGCCGCGCGCCCGGTTCCGATCGCCCACACCGGCTCGTAGGCAATGACCGTTCGTGACAGCCCCTGCGCGCCGATCGACTCTCGCACTGCGTCGAGTTGACGACCGATGACCTCCATCACTCGCCCTGCATCGCGCTCGGAGAGCGACTCACCGACACAGACGATGGGCACGAGACCCGCCCGCAATGCCGCCGCCGCCTTGCGACCGACCGTGGCGTCATCCTCGCCGAACAGCGCACGCCGCTCGGAATGGCCGACGATCACGTAACGGCAGCCCATTTCGGCGAGCATTTCCGCGCTCACCTCGCCCGTATACGCGCCGGACTGGAACTCGCTCACCGTCTGAGCGCCCAATGCCATCCCGCCCAGGCGCGAAGCCACTTGAGCAAGGTATGGAAACGGCACACACACGGCCATATCCACTCCGGCCAGCGCCTCGCACGCCGCAAGCAGCGCCTCGTTCGCGGCCAGAGAGCCGTTGAGCTTCCAGTTACCGACAACCAGTTTTCGCGCCATGAAATAATAAAGGCGACCGTAAAAACGAATGATTATACAGGGTACGCGTCCTGAGCGCCAAGTATTGGTGACGCCGATGGCGTGATACTCCCTCCGACCCGCGCAAGCGCGGGCCACCTCCCTACTCCCTCCGTCACGCCTACGGCGCGCCACCTCCCTCGAGAGGGAGGCTATAGATTCGGGTGAGTCTTCGACTCCCGTGGGACGCTTGCCTCACTGCCCTCGCCGTAAAACTGCGGTCGCCCCCTGTTCATGAGTTAATATCGCGCCCTCGCCCGATCCGTTTTCCTGCCGTACCGTTTCATGAACGACAACCCTCTCCCCCCCCCCGACGACATCGCTGCCTCGCTTCCCTCCGACGCGCTCCCGCTGGATTGGTAC
>WRNU01000184.1 GCA_009776435.1 Betaproteobacteria bacterium | reverse complement strand
ATTTATGGCGGAGTCAAGCGAGACAAAGCGTAACAGGGAGCCGAAGGCTCCCCAAGACCGTATCGAGGAATCCCCTGCCTTCAGGCAGGGGTGACTCAAAACCTGCCACCGCTGCCCCCCGAAACGCGGTGTTGTCATGTGTTACGGATTTCGCCGGGAAGCCCCGCAAAATGCGTGTACAGACTCTTCGTCGAGCCGGTGATGGCAAATTTCCACGCCGTCCACGAGCACAACGGGGATCAGTTCATCCCAACGCGCCTCCAGCGCCGGCTCCTGCTCGATATCGACGACCTCGATCCGCCAGCCGTAACGCTGCGCAATCGGCTCCAGCGCCTCGACCAGTTCATGACAAAGATGACACCACTGTCGGCTCAGAACCGTGAACACGCCCACGTGCGCATTCACGCGCCATGCCCCATGCCCATACATCCGGTGGCGGCATTTTCGCCGTCCCGCTCGACGCGCATCCGCCAGGCGGTCGAACCATGCCATCGTGCGCGAATGCTCAGGATGATCATCGTCACGGCAATTCCGAGCGCCAGTCCCATGCCTGCGCCCAGGTCGGCCTGCGCTACCGGAGCCAGCCAGACGCCCAACACAGCCCCGACCAGAGCGAGCGCCGTTCCCAGGCCGTAGCTTGCCAGCGCCGCCCGCAGCGGTACGCCATCGTCGATCACGATCCTGATCCGCTCATCCACACGCAGGCCAAAAGGGTCGACAACCGTGAAAGTCTTTCCTTTGCCCCGAAACATCTCCGCAAATTGGGGCGCATGACAACCGCCGGGTTCATCGCAACGCCCACAGCCGCCATGATGCTCAAGCAAACGCACCCACGCCTTGCCTTCTCCGGCGCGCACGACGATGGCCCTGGTTTCGATCACTTGGGTACCTCGACGGCTTCAGCCGCCCGTTGCACGACGGGTGCGGGCACTTCGCCCAGCACCGTGATTCGATGCCCGCCCGCGATACGTTCGAAAACATTGACCGCGCCGCCTCCGGGATAAGCCCCGCGCGCCGCAACGCCCGCCTCCGCAGGTTCGATGAAGATCGAAATCGCCGCGAGTCCGTCGCTGAACACCATCTGCAACGTTCCTCCGTTGCGATGACGCATCATCGTCGTCAGCGCAAAACCGGGCAAGGACTCCCTGAGCACCCATTGGTTCTCGAACAGTAACTCGTCGTCCCCCCCGACATCGATCGTGCGCCAGTCCGCATCGACCCTCACACGCGGCGCAAGCAATTCATCATCAATCTCGCCGTCGATGCGCACGTCGCTGAAGGCAAATTGCTCGATCACTTCCCCCTTGGCATCGAGCACCTGCGACTTGAGAAGCAGGCCACTCTGCAATTCGGCCCACAACACATGACCGAAACGCAATTCATCACGTGGTTCGAGCACCAGTTTCTGGGCTTCATGTCCGGCGACACGCTCCACCCCATCCAGCCGAACGCGGTAATTGCCGGTCAGTTCGGCATGATTTTGCGGCAACCGCCCCGGAAAACTGCCACGGGTTCCAGCCTGACCGATGATGACGGTGCGTTGCGCAGGCAACACGCAGCGCACCACCTTGCCTTGCCGGATGACTTCGCGGGGGCTGCCGTCGAGCACTTCCAGTCGTTCACCCTCTTCACCATCGACATAACGGTGCACGATGCGCGACGTCTCGGTGCGCCACCCCGTCTGATAGCTGAAGGTTCCGACGTAATTCAATTGTCGGCTGGCCCCGCCGATTCGATCGAGCCATGCCAGAGGGTCCGACGCTTCCAACCTGGACATGGCCGCTGGCGGCCCGTCCTTTGCAGCCGTCAAAAGTCGGAACGTACTGGCCTGATTGGCAAAGGAGTGCCCGCACAGCAGGCACAACCCGGCAAAAAGCCACGCTCTCATCGCGGCCATCAGTCTGGTATCGGTCATCACCGACCTCATTCCCCTGTCGGAGTCGACACGGTGCGCACGTATTGCACCACCGCCGGCATCGGCCCGCCAGCCAATGCCTGGTGTGCGACCAGATAATCATGGCGCGCGCCGTTCTTCACGGAAACCGTTGCCGGAGCCTCGACGATCTGAGCGGATGTCACCCCCGGAACAGGCGCATCGTGAGACAACACCGCCACGACCCCCCCTACCGCCAACACCCCCATCACCGAGGCCGCCAGCGGCAACAGGTAATGGCGCCAGGAACGGCACACGGCGATGCTCGCGTTTTTCCTGCCGGGCGGAACGAGAATGGTAGGTTCATTCTCAAGCCGGGCCATCACCCGCTCGGTAAACCCCTCCAACTCCTGCGGCGCGTAGCCCCTGATGAGATCGCCCAGCAGGCAATAGGCATCCCACTCGTCGCGGAACGCCTTGTCGTGCTTGAGCCGGATGAACAACGCGCGAGCCGTTACGTCGTCAACATCACCATCGAGCATCGCCGAAAGTTTCTCTTTCATTTCAGCTCTCATCCATTCGAGTGTTCTGCATCCGCATATTTACCAACGTTCATCCGCGCGCGTGCCGAGAAGTGGCCGCAGACGGGCGGCAATCGCCTCACGCGCGCGAAAGATCCGCGACCGCACCGTGCCAATCGGACAATCCATGGTACTGGCAATATCTTCGTAACTGAGTCCCTCCAGTTCGCGCAGGGTGATGGCTTCGCGCAATTCGTCGGGCAAACCGGCCAGGGCCTCGTCTACCGTCAGCGCAATCTGGCGCGTCATCAACTGTCGTTCGGGCGTATCGAAATCGCGCAGGCGCTCCGCGCCTTCGATGCCTTCCATCTCGCCCGAGTCTATGCCGACCGAGGCCGGTATCCTGCGAACCTGCGCAGCAAGATGGTTTTTTGCGGTGTTGATGCCGATCCGATAGAGCCATGTGTAGAAAGCACTCTCTCCGCGAAACGATGCCAAGGCGCGGTACGCCTTGATGAATGTCTCCTGGGTCAAATCTTCGACTTCGGCAGGGTCGCGCACCAACCGCGCGATCAATCGGTGAAGTTTGCGTTGGTATTTCGACACCAACAAACCAAACGCCTGTTTATCTCCACTCTGAATGCGCTCAACCAACTGCTGATCGATTTCACGATCACTCATCTAGTATCGTCCGTTATCCTGCTCTATCGAAAACCAACATCGTATAAGCGAGCGCTCTGCCCGCCAGACCCATGCCCCTATGGACAGCATAGCCATGACTTGGTTCAACACAAACGCTACGTGTTTACCGGAATGGCTCGCTCAGTGCGTGACATATTGTATACTTTTCTTCATCTCTTCCTGTTTTTCCCAGGTACACCATCGTGACAGAACAGCGTCGGCATGACGTTCTGATCCTTGGCAGCGGCGCGGCAGGCCAATCGATTGCCCTTTTGCTTGCCGACCGCCTGAAGGTTGCGCTCGTCACCAAGCGCGCGCTTGCCGACAGCGCGAGCGCCCTGGCACAGGGCGGTATCGCCGCAGTGCTCGACACCGCCGACAGTATCGAAGCCCACATCCGCGACACGTTCGATGCCGGAGCCGGTCTTTGCGACCCGGATGTCACCCGTTACACGGTCGAACACAGCCGCGAAGCCATCGACTGGCTCATCAAGCGCGGCGTGCCCTTCACCCGAGAGAAGGACACGGAACTCGGGTTTCATCTCACCCGCGAGGGGGGGCACTCCCACCGGCGCATCATTCACGCGGCCGACGCCACCGGCGCGGCAGTGCAAACAACTCTGAGCGAAGCGGTGCTTGCACACCCGAACATCGACATCTACGAGTATCACATCGCCGTCGACCTCATCTCCGGCGAACAGATCGGCAAACCCGAGATCGGCTGCGTCGGCGCCTACGTGCTCGACATCAAAAACGATCAAGTCGTCACCTTCGCCGCACGCAGTACGGTACTGGCCACCGGCGGCGCAGGCAAGGTCTATCTCTACACCACCAATCCGGACATCGCTACCGGCGACGGTGTGGCAATGGCCTGGCGGGCGGGCTGCCGGGTGCGCAACATGGAATTCATCCAGTTCCACCCCACCTGTCTCTATCACCCGCATGCCAAGTCTTTCCTGATTTCCGAAGCGGTGCGGGGCGAAGGCGGCTTGCTGATGCGGCCAGATGGAACCCGTTTCATGCCCGCGCACGACGCGCGCGCCGAACTCGCCCCAAGGGACATCGTTGCCCGCGCCATCGACTTCGAGATGAAAAAGCACGGCCTGGATTGCGTATATCTCGACATCAGCCACAAACCGGCGGACTGGTTGCGCGACCACTTTCCCAATATCCACGCGCGCTGCCTGGAACTGGGCATCGACATGACGGCTGAACCCATTCCGGTCGTGCCTGCGGCGCATTATTCCTGCGGCGGCATCGTCACCGACCTTGCCGCGCGTACCGATGTGCCCAACCTCTACGCGGTCGGGGAAACGGCGGGAACGGGGCTACATGGCGCAAACCGGCTGGCGTCGAACTCTCTGCTCGAATGCCTGGTCTTCGGCGAAGCGGCGGCGCGGGACATTCTCGCTCGTCCAGCCACTTCGATTCCCTCCCTGCCCGCCTGGGACGAGAGCCATGTGACCGATGCCGACGAAGAAATAGTCATCAACCATAGCTGGGCGGAACTGCGTCAGGCGATGTGGGATTATGTCGGCATCGTGCGCACCAACAAGCGGCTGCAACGCGCCCAACACCGCATCCGGCTTATCGCGCGCGAAACCGACGAGTTCTACTCGAACTTCCGCGTTTCCAACAACCTCATCGAACTGCGCAACCTCGTCGTCACCGCTGGTCTGATCGTGCGTTGCGCATTGCTGCGGCGCGAAAGCCGGGGGCTGCATTTTTCGCGCGATTACCCCGACACCCTGGCGCGCGGGCGCGACACCGTGCTGCGCCCGCCGCGATTCAGG
>WRNU01000183.1 GCA_009776435.1 Betaproteobacteria bacterium | reverse complement strand
CCAGCGTTCAATCTGAGCCAGGATCAAACTCTTGAGTTCAATCCAAAAGCACCCAAAATCACTGACTTCGAGTACTCAATCTCTTTGCTTCAAACCTGCTTCTTAAAAAAACAGGCCCGCGCTCAAAAACCGAGCACCCACACTTCATCGGTTGTCCATATTGTTAAAGAACAAAACCCCTAAATCCACAGGGGCTAAAGAAGCGGAAGTCTGACAGATTCCGATTAGGGGTGTCAACCCCTTCCAACTCGTGCCTTTTTCGTCCGGTGTGACTTCCATGACGAACAGCGGGAAAACGCTCCGGGGCAACCTTTACAAGGATTTCGCTTCCTGCACCGTTTCCCAGTCCAGCCCGAAACGCAACAGGTACTTTCGCAGCCGATCTGCGTCGTTCGCCTGTTTTTTCTGTTGCCGTGAATGGGCAAACAATATCCGTCCCGCATCGGAAAGACTCCGGCTCCGACGGCAGGCTTGCAGCACGGCTTCAAGCTGGCTGCGGTCAAAAAGGTCGAGCTTTCCGGCGACTTCCTCTCCCAGCACGGCTTGCGCGATTCCGGACGGCTCGCGGGCATCTTCCCAGGCCGCGCGCAGACGTTCGATCTCTTCGGCGACATTCGCCTCGGTGATGCGCCCGTTCGTCGCCAGCGTAGCCAGACGGGTGACGCTGGCAGTCAACTCGCGGAAATTGCCCGGCCAGAGCGTTTCCCGCGAACAGGCAAAATCGAGATAACGGCGGCGAGCCTCGACATTGAAACGCATCTGCACACCGTAATCACGGGCGTAACGGGCAAGTTCGTAGTCCAGATTGGGTTCGATGTCTTCCGGACGCTCCGCCAGCGCGGGCAGCCTGAATGTCCAGAGATCGATGCGGGCATACAGATCCGCCCGGAAACGACCTTCACGGATGCGCTGGCGCAAGTCGCGGTTCGTTCCGGCAATGAGTTGAAAATCACTCTCGACTTCTCTGTCGCCGCCGAAAGGCGGAAAACGCTTGTCTTCGATGGCCTTGAGCAGCATCGCTTGTTCGTCCGTCCCGAGTTCACCGATTTCATCGAGAAACAACACGCCGCCATGCGCCGAGCGCAGCAACCCTGCCCGTTCATTCTGCGCGCCGGTGAACGCCCCCTTTACATGGCCGAAAAGGGCAGACATGGCGGAGTCGCCCCGCAAGGTGGCGCAGTTGACTTCGACAAAGCGCCCTTTCAGCTTTTGTCGCTCCTGTTTCAACTCGAAAATGCGCCGCGCAAGGAAAGATTTGCCCGCGCCGGTCGGGCCGGTCAACAGCATGGGCGCGCGCGAGCGTCCGGCGACGCGTCCGATTCTCTCGATCATGACGTTGAATGCTGCGTTTTTCGTGGCGATGCCGGATTTCAGGCGGCTGATCTCATCGGCCTGCTCGTGACGGAAACGTTGAGCGATCTGGTCGTAACGGGAAAGGTCGAGATCAATGACATCGACAAATCCGGCTGAACTGTCGCGCAGACCTTCTTCCTTGCCACGGCGCGGTGTGGTCTGGATGAGGCGTCCCGGAAAATAATGCGCCTCGGTCAACAGGAACCAGCAGATTTGTGCCACATGAGTGCCGGTGGTGATGTGCACGAGATAATCTTCGCGGTCGATGTCGAAGTCATAATCCAGCGAAAAATCCCGCAACCGGGTATAGACCTCCTCGAAATCCCAGGGGTCGGCAAGCGCCAGTTCAAAACACCTTACTTCGGTTGCGGGCGAGACCTCGGCAATATCCGAAGCGATACGACATGCCAGTTGTATGTCACGCGGGTCGTGCAGCAGTTCCAGCCGATGCACGGGCAAATCCGGTTGGCTGCACAAACCGACGCTGGGACGCCATTTGTTCCAGCGTTTCTGCGCATTGAACCCCCCAATGGCGTCCAGCCTGGCTCCCAGAAAACCAAAAACCACGGTTTTTTTCACGGCATGCTCATCTCTTGGCGGTCAGTGTCAAACATTATATCAATAAATATTATTTTATAAAAAAAGATAAATTTTGTTTGGGCACAAAAACATGAAAATTCCTGTCATACGTATCTTCATTCAAAAATTTCAATACGTTAGCGACACGTTACCCTGTTTGGCACGGTCTATGCTCTAAGGAGATCGGACATTCTGCTTTGGGCAGGGATGACAGGCCAGGGGTTCCAAAACCCCGCCGGTGCGCGAGAGCCGCTGTCGCCTTCGTGTATGCCGCCCGTTCAAGGTTTATGCCCACCGCGTGTAAGCATGGTGCTTCGTCGGGTTCGACTCCCGATTACACGACCATTTGGATAGCTCATATGGGTAGAGCAGTCAATTGTTAATTGACGGGTTGCGGGTTCGAATCCCGCTCCAGAAAGCCCTATCACGGCTTATTCGTTGTAGTACCTGTAGTACCCCGCCGGTTGCGGGAGTTTGCGAAAGCTTCCGCTGCTGGCCCGGCCTGACATCCGGCCCGCGCGATGGGCACGGTTTCAGGACGCGCAAGGCAGAGGATGGTTCTTCTGAACGGCAGCATCGTTTCAGGGGAAACCGGAATCCGCCGCCGCCTCCTGAACCGCCCCCACCGCACCGAAAGGATCGTCCGCCGGGTCGGCAAGACCGGCACTTCGTCAAAGGAGAAAGAAATGCTGCAAAAATTTATTGTCCGCGTGAACGAGAAAGGCATCCTGACGCGGGACGGCGATTTCCGCTCCATCCTGGAGCCGGGGCGTTACCACTTTTTGCCCTTCGGCGGCAAGGCGGCGGTCAGCACCTGCGCGCAGGATTCGGTGATGCTGGCCGAGCCGGTTGTCGACCACCTGTTGCAACATGATCCGGCAGAAGCGGAAAAACATTTTATCGTCATGATTCTCAAGGATAACGAGGCCGGTCTGCGTTTTGAAAACGAGATGCCGGTCGAGGTGTTGCCGCCCGGTACGCGGCGCTTCGTCTGGAAAGGGGCGAAAGCGCACCGGTTGGAATGCTTCGATCTCGAATCGGGCGCTGAGTTGCCCGGCGCGGTGGCGGCGCGGATCAACCCGGCTACCCCGAAAGGTCGCGCGGTAACGGGGCTGGACGGCGTCTTGTTCGTTCAAGTGCCTGCCTACCACGTGGGCGTATTGAGCATCGACGGTCGGATCGAGGCATTGCTCGAACCGGGCTTGAAAGCTTTCTGGCGCTTCAACCGCGACGTTCGGGTGGAACTGGTCGATACGCGCTTGCAGGTCATGGAGGTCAGCGGTCAGGAAATCATGACCAGGGATCGTGTCGGCTTGCGGCTCACCCTCGTGGCGAGTTGGCGTTACACCGATGTGCAAAAGGCGTTTGCCGAAGTCGGCAAGCCGTCCGATTACCTGTACCGGGAATTGCAGTTCGGGCTACGCGCTGCCGTCGGCACTCGCAGCATCGACGCAATTCTGGAAAACAAGCAGGATATCGACGAGATGGTCGCCGCGCACGTCAGGGAGAAAATGAGCGGTTTCGGCATCGAGGTCGGCGGTCTCGGCGTGCGCGACATCGTGCTGCCGGGCGAGATGAAGGACATCCTCGTCCGTGTGGTGGAGGCGGAGAAGTCGGCAGAAGCCAACGTCATCCGTCGCCGCGAAGAAACCGCCGCAACCCGTTCGTTGCTCAACACCGCCAAGGTGATGGAAGACAATCCGGTGGCCTTGCGCCTGAAGGAGTTGGAAACCCTTGAGCGAGTGGCCGAACGCATCGACCGCATCTCGGTCTTCGGCGGGCTGGATCAGGTGTTGAACGGTCTGGTGACTTTGAAGGCGGGGTAATTGAAACATCGGCGGAGATGAGAATTTTCATCTCCGCCGTGTTGAAGGTGAAAGGAAAGGTCATGAAAACACAAGTCAGACAATCTGCGCGAAAGAAGCGTCAGATAGCATGGCATAAGATACTGGATGCGCGTCGCCCATTCGATCCGTCGGTGCGCGTGCCTGTCAACTGGCGGCTCGTAAATCTTGGAAATTCCTACAGCCCTTCCTTTGCCCGGTTGGCGAATGAAAACGGAATTTATTACTACGCGGACAAGATATTCTACTGTCGAGACTGTGGATGGAAATGCGTCTGGACGGCCGAAAATCAGAAATGGTGGTATGAGGTAATGCGCGGCTTCATTGAAACCACGGCCATCCGTTGCCGCGCCTGCCGCATCAAGGAACGAGAACGCAAGGCGCAAGCGCGGCGCGTGAGTGAAGAAGGAAGGCGGCGAAAACTGGCGCGACTGGCGGGTGTGGCAGAGTAGACTGGCCTTGCGCGCGGCTCATATATTTCAACCGTCCGTGTAAATCAACATTTCGGAGCAGTGTCATGATCGAAGTCAAAGGCAAACACAATACGGCCCTGTGCTACTGCGGGGAACTGGAACCAGAGGCGTACAAGCAAATCCAGGCAGTCTGCGACCGCGAGGAATTTGCGGACAGCCGTATTCGGATCATGCCCGACGTGCACGCCGGAAAGGGCTGCACCATCGGCACGACGATGACCATTACCGACAAGATCGTGCCGGGCATGGTCGGCGTGGATATCGGCTGCGGCATGGAAACCGTGCGCATTGCCGAACACAAGCTGGATTTTGCGCAACTCGACCGCCTGATTCGGGCGGGAATTCCGTCCGGGCGCGGAATCCGCAAAAAACATCATCCGCTGAACGCGGAAATCGATCTGGATAAACTGCGTTGCGCCGACCGTGTCAAGGTGGATCGTGCGCGATTGAGCATCGGCACCCTGGGCGGCGGCAATCATTTCATCGAGGTTGATCGCGCCGATGACGGAACCCTGTATCTGGTCGTGCACTCCGGCAGCCGTCATCTTGGGCAGGAAGTCGCAACCTGGTATCAGAAGGAAGCCTGCAAGCTCCTGAGCGGCCCTTCCAAAGAGGTGTTGGATGAGACCATCGCCACTCTGAAAGCCGAGGGACGGGA
>WRNU01000182.1 GCA_009776435.1 Betaproteobacteria bacterium | reverse complement strand
CGTCAAGGTAATGGGTTGATATAAAATTCACCGAACAACTCGAAAAATTCTCGTCGTCGCGCTTCGCATTCCGGATTTTGTATCAGGCATTGTCGGTAAAACTCTTTCGCTTCGGGTAAATGTCCGGCTTGGAAGGAAAGCAGGGCCGCTGCCTGTAAAATCGAAGGCTGAAAAAAATCGAAGGACAGGCTGATTTTTGCGGCTAACAGGCCCGTCTCATATTGTTCGCTCATGATGCAGTGTTTGATGAGCGAGGAAGCATCACCCTCCACCATGACGCCGGACGACATTTTTCTTAAAATGATCGTATGACCGTTACCAACCTTGCTGTCGGTTTCTTCCACCGCTTCCATGCAAAAAGCTGCCAGTTTTTGTTGGTTGATCCAGTTGACAAGCCGCAGCATGGACTGAAGAGAATATACGTAATAGTGTGGCCGCCAATTGTCTGATGCGTCTGATAGTTCCAGGGAAGAGGGGGAAAATTTGTCGATGGTTCGATCTTCTGTATAGGCTGAGATCAATTCTTCCAGTTGAGTGAGGGGGCGAAAAATATCGTATTTCTTTTCCGCTGTTCTTTTTGGAAAAATGCAGAAAAATATGCCACCTTCTTTCAAAACACGCGCCGACTCCAGGAGGCCGCCGATGGGATTGGGTTCGTGCTCAATGACATGGGAGCTGATGACGTAATCAAGGCTTGCCGTATCGGCAGGGATGTTCCTGAAATCTCCAACCTTGTCAACTCGCGCCACGTTATTGGCATATTTTAACTGTTGATCGGCGTGGAGCAGGAAATCTTCCAGATCGTGTGCGTGCAAAAAATCAACGCCGTCACTGGGCGCGACATTCAGGCAGTTGGGCAGGCAAAACGGGTTATGTAAGGCAGCGCCCAGTTCCATGCCGTTTCCGACACAGTACTTGAACGCTAAAGGCTGCGGCTCGAACATTTTTTTATCCCAGGTGTTTGGCTTCGCACCAGCGCCGCCACATGCCACGGAAGGCGTCCTCCAGGCTGCGGGCCATGCGCGGGCCGTCGAGCAGGGGGCTTGTAAGCATGCGTTCGCGCAGGTTGGCGCGCAGGCGCTTCAGGCGTTCATGGTCGTTCGCAAGGGCGACGGCGATGTTCACGTAATCGTCGGCGCTTGTCGCAACCAGTTCGTGCAAACCGACATTTTCAAGAATCGCCTTGCCCATGCGAGCGGACAGATGCTCGCCGGGCCAGGTGACGAAGGGCACGCCCATCCAGATGGAGTCGTAGCCGGTCGTGCCGCCGTTGTAGGGGAAGGGGTCGAGTCCGAGGTCGATTTCGTTGTGGCTTTCGTAGTATTTCTGCTTTGCGACGTAGCCCCGGAATTCCAGTTGCGCGGGATCGACGCCGTGGCGCTCGAACTGGCTGGAGAAGTATCGGATGGTTTCATCGTCCCGCCCGCCAATGGCGACGAGAATCAGGCGAGCCTCCCGGCACTGGACGAGAATGCGGCTCCAGAGTTCGATGGTCTTTTCGCTCGCCTTGCGGAAATGGTTGAGGCAGGCGAAGGTGAAGGGGGCGCGGGCGGACTCGCGCTCGCAGGGCAGCCCAGGCAGGATGGCGGCGTTGCTGATCTCGGCGCGCGCGCCATAACAGTCCGGCAGAGGCCAGGGGGTTTCCAGGCTCCAGCCGGGTTTTTCCAGCACGGGATCGGGCGGGACGAAGATGTAGTCCATCGCGGACATGCCGCTGGTGCCGGGAAAGCCGAGCCAGGTGACCTGGATAGGCGCGGGCTTTCGCGCGATGACATCGCTGCGGCCCCCGTCGGTGAAGCCGTTGAGGTCGATGAGGATGTCGATTTCGTCGCCCTCGATGAGATCGGCCAGCCCGTCGTCGCCGATGCCGACAACCGCGCGCCACTGTTGGGCGCATGCCTTGATCCGGCGGGTGATGTCGTCTTCCTCCGAGAAGTTGTAATAGATGTGGGTTTCCAGTTTTTCACGGTCGATGTGTTCGAGAAACGGCCACACGAACGCGGCAACCGGGTGGGTGCGCATGTCGGAGGAGAGCCAGCCGATGCGCAACCGTCGTTCGGGATCGCGGTTGCGGGTGGCGAAATCGTTGCCGCGAAGCAGGGGGCGGAAGACTTGTTCATCGAAGGTTTGCGCAAGCTGGAGAATGTCCGCCGCGCTGACCGAGGAGGCGGAGATCATCGCCCATAGCGCCTTGTTGTACGTGCCCCGGTGACCGGGATCGCGCGCGCGCGCGCGCGCGAGCAGTTCCAGGGCTTCGTCGTGCCGCCCCTGATCGTTGTGCCAGGTGGAGAGGTTCATCAGCGCGTAGATGTTGTCCGGCTCTTTCTCCAGNATGGCGTCGGCGGCCTTGCGCACCTTTTCGCTTTCCCCGTTTTTGGCGTANACCATGATCAGGGTGTTCCANGCGCTCAAGTTGTCCGGGTTGCGCTCGACCGCCATTTCCAGGTTTTCGCGCGCCATCGGCGTCCAGTACTTGATGGCGAACAGNGCGCCGAGTTTTTCGAGTATCCAGTCCTCGGGGAAGCCCAGCGCATGCACACGCTCCATTGCGTCGATGGCGTCCAGCGCCTCGCCGCACATGATGAGGNTCATGGCGAGNTTGGCCTGAATACTGGGGTCGTCGGGGGCAGAATCTGCCGCCTGCCGGAAAAAATTTGCCGCTTCGCGGTGATCGCCCCGCGTCCAGGCCAGTTCGCCCGCGAGATCGAGCGTGGTACTGGTCTCCGGGGCCAGTGCCTGGAGCTTTTTCACGCAGGTGGCGGCTTTGTCCGTTTGTCGTTTTTCGAGGTAGAGATGACCGAGGGAGAGCCAGGCATCCGGGTAGCGCGGTGCGAGCTTCGTTGCCGTGTTGAAGGCTTTCAGGGCTTCGTCTAGCTCGCCGAGATGCTGACAGGCCATGCCCAGCAGACAGTAGTGCGCGGCGAGCGGGCGAGGCAGACGAACGACTTCTTCCAGCAGGCGGCGGGCGTGTTGCCAGTTGCCCGCTTTTACATATGCGCCGGAGAGACTGCACAGGATGCCGGCATCTTTCGGGGCGAGTTGCCGGGCAGCAAGCAGTTGTTGAAGGCTGGCTTCGATCTGGCCGAGCTTGCCGAGAACCTCCCCAAGCCTTTGGCGGTAGCGGGCGTTTTCCGGCTGTAATTGGGTNGCGTGGTCGAAAAAGGTNGCGGCGGTGTCCTGNTGCCCGATGCCTTGNGCGACTTCCCCCAGTCCGAACCATGCCCGATGCGCCTCCGGCGAAAGGGTGGCGACCTCCTCGAATAACGCGCCCGCGCGGTTGAAGTCCTTGGCGGTTAGCGCCTGTTGCGCCTTGCCGAGCAGGCGTTTCTGTTTGACGGACATGCCGAACTGTCTCCGCAAGCGGTAATTGATTGAAGTGTATTGGGCCGACACGCCGGGTTAAGAGTGAAATAACGGAGAAATAACGGGATATATCTCCGTAATCCGGACGGGTGATTCTTGCCTGGCACGATAGATGCTAGATACCGCTTGAAGGCTCCGCGCGGGCGTTTCGTCAGGGGATGGCTGTGAACCATGCGGCCACGCGCGAAGAGATGCTGATAACCCTTCGGAGGAGGCATGAAATGCCGCAAATCATCAATACAAATATTTCGTCACTGAACGCGCAACGAAACCTGGATACTTCTCAGGGNTCCTTGTTTACNGCGCTGCAAAGGTTGTCTTCCGGTCTGCGGGTGAANAGTTCCAAGGACGATGCCGCNGGCTTGGCGGTGGCGGAGAAAATGAACGCGCAGGCGCGTGGCATGACGGTGGCGATCCGNAACGCCAACGACGGCATCTCATTGGCGCAGGTCGCCGAGGCGGGAATGAACGTCATCGGCGAGCACTTGCAACGGATGCGCGAACTGGCGGTGCAGGCGGCTTCCGGCCAGTGGGATTCGGACAACCGCAGCGCGCTGGATACCGAATACCAGCACCTGAAGAGCGAAATCGACCGGGTCATCAGCGCCACCAATTTCAACGGCCAGAAGCTGCTGGACGGCACTTTCTCCGACGGGGTGATTTTCCAGGTCGGGCCGAGTTCGACCGAGGAATCGCAAATCCTGGTGGAGATCAGCCCGGTTTCCGTCGATACCGCTGCGATTACCGGCACGGATGGCCTGAACGCCCTGAGCGAACTTTCTGCGCTCGATGCGGCCATCGACAGCATCAACAACAACCGCGCTTCCCTTGGCGCGATCCAGAACCGTTTTGAAGGCGTACTCACCCAGTTGGCGGCGGCGCGGGAGTCTACCGAAGCTGCGCGCAGCCGGATCATGGATGCGGACTACGCTTCTGAAACCGCGAAGCTGGCGCGTGCGCAGGTACTGCAACAGGCCGGGGTGGCCATGCTGGCCCAGGCCAACGCCTTGCCGCAGAACGTGCTGCGGCTGCTGCAATAAAAACCCACGTCCTTCCTCCTTGCGCGCCACTGCGGTTCATAGCCGGATCGTGGCGCGTTTTTTGTTCCGGACGACGTATGTTGAATGCGCGTTGCAAGACGGGTCGGATCGCCGGGGTGATACGTGAAAACCCGCACACTTCACTCAGGAAATGGGCAGGTGACAATCATTGCACTTAAAGAAATTCCGGCTTGCGCCGTTACCGCAATCAGGCAGACGAGCAACGGATAGCGTCCAAGGCTCCAGTGACTGATCCGGCGTCTTGCTCGAACGAAGTCCATCCCGAAGGAGATAGAAATGCCCCAAATCATCAATACCAACATTCCGTCGCTCAACGCCCAACGGAACCTGAACACTTCGCAAGGCTCTCTGAATACCGCGTTGCAACGGCTCTCTTCCGGCCTGCGTGTCAATAGCTCCAAGGACGACGCCGCCGGTCTGGCCGTGGCGGAAAAAATGAACGCACAGTCGCGCGGCATGGTCGTGGCGATGCGTAACGCCAACGACGG
>WRNU01000181.1 GCA_009776435.1 Betaproteobacteria bacterium | reverse complement strand
CCCTCTCCCGCAAGCGGGAGAGGGGGGTATTTCGGTTGCCTCGGCATTTCTTCTCCCGCTTGCGGGAGAGTGCGCGCCGATTCAAAACTGAGATACCGCCACATACCGATTGACTCGCCGAAGAGTTACCGCCAGAATGTGAAAAAAGAACGAGAAAAAATTCCGGCAGTCATGAACGGAATGGTGTCTTGGGTGGAGAGAGAATGCACAAGGCGGTCCTGCTGCAACTGGCAGCAACATCCATAGCGGCATTAGTAGCCGGCGCGCTGTTCGGCCCGCGCGGTTTCGTTTCCGCAATATGGGGGGGGCTGGCCTACGTGTTGCCGAGCATTCTCTTCGCCTGGCGCTTGTCGGTGTCGTCCTGGCGCGGAGAGAACGCCAAGGCCGCAGCTTTTTTTGTCGGAGAACTCGTTAAACTCCTCTCGACCATAGGCTTGCTCGCGTTGGCAACGGTGCTGTACAAGGATCTTCATTGGGGAGCATTCCTGGTCGGGCTGGTGCTGGCGGTGAAAGCGAACTTGTTTGCATTTTTGGTGAAGACTCGAACATGACTACTGAGCATGCGGCGAACGCGCCAAGCGCGGGTGAATACATCATTCACCATCTCACACACCTCAACAGTGCCGGCGCGCAACAGTCGAGCATCGTCGATTGGTCGGTCATCAACTACGACACCCTGTTTTTCTCCGTCGGCCTCGGTCTGCTCGTCATATTCATCATGTGGCTGGCTGCACGCAAGGCCACTTCCGATGTGCCGGGGCGTTTCCAGGGCTGCGTCGAGGTGCTCGTCGAAATGGTCGCCAACCAGTCCAAGGCCACCGTCCATAGTCCCGAGTCGCGCCGTTACGTCGCGCCGCTGGCGCTCACCGTGTTCATGTGGATCTTCTTCATGAACGCGATGGATCTGCTCCCGGTCGACGGCCTGCCGTTCCTCTGGCAGCTTGCAACGAACGATTCGCACGCTTACTTGCGCGTCGTGCCGACCGCCGACCTGTCATGCACGCTCGGCATGTCCATCGGCGTACTGACGCTGTGCCTGTTCTACAACATCAAGATCAAGGGCGCGTCGGGCTGGGTGCACGAACTGTTCACTGCCCCGTTCGGCTCGCATCCGCTACTGTGGCCGGTGAACCTGCTCATGCAGGTCATCGAATTCCTGGCCAAGACCATCTCCCACGGCATGCGGTTGTGGGGCAACATGTTTGCAGGCGAACTGATATTCATGCTGATCGCCCTGATGGGTGGCGCGTGGACGGTCTCCGCCATGGGCGTCACGCTGGGCATCAGCCATGTCATCGCCGGTACGGCATGGGCCATCTTCCACATCCTTATCATTACGCTTCAGGCGTTCATTTTCATGATGCTGACCCTCATCTACATCGGTCAGGCTCACGAAGAACACTGATTTCGTCGTTGTTGCGAGACTTCTCGCCGGGTTTTTTCTTTCAACCTCAACCGTCATCACCTCAAGGAGCTGTCATGGAAAGTAATGTCATGGGTTTCGTTGCAATAGCTGCCAGCCTGATTGTTAGCCTGGGCGCTTTCGGCGCTTGTATCGGCATCGCCATCATGGGTTCAAAATATCTCGAAGCCTCGGCTCGGCAACCTGAACTGATGAATGCCCTGCAAACCAAGATGTTCCTGTTGGCCGGTCTGATCGACGCAGCCTTCCTGATCGGTGTCGGTATTGCGATGATGTTCGCCTTTGCCAACCCGTTCGTGACCAGTTGATCGGTTCGCGTTCCTCTAACCATTATTGAGGACAAGAACAGTGAATCTGAACGCAACTCTGTTTTTCCAACTCGTCGTATTCGTCGTCCTGGGGCTGTTCACGATGACGCTCGTGTGGCCGCCCATCGTGAAGGCGTTGGATGAGCGCGCGAAAAAAATCGCCGCCGGTCTCGCTGCCGCAGACAAGGCAAAATCCGATCTGGCCCTGGCCGAAAAAAGGGCTGTCGAGGAATTGCGCAAGGCCCGTGAGTCCGCAGGCGATGTGCGCGCTTCCGCCGAACGGAACGCCGGCCAGTTGATCGAGAATGCCCGTGCCGAGGCCACGAACATCGTTGCACAGGCCAGGCAGGCCGCCGAGGCTGAGGCCGATCTGGCCGCACAGCGCGCCAAGGACGAACTGCGCGATCAGGTCGCCATGCTGGCCGTGGCCGGCGCGGAGAAGATCCTGCGTCGAGAAATCAATCCCCAGGTGCATGCCGAACTGCTTGCCAACCTGAAACAGGAACTGCAATAAGTCATGGCTGAGAACGTCACCATCGCGCGCCCCTACGCCGACGCCGCCTTCGGGTTGGCCCGTGGGGCAGGTGCACTGGCGTCATGGTCGGAAGTCCTGGATCGGCTCGCCGCCATCACGGCCGATGCCGGGATGCTTGCATGTGTCTCCGATCCCAACCTGTCCACCGACCGGCTTGCCGGACTGTTGCTGGATGTGGCCGGAGATCTGACCGACGAGCAGCGCAATTTCGTCCGTGTCCTCGTGGATAACGAGCGTCTGCGAGTGCTTCCGGAAATCCGTGACCTGTTCGTCGTTCTGAAAAACGAACACGAAGGCGTTCTGGAAGCCCGGATTGCTTCCGCTTTCCCGCTCGACGACGCCACGCTGGCATCGCTGAAGGCAGACCTCGAAGCCCGTTTCAAGGCCCGCATCGACGCAACCGTCACCATCAACTCCGATCTCATCGGCGGGGTTCGTATCACCATCGGCGACGAAGTCATCGACGCATCCGTTCGCGGCAAACTTGCAAGCATGGTCGCCGCGCTCAAGAACCAGGAGTCATCGAATGCAACTCAACCCCTCTGAAATCAGCGACCTGATCAAGAGCCGGATTCAGAACCTCCAGCTTGCCGCAACTTCGCGCAACGAAGGCACGGTTATATCCGTTACCGACGGCATCTGCCGCATTCACGGCCTGGCCGATGCAATGCAGGGCGAAATGCTGGAATTTCCCGGCGACACTTTCGGCTTGGCACTCAACCTCGAACGCGATTCCGTTGGCGCGGTCGTGCTCGGTGAATACGAGCACATCACCGAAGGCCATGCCGTCAAGGCGACGGGACGCATTCTCGAAGTGCCTGTCGGCCCCGAATTGATTGGTCGCGTAGTCAATTCCCTTGGTCAGCCCATTGACGGCAAAGGTCCGATCAACGCAAAGCTCACCGACAAGATCGAAAAAGTCGCTCCCGGTGTCATCGCGCGTCAATCGGTATCGCAGCCGGTACAAACCGGGCTGAAATCCATCGACTCGATGGTTCCCATCGGTCGCGGCCAACGCGAACTTATCATCGGTGACCGCCAGACCGGCAAAACCGCCGTCGCAGTGGATACCATCATCAACCAGAAAGGCCAGGGCGTTTTCTGCGTCTACGTCGCCATCGGTCAGAAAGCCTCGACCGTTGCCAACGTAGTGCGCAAGCTCACCGAACATGGCGCGATGGAATACACCGTCATTGTTGCGGCCACCGCCTCCGAGTCCGCCGCAATGCAATACCTTGCGCCATACTCCGGTTGCACGATGGGCGAATTCTTCCGCGATCGCGGGATGGACGCCCTCATTATCTACGACGATCTCACCAAGCAGGCGTGGGCCTATCGTCAGGTTTCGCTTCTGCTTCGTCGCCCGCCGGGCCGTGAAGCCTACCCTGGGGACGTGTTCTACCTCCACTCCCGTCTGCTGGAGCGTGCCGCGCGCGTCAGCGCCGACTACGTCGAAAAATTCACCAACGGTGAAGTCAAGGGCAAGACCGGCTCGCTCACCGCGTTGCCGATCATTGAAACCCAGGCTGGCGACGTATCCGCCTTCGTGCCGACTAACGTCATTTCCATCACCGACGGACAGATCTTCCTTGAAACCGACCTCTTTAACGCCGGCATCCGTCCTGCAATCAATGCAGGTATCTCGGTGTCCCGCGTCGGTGGTGCGGCCCAGACCAAGATCATCAAGAAGCTCTCCGGCGGCATCCGTACCGACCTCGCGCAGTACCGCGAACTAGCCGCGTTTGCGCAATTCGCTTCCGATCTCGACGACGCCACCCGCAAACAGCTCGAACGCGGTCGCCGTGTCACCGAATTGATGAAGCAAACGCAATACTCGCCAATGTCGATTGCCGAAATGGGCTTCGTCCTCTACGCAGTCAACAACGGCTATTTCGACGACATCGACGCCAATCGTGTGCTGGCTTTCGAAGCCGATCTACTGCAATACATCAAAACGCAGCGGGCTGAGCTTGTGGCAGACGTCCTGGAGAAGCGCGACCTCGATGCCGAGGCCGAAAAGATCCTGGCTGCCACGATTGTCGAGTTCAAGAAGAGTTGGACTTGATAGCCGAGGAGACGGAAAATGGCTAGCGGGAAGGAAATCCGTACCAAGATCAAGAGCGTGCAAAACACGCGCAAGATCACCAAGGCCATGGAAATGGTGGCCGCATCCAAGATGCGCAAAGCGCAGGAGCGGATGCGTGCCGCCCGTCCCTATTGCGAGAAAATTCGCCAGCTTGCGGCACACCTGTCCCAGGCCGATATTGTCGACTACGAACACCCGTTCCTGGTTCATAAAGAACGGGTCACGCGGGTCGGGCTGATTCTGGTGACAACCGACAAAGGCTTGTGCGGCGGTCTCAATACCAACGTACAACGTGTTGCCATCAACGCGCTCAAATCCTGGGAAGGTTCCGGCGTCACGGACATCCGTGCCTGCTGCATCGGCAACAAGGGTTTAGGCTTCATGCAGCGTCTCGGGGCCAATGTCGTCTCGCATGTCGTGCAACTCGGTGACAAACCGGCGCTTGAAAAACTGATCGGGCCGGTGAAAATCCTGCTCGATGCTTTTCTGAACGGTGAACTCGATACCGTCCATGTCGCCTACACCCGCTTCATCAACACCATGAAGCAGGAGCCGGTCGTGGAACAGCTTCTGCCGCTGACTGGCGACAGGCTGGGCACACCCGAGCGTGCGTGGGACTACATTTACGAGCCGGACCCGCATGCCGTCATCGACGACATGCTGTTGCGCTATATCGAGTCGCTGGTCTAT
>WRNU01000180.1 GCA_009776435.1 Betaproteobacteria bacterium | reverse complement strand
CTCATCATGACAACCCTGCGTTCCATCGCTGGCGAGATGGAACTGGACGAGGCGTTGTCTTCACGCGACAAGATCAAGGCGCGTTTGCGTGAGAGCATTGCTGATGAGGCCGTCGACTGGGGGTTGACCGTGAAATCGGTGGAAATCCAGGACATCAAACCCTCGGCCTCGATGCAGAAAGCGATGGAAATGCAGGCTGCCGCCGAACGTGAGCGCAAGGCGATGGTCACGCGCGCAGAAGGGCAAAAGCAATCGGCTATCCTAGAAGCCGAGGCCAGGTTAGAGGCCGCGCGCCGCGACGCCAACGCGCAAGTCACGCTGGCCGAGGCATCCGCCGAATCGATCCGGCGCATCACGGCATCCCTCGGTTCAGAACCGGCTCCCATGCTTTATTTGCTCGGAGAGAAGTACATTTCCTCAGTCCAGAATCTTGCGGCATCAGAGAATACCAAGGTAGTGCTGTTGCCCGCCGACATCCAGGAGACGATCCGCGGGCTGATTGGAAAGGTAGCCCGCGCCGGGTAACCAGACGTAACGGAACCCATAGCGCCAACAGAGTCACCGGACGCGCCGATTCCTGCACGTCCGCCTCTGCCGGAAGGGTTGTCTTGGACCAACTCTACCGTGGAGCCGAGCATGCAGGACTTTGAGGCGCAAATACGGGCGCTTGCCGCCCAGATCGAACAGGAACTTGAAAAAGGACACCTGAACTTTCCCACTTCGATGGAGATTTCGTTGCGCATCAAGCAGCTTGCCGACGATCCGAACTCCTCTACCGAAGAGATTGTCGCTGCGGTGCGCGCAGAACCTGTATTGAGCGCCAAAGTCATCCGCATGGCCAACGCGATACTGCTCAACCCCTACGGCGCGCGTATCACCAGCGTCAATAACGCCGTCAGGCGCATCGGTCTGGCGGCATTACGATGCCTGGCCTTTGCTGTGGCCGCCGAACAACTCACCCAGGATCATAGATCGCCGCCTTTGCGCGCGCTCGCCGTCGACCTCTGGACGCACTCGGCCGACATCGCATCCTGGGCTTACGCCTTTGCTCATCACCTGCGCACGGTCAACCCCGACACAGCCATGCTGACCGGCATGATGGTCAATATCGGTCAATTCCTCCTGCTGGCGCGTGCCGCCGACTATCCCGCCCTGGAGGACAACATGGACCGTTTTTCTGAATTCATGTCCGTCTGGAAAACCCCGGTTTCCCGCTCAGTGCTGGAGGCGTTCGAATTGCCCGACGACATCATCGAGGCGCTCGACGATGAAAATCCCTGCAACGACTGGCCGCCTCAAACCCTGCGCGACATTGTGCAAACGGCTATTTTGGCTACCGACGCGCCCAATCCGTTCGATCGGGAGAAACCTTCCATACCAAAAGACACCGGCAACACCGAGTTCGACCAACAGCAGTTTCTCGCCTTGCTCGACATCACCCGCATCAACAAGAACGAAATACTGGATGCGGTATTCGGGTAGGGACATTGCACGCAACGCTCCTACAGCGGAGCGGGACAATCAAGGCTCTGCGCAAAGGCGCGGAGCAACTCGTTTTCCACCGGGGTAATCTTGCCGTCATAACGAATGGCAACCACACAGGCGTGCAGAAGCCTTTTTCGGTAGGGCGGCGCGGCAAGCGCAAGATGCGCGAGGCTCTGGGAAATCGTGGTCAGGGAGATCGCCGTCTTTTCCGGAAGGGGGCGCTCCACGCGGGCAGGAGAGCACGCCATTGCGGCCTGATAAGCCGCATCGGTCGTCTCGAGATCCTCATGTCCGGCATAGGCGATGAGCCCCAACAAATTGGCAATGTCTCGATCCAGTTGCTCCGGACGCAACTCGCCGCGTTTGGCGCGACGCGCCGAAGGAGGCAGCAAAGCGCCGCACAGGAGGCTGTAGAGGGCAAACTCACTGGAACTGATGCGTCCATCCGCATGAATCAATGCCTTTGCCATGTCAAGCACTTGCCCAATCACGGACTCAGACGCTTCGTGCAAGGTGGGCAGGGCAAGATCCAGCCAGACGAGGCGGTAATGCGCACCCTGCTCCGGCTGCGCAGACAGCCATTGGTAAAGCGCCTGTGCAACAGGCAGGGCGGTGGCGGGAAGCAGTTCTTCCTGCTGGCGTCGAACCTCGGATTGTCTGGAGAAGAATAACCCGCCGACGACGCCGATTGCGCCGGTGAGTTGCCGCGCCTGTTGTCGCAGGGACTCGGGCAGATTGGCGAGCAGGCTCTGCGCATGGGCAATGCTTGTGGACGAAAATCCTTCCGGCACCCCGACGGAGGCCATCGCGGCAACACCGGAAGGCGCAACGAGCATCGCCGCATGAGGATCTGCCAACGAACTCCCAGGTCGGTTATCCCCGACCGCGGCGGCAGGCGTGGATTGGCCTGACTGAAGTGGCTGACGGCGGCTGTCGAGGCGCTGGATGCGCTCGGACAGGGGCGGATGGGTAGCAAAAAAGGAAGTCAGAAAGGCTGTGGCGGAGCCGCAGGCGCCAAAGAAGAGATGACTGGCCGCAGCCGCTTTCGGGTGCTGGATCTCTGAACCGGAAGTTTGCAATTTTTGAAGCGCGGCGGCTAACCCAGGCGGATGGCGGGTGAATTGCACGGCTGAAGCATCGGCCAGATACTCGCGTTCGCGGGAAACGGCCGCCTGGATGATGCGTCCGCAGAAAAAACCGATCGAGCCGATCGCGCACAACAATAAACCGAACATGACGATAGGCCCAGCGTTTTTGCCTCGTGCGCGAGCGAGACCTCGACCAACAATAGTGATGGCGTTGATGCCGAACAGGACGCCGATCAGCTTGAGGTTGAGACGGCTGTCGCCATTGACGATATGGCTGATTTCGTGACCGATGACGCCTTGCAGTTCATCGCGGTTCATGGCCTCGAGAAGACCGCGAGTGGCGCCGATCACGCAGTCCCGCGTGGAAAGTCCGGCGGCGAATGCGTTCATGCCGGTTTCCTCTTCCAGCACGTAGACCACGGGTGCGGGAATACCTGCGGCAATGGCCATTTCGTCGGTCACATTGAGCAGACGTCTCTCCGCCGGATCGTTCGTCTGCCTTGATACCCTCCGTCCGCCCAGCTGCGTTGCGATCAGCGCACCGCCGTGGCGGGAGATCTGCCATATCCTGAACAGGGAAGCAACTCCAATGCCACCGCCCACGAGTAAGCAAATCCAGAAAAATAATTCGCCATTCCAAAGCAAAGAAACGTCTTCGCCCATATACTGTATTGACAGAACCAAAGACAGATAGACAAGGACGACAATGCTCGTCACTGCCAGGACGAACCAGAACACCAACCAGCGGCTTTTTCGCTGGGCGCTATGCTGGGCGGCGAAAAAGTCCATGTTGCCTGCTACAGCCTAAAAGCTAACCTTGACGTTTTTCCGGATTGCATCGCCCTCATCGCTCTTCCAGGTTTCGGCCACTTGAAAACCAAAGCGCGAAGCGATCAACGAATTGGGAAAGACTTCGCGCTTGATGTTGTAGCGCATTGCAGCATCGTTATAGGCTTGTCGGGCAAAGGCGATGCGGTTCTCGGTCGAGGCCAGTTCTTCCTGCAACTGCGCCATGTTCTGATTGGCCTTCAAGTCTGGATAAGCCTCGGCCAACGCGAAAAAGCGGCTCATCATCCCGCCCAGCGCGCTTTCCGCGCCCTGTAGGGAGCGCATCGTCTCAGGAGAGAGCGCGTCCTTGACCTCCCTGGCTGCCTGCACGGCCTGATTGCGGGCGGCAATGACCGCCTCCAGCGTTTCACGCTCGTGCTTCATATAGGCTTTGGCGGTCTCCACCAAATTGGGAATCAGATCGTAACGACGTTGCAGTTGCACGTCGATCTGCGAGAAAGCGTTACGTATCCGATTGGCAAGCGCAACGAGCCCGTTATAGATGACGACGCCCCAGACAATCAGCACGACGAGCAAGCCAGCAAAAATCCAAAAGATGTTCAAGGAGTTCATGATCGATGTCCAAGTGGCAGAGAAAATGGTGCAGATACAGCAAATAACTGCGTGATTATAATGATCCAACAGGCAATTGGCGACTGTTCACAATGCTGTTCATCTATTGACCCGACAATCAACGACAAGGCAAAAGATGTCGGTTGGGGCGAACGCAGCGAACCCCAACCGCCACCGCCGTTCTTCAGCGGGGGAGTTTATCACCCCCCTGTCCCGAGCGCCTTATTCCCTCATTTTGGAACTGCGCAAGCTGTCTGGGCCGAGAGTTTGAGCAACCTCACAGAGGCGAGAAATACGCCTCAGGCTGTATTTTGTACGCCATTTCCTGCTCAACATCTCACAAAACAGGTTAAAGAAAATTAGTCCGATACGTCACATTCAACATCCGATACGTTATACTTGAAAATAAATATGAATTATGGTAAAAGCATAAATTCATGACTGGAATTCATCGAACAGTCCTCACTTCAACCCTTGGCGGCACTTCAGAGACTCATCAATGTTCAGAACGCTGAAGTTACGCTGCAATGCGCTCCGGTGTAGATTGAAACTGGCGCTCCGGTGGCGTTTTCGCCGCCCTGCTCCCAGGCACGGTCGTAATCGTGAGTTGATTGTGTCTCTAACTTCATACTCCGGGCGCTTTTCAACCCTGCATCTGACCCTCAGGAGTTTGTTGACCCAGAGCGTTCGCCCGGACAGGGTCATACTCTGGCTTGCCGAAGCAGACAGGCATGCGCTACCGCCGATGGCCGAAAGGTTGCAGCGGGACGGCCTGGAGATTCGCTGCTGTGACGATCTCCTGTCATTCAAGAAGATCATCCCGACGTTATCTATCTACCCCGAGGCCGATATCGTCACCGCCGACGACGATGCGTACTACTGGTCTGACTGGCTGAAGGAACTGATTGCGGCTGCGGAGCAATTCCCAGCAAACGTCGTAGCCCATCGCTTGCATAAAATGGTTTTCAACGAACAAGGGATCCGTCCATATCGGGATTGGCCCAAAGAAATCAGGGATCAAACTGAGGATCCACACAACTTTGCCACAGGATGTTTGGGCGTATTCTATCCGGCAGGTTGCTTTGACCC
>WRNU01000179.1 GCA_009776435.1 Betaproteobacteria bacterium | reverse complement strand
AATGCCGCTTCGAACTCATCGTCGATGATCGCCTCTGCGAACTCGACTACCGGCTCGACGGCCAGAATATGAGTATCCTGCACACCGTCGTGCCGACCGAGCTAGGAGGCCGTGGCCTTGCCGCTCTCCTCACCCGTTCGGCGCTTGACACAGCGCGCAGCCGGGGCTGGCGCGTGCAGCCAATCTGCTCCTACGCAGCCACCTTTATCCAGCGCCATCCCGAATATGCCGATCTGGTGCAACAGCCTCTTTGACGGCAAGGCATGACGACGCAATCGTTGTGCTTCGCGCCGATGACCGAACATGACCTCGACTGGGTCGTGGAGCAGGAGACCGCCCTGCACCGTTTTCCGTGGAGCTTGAAAAACTTCGCCGATTCACTGGCGGTCGGGCATGCCTGCTGGTTGATGCGTGAAGCCGACGCGCCTGTCGGCTACGCGGTCGTGCTTGGCGTGCTTGACGAAGCCCACCTGCTCAATATCAGCGTGGTGCACGCCGCACAGGGGCGTGGCCTGGGCAGGCGATTGCTCGAACATCTGCTCTCGAGCGCCCAATGCTCCGGCATACGACAGTTCTTCCTCGAAGTGCGCACTACCAATTTGGTAGCCCTCGCGCTTTACCGACGCGCCGGTTTCGTCGAGATCGGTCGGCGAAAGGGTTATTATCCGTCTTCGGAAGGGCGCGAAGACGCCATCGTAATGAGGCTTGAACCATGAACCTGCGCCGCTCGACCATTCTCCGGGAGATGGGGCTTACGCCGCTGTGGCGTCTGCGAACCTCGACCGGGGCCGTCGACACTGATACGTCCGTAGGGGCGTTGGGTGCAACGCCCGTGCATCTGCCTGCGGAGAAGCCCGATGCGCCCGCAAGCGCGTTGCACACGACGCCCCACCATCAGCCTGTCGATTTTTCCTGCATTGCCACGATGGACTGGCCGCAACTCGAAGAAGCCATCCATGCCTGTCGCGCCTGCACGCTGTTTGAGGCGCGCACCCAGGCCGTCCCCGGCGTGGGGGATCGTCAGGCGCGCTGGATGTTCGTCGGCGAAGGGCCAGGCGTGGAAGAAGATCGGCGCGGAGAACCCTTCGTCGGTCAGGCCGGACGGCTGCTCGATCATATGCTGGCAGCCCTCGGTCTCAAGCGCGGCGAAGATGTCTACATCGCCAACGCCGTCAAATGCCGCCCGCCGCACAATCGCACGCCCCAAGCGGCAGAAATCGCGGCCTGTGCGGCGTATCTCGATCGCCAGATCGCTCTCGTCCGTCCCCGGTTGTTGATCGCGCTCGGCCGCCCGGCAGCGCAGGCGCTGCTCGGGCGCGAAATCAGCATCGCCGCCGCGCGCGGAAAACGCTTCGAGCGCGACGGCGCGCCCCTGATCGTCACCTACCATCCGGCCTACCTGCTGCGCAACCCGCAGGACAAGGGTAAAGCGTGGGAAGACCTTTGCCTTGCGCGACGCCTCGTGACGGAAGCGGCGCAAGGGGAGGCGTGAAATGCAGAAAACCAAAGATATAATCCCCACCAGGAATAACTTCCTTCACCGCATCCACAGGAATGACATTAAGGATCACTATGCAGAGCCCCAAACTGGCTGATGTATTACGTAAGAATTGGCATGTTGTTTTGCTCGTTTTGGTGGTTGTCGGCTGTGCCGTCTGGTTTGTTTTCTCGCAGGAACTGGAAGTAAAACCCCTGCTGAAACGCTATGGATACGTGGTTATCCTGGTGTGGACCTTCCTGGAAGGCGAAACCTGCGTCATCGTGGCAGGCATGCTGGTGGCCGCCAGAGAAGTGGATCTGAATCTCTGGCTGATCGCCCTGAGCGCCTTTGGCGGCAGCTTTGCAATCGACCAGATCATGTTTGCCCTCGGCAAGTACAAGGGTGAGTCCATGCTGCGCTACTTCCCACGCATGGCCAAAAACGTGGACAAGGCGTCCAGACTCTTCAAAAAATATGACGTTGCGCTTATTCTGGGCTTCCGTTTCATCTACGGCGTGCGCAATGTGACCGCAATCCTGCTGGGCATCAGCAGAGTCAATCATGCAAAGTTTTTTATACTCAACTTCATCGGCGCGAGCGTATGGGCCTTGACCTTCACTTTCGGCGGCTACTACGCGGCTAAAGCGGGTATAGCCTTTCTGAAGATCGCTGATATGGCGGGGTACGGCATTCTTTCCGTCATCCTGCTTGTTTCGGCCATTGTCGGGTTCGTCTGGTACGTTCGATCCAGACAATCTGCCAAGGGGGCTTCGGAGATTGCCCAGCCTTCCAAAGACGGCGAAGGCGGCGTTTCCTGATGAAACGTGCGTTGCGACCGACATGACGAAAGCCAGATCCGCCTACGTCTGTGCCGGCTGTGGCGCACAACTGCTGCGCTGGCAGGGGCAATGCCCGCAGTGCCGGGAATGGAACACCCTGGTCGAGACCGTCATCGAGCGCGGCGCGCAATCCCGTCGAGCCGGTTTGGCGGGGAGTGCGGCAAGAATGCAGAAACTGGCCGCGCTCGAAGCGCGTGAGGAACCGCGCATCCCCAGCAGCATCGACGAATTCGACCGTGTACTGGGCGGCGGACTCGTGTCCGGCGGGGTGGTGCTGATCGGCGGCGATCCCGGCATCGGCAAATCGACCTTGCTCCTGCAAGCCCTGTGCGGGCTGGCGGGCGAATATCCCGTGGTCTACGTGAGTGGCGAAGAATCCGGCGAGCAGGTTGCCCTGCGCGCCCAACGTCTGCAACTCTCCCCTGGGGGTTTGCAGTTGCTCACCGAAATCAATCTGGAACGCATCATCAATACCCTCTCCGAAGCCGCGCCCAGGGTCGCGGTCATTGATTCGATCCAGACTTTGTACTCGGAAAACCTGCAATCGGCGCCCGGCTCGGTCGGGCAGGTGCGTGAATGCGCGGCGCAACTCACACGCCACGCCAAGCAGAGTGGAACCACGCTCATCCTCGTCGGGCACGTCACCAAGGATGGCGCGCTCGCCGGGCCTCGCGTGCTCGAGCACATCGTCGATACCGTCCTCTATTTCGAGGGAGACACCCAGTCCAGTTTCCGCCTGATCCGCGCGTTCAAGAACCGTTTCGGCGCGGTCAATGAACTGGGCGTCTTTGCCATGACCGAACGGGGGCTGAAAGGCGTTTCCAACCCCTCCGCGCTGTTCCTCTCCCGGCACGACAGCGAGGTCTCGGGCAGTTGCGTGCTCGTTACCCAGGAAGGCACCCGCCCGCTGCTCGTCGAAATCCAGGCGCTCGTCGACAGCGCCCAAAACCCCAACCCCCGACGGCTCTCCGTAGGGCTGGAGCCGACGCGGCTGGCGATGCTGCTCGCGGTCATGCACCGCCATGCCGGGATCGTCTGTTACGACCAGGATGTTTTCATCAATGCCGTCGGCGGCGTCAAGATCGTGGAGCCTGCCGCCGATCTCGCCATTTTGCTGGCCGTGGCCTCTTCGCTGCGTAATCGGCCATTGCCCAAGGGGCTTGCCGTTTTCGGCGAAGTGGGGCTGGCGGGCGAAATACGCCCCGCGCCGCGCGGGCAGGAGCGGCTCAGGGAGGCTGCCAAACTCGGTTTCAAGACCGCCATCGTCCCGCGCGCAAACCTGCCGCGTCAGTCCATTGCAGGCATCGACGTGCACGGGGTGGACCGCATCGAGCAGGCGCTGGAAGCCGCGCGTGAGATCGGGCAGGGAAGCAAATGAACGTGCCGCCCCGTACTACTTTTTTCCAGCGGCCTTGCCGAGTTCGAACGCCTTCGCGTTCAGTTCCGCCAACTCCGGCTTTTTCGCGGCAAAGCGCGCCGTGATGCATTCCTTCAGAGTCTCGGCGGGAAAGGGCAGGTTGTCGGAAATCGCCCCGAGCATGACCGTGTTGACCAGCCGTAAATCACCCAGATCACGGGCAATTTCTCCCGCGTCGAAATCGTGCACCTCCAGCCCCCGCTCGCGCACCGCAGACACCGGGTCATCCGGGTATGCGAAGAGTCCGAGCGAGACGATGGGGGGGGCGAGTCTGAGCCGATTGATCATCGCCATCCCGCCGCGTGCGCCGTTTTTCGGGCGCAGGTAATGGCTCCAGCGCATCGCTTCGGCGGCTTCAAACCCAAGAAGAATATCCGCTTCGCCCGGTGGAATCTCCGGAGACAGTACCATGTGGCCGAAACGCACATGTGAAGATACCACCCCGCCACGCTGGCTCATGCCTGCAACTTCGGTTTTCTTGACCTTGTATCCCTGCGAAATTGCGGCTTCCGAGAGGATTTCCGAAGCAGTCATCACGCCCTGTCCGCCGACGCCGACGACGAGAATGTTGGTGGTTTGGTTCTGGTTCATGGAGGTTCCGGTGTAGTGTAAATAGCGTGAAAGAACGTGCTTTCACCCTTTGAGGCGGCGCACAGATCGCCGTGATCGTCGGGGTATGTGGGGGAGAGTCGGGAAGGAGGGTTGGAGGGAGTCATCACGAACCGCCGGATTGTAGTACATGAAGTCCATGAGACCTGTATCCGCTTGACTCGGGTCGCACGTAAACCCCGCCATTTATGGCTGAGATGCCTCGATACCGTTCAGACAGGACTCGAAAA
This sequence comes from Betaproteobacteria bacterium, assembly GCA_009776435.1. Lineage (GTDB taxonomy): Bacteria > Pseudomonadota > Gammaproteobacteria > Burkholderiales > Rhodocyclaceae > WRNU01. The sequence continues at coordinate 532 of WRNU01000179.1, read as the reverse complement.
ATCGCAGGACTTCCTGCCGCACATCGGCGTTATCCAATGCCATCAGATGCCCCGATCCGGGGACGATGCGGATTTGTTTGGGCGGCAGGGCAGTATCGAACAGGCGTTGCGAATGCTGCCAGACGATGAGCGTATCCTGGTCGCCGTGCAGGAAAAAGAGCGGGATCGGCGCAAGCTTTTGGATATGCCGGTTTGCGCTGAAGCGGTCACTGAGCAGCCAGCCGAGGGCCGGAGCGTGATCGCTGGCGATGGCGGAATACGACTCGAACGTGGCGTCCAGCAAGACGCCTGCGACATTTCCGGTTTTTCCGTCTTCGCTCGGCAACGCAAGCGCCGCAACGGCATTGTTGCCGCCCAGGCTTTGCCCCAATACCAGGATTTTTTCGGGGACGACGTCCGGTCGTTGCCTCAGCCAGGCAAGCGCAGCTTGCGTGTCTTCCATCAACGCATGCGGCGTGGGACGTTTGTCGTCGGAAAGACCGTAGCCCCGGTAATCGAACATGAACACTCCGTAATGCTCACGGGGCAACCA
>WRNU01000178.1 GCA_009776435.1 Betaproteobacteria bacterium | reverse complement strand
CCTGCGCCGCCCGATGGGTCGATGCCGGCAATGGAGACGACATTGGGCGGGGCGGTTTGACTGGAAGAGGAACTGGAATTGGGAGATAAGGAAGAAGAGGACATGATGGCGTTTCCCTACGCCGGTATGATCCGGGTCAGGTTCCAAGGGTTTTTCTCAGCCCGCGCTGCTTGACGTGCGGGCACCCCCAACGACCGTGTGACGATACTGGATGCGGGCGACGCATGCAAGCGTAGAGTAGTATGGCCTTGCGGCAGCAAGCAAACCTGCCCTATCATCGCGGCCCCCATGAAACGATTTGACTCACCTTCAATCTTGATCTCGATCTTTTGCACGCGGGATGTCGTTTGCGTCAATTATTCGGCGATTTCCACCAGGGACGGATGGATGATGTGCTCCAGGATGTGCCGCGATGGCTGAAATATTCAGAGGCCCGCATATCGGCGTATTGAGCAGTCAATTTCCGAGCAGCGTACAGCCGGAACTGGGACTGTCCGTTCGTGAGCGCATGCTTCGCGTTGCGCGCCGCCTGCCCTTGTTCGTCGTCTCGCCTACGCCCTGGGTTCCGTTGGAGGACTGGATTCGTCAGAACCTGAACCCAGCTTTCCGCCCAAGCATGCCGGAATACGAAGAGCAACAGGGTATCCCCGTATGGTTTCCCCGCTTTCTGACCGTGCCGGGGCCGGATGTATTGCGGCTGCTGGACGGTCGGACGATGGCCAGAGGGGCATATTCCCGTTTTGCCGCGCTGCATAGCGCGGGGCGGCTCGGTTTGATCGACGCGCATGGCGCCTATCCGGATGGATATGCAGGCGTCCTGTTGGGGCGTTGGCTCGGCGTGCCGGTTACGATTACCCTGCATGGGGGAGAGATGGTCTGTGCGCGAAGCTCTGGCAGGGTTCAGAAATTGCGCGAAGCGTTCAGGGGAGCGGCGCGGATATTTGCCGTGAGCGAGTCCCTGCGTCAGTTTGCCCTTGAACTGGGTGTGTCGGAGGATCGGGTCGAGGTGGTCGGCAATGGCGTCGATGCCGAGTGTTTCCGTCCGCGCGACCGCAATGCGGCGCGTGCGGCGTTGGGGATTTCGCCGACTGCGCCGGTGCTGATCTCATCAGGCTCGGGGCAGTCATTCGGAGAAAAGGGTTTCAACCGGCTGATCGAGGCGCTGCCGACCCTTTCCGAACGCTGGCCGGGACTGGTCTGTCTGCTTGTCGGCTCGAACAGTCTGAAGAAGAACAGGCGAGCCGAACTGGAAGCCCTGGTCGAGCGGCTGAACATGAAAGAGACGGTGCGTTTTCTCGACGGTTTGCCCGCGAATGAATTGCCGGATTTGCTATCAGCTGCCGACGTATTCGTGTTCGATACGCATCACGAAGGCCCGGTAACAGCGTTGATCGAAGCGATGGCCTGCGGTTTGCCGATCGTCGCCTTCGATGCGGGAGCCAACCGCGAAATCGTTTGTCGTTCGGAATTGGGGGAACTCGTTCCCTTTGGCGATCCATCCGCCCTGAAGACAGCTATCGACCTGGCGCTCTCGAGGACATGGGATCGCGTGGCGATTCGACGTCATGGCGAGTCCTATCATTGGGACGGACGGGTCAACCGTCTGTGTCGGGCTTTTACTGAGGCGGTGACTGGGCGGCGTGTGGGGTGACTGACTCCCTCCGTTACGCCTTCGGCGCGACACCTCCCTCGAGAGGGAGTCTATAGAGTCAGCGTGCTTCGCGCGTTGCAATGATCTCTCGCGCGCACTGGACGCCCGTGCGCACGGCGGATTCCAACGTGGCCGGGTATTCGCTCTCGATGTAATCGCCAGCCAGCCACAGGCCCGGCAGCGGGGTGGCGATGCCGGGGCGCTCGAGGCCGGGGCGGCAGGCGATGGTTGCACGTTTTTCGGTGATGACGCGTGTCCACTGTGGCTTTGGCAGACTGTGGCCGAGCGCGCGTTCGAGTTGAGCGAGAATGGCAGCGATCAGGGCGTTACGGCCTTTCACTTCGTTTTCGCGGCGGGGCGCGCTGATGATCGTGGCGAACAGCCCTTCCAGGCCGCCGCATTGTCCTCGGTCGAACGCCCATTGCGCGGGACCTGCGGTCAGACCGATCATCGGCGCGGGCAGGGCGACGCCGGGGCCGAAGGCAAGGTAGATCGTAATGATCGGCTCAGAGGGCAGGGCTTTGATTTGGGCTGCGAGTTGGGGACAGACTTCGGTGGAGTCGAGCAGGGCGGTAGCATGATGCGGGGCGGTGGCAATGACGACCTGCGGCCAGATGCGATGACCCGGCGCGCCGATAAGCCGAAAACCCGTAGCCTCCGGAGTGATTGCGGTAATGGCGTTGCTGATAAGGATGTTCCCATTCCGGGAGGCGAGGTATCTTGCCGCCGGAACGGGGAAAAGCTCGGAGAGATCGACGCGAGGAATCAGCAGTTCGCTGGCGCTGGCCGAGGCGGCGGCCAGCGTGTCGCGCAGGATGTTGGCGAAGATCTGGGCCGAGGCTTCATGCGCAGGGGTATTGAGTGCGGCCAGACAGAGCGGTTCCCAGAGCAGGTTGCGCAACCGGAAAGGCTGCTGGCAGTCGGTGAGCAACTCGGTGACGGTCATCTCCGCAGGGAGTTGAAAACGCCTGCGCTTGAGATGTCGCAGCATCGCGTAAATCGAAAACCGTTCGCGCCAGTCCAGACCCTGCGCGCGGATGAGTCCCAGGAGCAGGTGCAGAGGGGCGGGCAGGGCGGCTGCGCGCAGGTGGAGTTGCCCTGGAATGGAGAGCGTGAGCGGCAAATGCATGATCTGGCGCGGCGACACGCCGGTGAGGCGCAACAGGCGGGTCAACTCGGTGTAGGCCCCGATCAGCAGGTGCTGGCCGTTGTCGAGGGTCAAGCCATCCTTTCCGATGGCGCGCGCCCGGCCCCCCAGTGTCCTGGAGCGTTCAAACACGGTGACTTCCACGTCCTGACGAGCCAGTTCCACCGCACACGCAAGACCCGCGTAGCCCGCGCCGATGATGGCGACTGCCGTCACGGTTTCATCCTTTCAGCCAGGTCAGGCCGGCAAGCCAGACTTTGCGCAATGGGGTCAGCGAGGTGCGGCGATCGAGCACGCGAAAGCCGCCCCGGACGATTTTGCGCAGCAAGGCGCGGTAAATCGCCGCCATGACCAGGCCGGGACGCTGATTCTTGCGGTCGGCGGCAGGTAGCTTGGCCAGCGCCTGCTCATAGTACGCCTCGGCGCGTTCGGCCTGGAAAGCCATCAGTTTGCGGAAGTTATCGCTGGCGTGGGCGGAGAGAATGTCGGCCTCGGACACATCAAAACGTTGCAGTTCGTCGATGGGCAGGTAAATGCGACCACGGCGAGCATCCTCGCCGACATCGCGGATGATGTTGGTGAGTTGGAGAGCCATGCCGAGATCGTGGGCGTATTCGAGCGTGCGGGGGTCGCTCACGCCGAAAATGGTGGCGGAGAGCAGACCCACGACGCTGGCGACGTGGTAACAATAATCTTGCAGGGCAGGGAAATCGGCATAGCGCCTGTTATGCAAATCCATTGCCATGCCGTCGACGATTTCGAGCAGGCGCTCGCGAGAAAGCCCAAAGGAGGGACAGATTTCCTGCAAGGCAAGCCCGACGGGGTGCGTGGGGGTTGCATCGAAAACACGCTCGACTTCCTGTCGCCACCAGTCGAGCCTGGCGTGGGCTGGCGCGGGGTCGCGGCATTCGTCGACTACGTCATCGACTTCACGGCAAAAGGCATACAGCGCGGTAATGGCCTCACGCCGCGCCGGATCGAGGAACATGAAACTGTAATAAAAACTCGATCCGCTGGTTGCGGCCTTGTTTTGGCAGTATTGATGTGGAGTCATGCGCTCGGGCGCGGGTAATTCAGGGCGCGCCAGGCGACGGCCAGTTTGCCGAAGAAACCGATGCGGGTGCTGTGCGCGAAAACATCGTAACCGATAGCCTCGATACGGTCGAGGATATGCAGGCCACTTGCCACGATCAGGCGCAATTCCCAGCCGATGCGCCCGCGCAACTGGTAGGCGAGCGGTGCGCCCGTATTCAGTATGGCCCTGGTGCGTTTCACTTCAAAGGCAAGCAAGGCTTGCCAGCGTTCATCGCAACGGGAGGCGGCGATGCCTTCTTCTGTCACCTTGAAATGGGCAAGGTCTTGCATGGGCAGATAGATACGGCCTTTTTTCCAGTCCTGTGCAACATCCTGCCAGAAGTTGACCAGTTGCAGCCCGGTGCAGATGCAATCGGACAGAGGAAGGTTTTCGACCGTGTCCGCGTTGTAGAGCACGAGCAGCAGACGCCCGATGGGATTGGCCGAACGGCGGCAGTAATCGGCCAGGTCGTTGAAATCCTCGTAGCGTTTCTTGTCGATGTCCTGTTGGAAAGCATCGAGCAGATCGTAGAAAGGTTTCAGGGGCAGATGGTTGTCGAGGATGGTTCGGGCCAGGCGGGCAAAGAGCGGGGGCAACCCGCACATGCCGGCCAGTCCGCCGCTTTGGATGGCGTCGAGCGCGCTACGATAGGTAGCGAGTTGTTCCCGACGCTTCTCGGGCGCGACCTCGCCTTCGTCGACGATGTCGTCGGCGCTGCGGGCGAACGCATAGATGGTTTCGACCGGCTCCCGCAGATTGGCGGGCAGGAGCAGGGAAGCGACGGGAAAGTTTTCGTAATGAGCGATAGGCATGGCTGTGCGGGGTACGTCCAGACGAGAGTAGGGTGCAGTATAACGAATCATCCGGCATCGGATGCCTGATCCGGAAAAATCGCTTCACTGACCGCTGGAGGAGAGTCCCCCGAACGGATAGAATCCGGGGACTTTGCCCCGGTGGTGAAATTGGTAGACACGCTTGACTTAGGATCAAGTGCCGCAAGGTTTGGAGGTTCGAGTCCTCTCCGGGGCACCATGCGGATCGACCGATCAATTGACGGTTTGCGGAAGTCACGGTAAAGTGCGCGTTTCTCGGGGTGTAGCGCAGTCCGGTAGCGCGCTTGCTTTGGGAGCAAGATGTCGGGGGTTCGAATCCCTCCACCCCGACCAGCTCACCCCGGCTGTCCGTGGAGATCGTCTGTCCGTAGCTCAATTGGATAGAGCACCGGCCTTCTAAGCCGGGGGTTGCAGGTTCGATCCCTGCCGGGCAGGCCATACGGTT
>WRNU01000177.1 GCA_009776435.1 Betaproteobacteria bacterium | reverse complement strand
CGATCACCAGACCGATGAGCGCGAGCCAGGGAATCATGATCAGGAGGGCGTTGCGGCGGTCAGGCATGGCGGCGTTCTTCCCCGTTGCCGAAGAGGTTGCTCACACAGCGCCCGCAGAGCGTGGGATGCTCGGCGTTTTGCCCGACGTCTTCGCGCACGTGCCAGCAACGTTCGCATTTTCTGCCTAGGGCGGGGGCAACCTGGATGTTGAACGGGCCTCGTTCTAGCGTGGCGGCGGAGGTGATGAAAACGAATTTGAGGTCATCGCCGAGCGCGGCAAGCGCGTCGAACGGTTCGCCCTCGGCGGTGATGGTGACGGCAGCTTGCAAGTCCGCGCCGATCCGTCCGGCGATGCGCAACTCTTCCAGCGCCTTCAGCACGTTAGCCCGCACGGCGGTGATGTGCGTCCAGCGCTCGACAAGCGCCGCCTCGTCGGGCGCATCGGGCAGGGTGTGCCACGTCTGGAGCATCACGGAGTCTTCCGCGTCGTTGTTGAGGGTTTGCCAGATTTCCTCGGCGGTGAAGGCGAGAATCGGGGCCATCAGCCGGGTAAGAGCCTGGGTGATGTGCCAGAGCGCGCTTTGCGCGGAGCGGCGAGCGTGGGATTTTTCCGCCGTGGTGTAAAGGCGATCCTTCAGGATGTTGAGGTAAAACGCTCCCAGGTCTTCGGAGCAGAAGGTTTGCAGCGCCTGGGCGATGCGGTGGAACTCGAAGCGTTCATAGTCGGCCAGCGCCCCCGTTTGCAGGTTGTGGGTGAGGATGAGCGCGTAACGGTCGATTTCCAGCCACTCACTCACGGGCAGCATGTCTCTGGCCGCATCGAAATCCGCCGTGTTGGCGAGCAGGAACCGCACGGTGTTGCGGATGCGGCGGTAGGTTTCGATGATGCGCTTCAGGATTTCGTCCGACAGGGCGAGTTCGCCGGAATAGTCGGTGGAAGCCACCCACAGGCGCAGGATTTCCGCGCCGTACTTGTCGGAGACTTCCTGCGGCAGGATGACGTTTCCGAGCGATTTGCTCATCTTGCGGCCTTGCCCGTCGACGGTGAAACCGTGGGTGAGCAACGCGCGGTAGGGCGGGTGGCCGTCGATGGCTGCGCCCGTGAGGAGCGAGGAGTGGAACCAGCCGCGATGCTGGTCGGAGCCTTCGAGATAGAGATCAGCAATGGGTGCCCCCACGCTCGCTTCGCTCCCTGCCCCCCGAGGGGGCTGCGCCCGCCCTTGGGGCGGCCCGGCGGGCGGGCGGGGTGCTCCCACACTCTCGTGCTCCATTTGCTGTTCCCCGATCGGGTGCGATCCGCGCAGCACATGGCGGTGCGTGGTTCCGGAATCGAACCAGACATCCAGCGTGTCGGTGATCTTCTCGTAATCGGCGGCCTCCGCCCCGAGCAGTTCGGCGGCATCCAGCGCGAACCAGGCTTCGATTCCCTCTTTTTCGACCCGGCAGGCGACTTCTTCCATCAATTCGACGGTGCGCGGATGCCATTCGCCGGTTTCCTTGTGAAGAAAGAAAGGAATCGGCACGCCCCAGGTGCGTTGGCGCGAGATGCACCAGTCCGGGCGGTCGGCAATCATCGCGTGCAGGCGGGCCTGCCCCCAAGCGGGGAAGAAGCGGGTTTCCTCCACGCCCTTGAGCGCACGCATCCGCAGGGTGGAACCGTCTGCAATCTGGCGATCCATGCCCACGAACCATTGCGTGGTGGCGCGGTAGACGAGCGGGGTTTTGTGTCGCCAGCAGTGCATGTAGCTGTGATTGATTTTTTCATGCGAGAGTAACGCGCCCACTTCAGCGAGTTTTTCGACGATGGCCGGGTTGGCTTTCCAGATGTTCATGCCGCCGAAAAACGACAGATCGGCAGCAAAGTGGCCGTCGCCCTGAACGATGGAAAGGATTTCATCGCTGCCGCGCCCGCCCGCCCGCAGGGCCGCCCCAAGGGCGGGCGCAGCCCCCTCGGGGGGCAGCGAGCCGAGCGAAGCGAGGGGAGCGTGGGGGCTATTTCCATAGGCAAGCCACGAATTGAAGTCATCGACGCCGTGCGCCGGGGCCGAGTGCACGATGCCCGTTCCGGTGTCGACTCCGACGTATTGGGCGAGAAACACAGGAGATGCGCGGTCGTAGAACGGGTGACGGAATTCGATTCTGTCGAGCGCCGCGCCCTTGGCGGTAGCGACAACCGTGCCGTCGAGCTTGTAGCGCGCAAGCGCCGACTCAGTCAGCTCCTGCGCCAGCACGAGCAGCCGTTCGCCCACGTCCACCAGCACGTAATCGAGTTCGGGATGGACGTTGAGCGCCTGATTGGCGGGAATCGTCCAGGGGGTGGTCGTCCAGATGACGGCGGCGGCGGGTTTTTCCAGGCGCGTGAGGCCGAATGCCGCTGCCAACCGGGCGGCGTGATCTTCGCTCACGGAGAAGGCCACGTCGATGGAGGGCGAGGACTTGTCGGCGTATTCCACTTCGGCCTCGGCAAGCGCGGAGCCGCAATCGAAACACCAGTTCACCGGCTTCAGCCCCTTGAAGACGTAGCCGCGTTTCACCATTTCGGCGAGCGCGCGAATCTCGCCCGCCTCGTTGGCGAAGTCCATCGTCAGGTAGGGGTTGTCCCAGTCGCCGAGCACACCGAGGCGAATGAAATCGGCTTTTTGAAGTTCCAGTTGTTCGGCGGCGTAGGCGCGGCATAACTCGCGCACCTTGCCGGGGGGCAGGCGCCTGCCGTGGGTGGTTTCCACCTTGTGCTCAATAGGCAGTCCGTGGCAATCCCAACCCGGCACGTAAGGCGCGTCGAACCCGGCCAAAGTCTTGGCGCGAACGATGATGTCCTTCAGGATCTTGTTCAGCGCGTGCCCGAGATGCAGGCTGCCGTTGGCGTAGGGCGGGCCATCGTGCAGGATGAAGCGGGGACGCCCAGCGCTTGCCGCGCGGATTTTTTGATAGAGACGTTGCCATCCGGCGATCCAGCCCGGCTCGCGTTTCGGGAGGTCGCCGCGCATCGGGAAGGGTGTATCGGGCAGGTTGAGGGTTTTTCGATAATCGGTGGTCATGACGATTCAGTCCTGAACGTTTCAGTCGCGTGAGGCATTCGGAAATTGGGCGAACCAGTCGCGCGCCGCCTGCGTGTCCCGCCCGATCTGCGCCTTGAGATCATCGAGCGACGGGAAGCAGCGTTCATCGCGCAGCTTGTGAAAGAAATGTATTCGCAGGTGCGCACCGTAGCATTCGCCCGTCCAGTCGAGCAGGTGGACTTCCAGCCGGGGCTCCTGGGCATTGTCCACGGTGGGACGAATGCCGATATTGGCCACGCCTTGGGCGCGTGGATTGTTTAATCCTTCGACTTCCACCGTAAACACGCCGGAGAGGGCAGGGCGTCGATGCCGGAGCGCGATGTTCAGTGTGGGAAAACCGATTTGCCGTCCGAGCCGGTTGCCGCGCGACACCTGTCCGGCGATGCTGTAAGGCCGTCCGAGCAAGCGTGTTGCGTGATCGAGTTCGCCCGCTTCCAGCGCCTTGCGCACGGCGGAACTCGAAGCCCGTTCGCCAGCGACAGACAAGGTAGGCATGGCTTCCACTCCGAAGCCATGCGCGCGCCCTGCCGCCTGCAACATGCCGAAATTACCGAGGCGATGCTCGCCGAAACGAAAATCGTCGCCGATGAGCAGGTGGCGCACCTTCAGACCATGCACCAGCACGGACTGGATGAATTCTTCCGCGCTCAAGTGGGAAAAATGGGCATTGAACCGCTGTACATGCGCGTGATCGACGCCATTGTCGCCGAGTAGCAGCAGTTTTTCGCGCAGGGAAGTCAGGCGCGCGGGCGCGTCGAGCGAAGAGAAAAACTCACGCGGATGCGGCTCAAAGGTCAACACCGACGCGGGCAGCCCTCGCTCGCTCGCTCTGTCGGCAAGCAGGCTCAAGAGCGCCTGATGCCCAAGGTGCAGACCATCGAAGTTGCCGATGGTGAGCACACAAGGCAGCCCGGCGGGGGCGTGGAAGCCGCGAAAGGATCGCATGATTGCCCGGAAAAATTCTTAATTATACCGGCAAAGAAGACTGCCGACAGGATCAGAATTTCCTCTCTCCCGCCTGCGGGAAAGAGTTTTGTCTTGTGTCAAGTGTAGTTACAAAATTGTTGAGATGGTCGCTATCAAGCTCATCATGTGTCGAGTCACCCTGTTTTTCACCCTCATTTTTCTTTTTTTTCAACGCTCGAGCGTTTTTTGAGCCTTTTTGCAATCAGGATATCTGTTACAGGGATCAACATAAGAAGCAACAGAATGTATCCCAGAGTTTTTTGCAGGGAAATTATTTGTTCGTTGATGCGTTGACTTAAAAGATTATTCAAGAAATCGCTCTTAAAAATATCAATCACATTCTGTTGCCACAGCTTGTTAATACTTTCTTTTTCTATGCCAGTAAAACTTGCGATTTCTTTGTTCAGCTCGTATATTATCATTTCAGTCACGGCGGCACTTAACAGCCATTCTCTGATAAAACTGGGTATTCTATTGATAACGCCTTTTGTATTCTCAGATTCTGGATCGGTCACAAATTGTATCGCATTTTGTATCGCCTTTTTTGGCGTGGTAGAGGAAAAATGGTCGCGGGTTTCTGGAGGGAGGCTCTGCAGGTGATTGACTGCCGTCTGCTTAACGGGCTGCAAGATGGTATTGATGAGATCATCGTTAATGTTTTTGTAATATTGCAAAAACCCAAAGGCAAGACCAGCGCCAATGAAAACAATGGGAATGAAAAAATAATGCAACTTGGCAAAAATATTCCAGTATTTGTTTTGTCGCTGAAAAAGTTTGAATTTCAGACAAACGATCACCAGCACCAAGCTCAAGACGAAACCCAATGCAGCATATTTGAGCATGGTAAAAAAGACGGCAGCAGTGAAGTGATCAGTGATCGAAAAAATATATTCAAGCATGGTACGCTTTACTCTATTTCGTTGAAAGAAACAAATCGCTTTTTCAGCGACTTGAACGACTGCGCATTGTCTTCATGCAGACGTGTAATGTCAAGAAATTTCTTGTCTACGCTTACCTGTTTTGAGTCACTTCGTCACAAATGATGGGGATTGCGTTCGACACAGGTTCAACGCCTAGCTGTTGAGTTTCAATAGGTTGTTCCCAACAATGCGTGAAACAGGAGGTTTTCCTGCCAACGCTGAATGGGGTCGTCGGGAGTTGTAATACTCCAAA
>WRNU01000176.1 GCA_009776435.1 Betaproteobacteria bacterium | reverse complement strand
ACTTGTTCGCGCAGCTTCTCCATGTCCGCTTCGGTGAGATCCTTGACCTTGACCGAACGCGAGACACCGGCAGCGTCACAAATTTCCTGGGCGCGCGAACGACCGACCCCATAGATAGCGGTGAGCGCAATCTCGGCATGCTTGTGATTCGGGATGTTGACCCCGGCAATACGAGCCATCCGTGTACCTCGTTTGAACTTAAAATGCGAAACGTTGAATTATAATTCAGTCGGATGCAAGAAATCAACCCTGGCGCTGTTTGTGGCGCGGATCGGTACAAATGACCCTGACCACGCCCTTGCGGCGGATGATCTTGCAGTGGCGGCAAAGCCGCTTGACGGAAGCCTGAACTCTCATGATTACCTGCTCCTGTTTCCTGAGTTCTCTTGTCACTTCGTCCGGAACACGATCCGGCCCTTGGTGAGATCGTAGGGAGTCAACTGAACGGTCACCTTGTCGCCCGGCAGGATGCGGATATAGTGCATGCGCATCTTGCCGGAAATGTGCCCGAGCACCATGTGACCATTTTCGAGTTTGACCCGAAACATTGCGTTGGGGAGATTTTCAGTCACCTCCCCCTGCATCTCGATTACGTCTTCCTTCGCCATCGTCATCGGATCGGGAAGCCCGCCCCCTTGAAGTTTGCCTTTTTCAGCAGTCCCTCATACTGGTGCGACAGCACGTGGTTCTGCACCTGATCCTTGAAGTCGAGCGCCACCACCACCACGATCAGCAGTGAAGTGCCGCCAAAATGAAGCCCCTGCCACTGTAAGTTCAGAATCTCCGGCAGCAGGCAAACCAGCGTGATGTAAGTCGCGCCTGCCAGGGTGAGCCTCAGGAGCACCTTGTCGATATAACGCGCCGTTTGTTCGCCTGGACGGATGCCCGGCACGAAGGCGCCACTCTTCTTGAGGTTGTCCGCCGTATCGCGCGGGTTGAATACGAGCGCGGTATAGAAGAAGCAGAAAAAGATGATCAGTGCGGCAAACAGAATCATGAAAACCGGCTTGCCGGATGCGAGCTCATTGGAAATAGCGCCCAGCCAGGCCATGCTTTCCGAAGAACCGAACCACTGCCCGACCGACCCCCCGAAGAGGAGGATGCTGGAAGCGAAAATCGGCGGGATGACCCCGGACATGTTGAGCTTGAGCGGCAAATGCGAACTTTGTCCGCCATAGACCCGGTTGCCGACCTGACGCTTGGCGTAGTTCACCAGTATCTTGCGCTGTCCGCGTTCGACGAACACGACAAACGCCGTCACCAGCACCACCAGCAGGCAGATGAACAACCCGACCAACGGTAAGCTTCTACCCGAATCCAGTCGGGCCAGGGTTGCGATGGCACTCGGCAGGCTTGCCACGATACCGGCGAAAATGATGAGCGAGATGCCGTTACCCAGGCCGCGCTCGGTGATCTGCTCGCCGAGCCACATCAGGAACATCGTGCCCGTGACGAGCGTTGCAACGGTCACGAAACGAAACACGAACCCCGGATCGTGCGCCATGCCCTGCCCTTCCAGGCCAATCGCCACGGCCAATCCCTGGGCGAAAGCCAGGAGCACGGTTCCGTAGCGCGTATATTGCGTAATCTTGCGTCGCCCGGCCTCGCCTTCTTTCTTGATCGCTTCAAGCTGCGGAACGGCCACGGCCAGCAACTGCATGATGATCGAAGCCGAGATGTACGGCATGATCCCCAGGGTAAAAATCGACAAACGCGACATCGCCCCACCGGAGAACAGGTTGAACATCCCGAGGATGCCCTCGCTATGCTTGCCGAAGAACTCCCGGAAAATATCATGATTGATGCCGGGCACAGGCAGGTGCGAACCGAGCCGGAACACGATGATTGCGCCGATCAGGAACAGCAGTCGCCGTTTCAGATCGCCGAACTTCCCGGTGCTTCCTACCGTTGCAGCAGGCTTGGCAGACTTGGCCACGATTTCGTCCTTACTTGAACCTTGATTATTCGGTCACCACGGAACCGCCCGCAGCCTCGATGGCGGCGCGCGCGCCCTTGGTGACCCCGACGCCGCGCAGAACGACCTTCCTGTCGATCTTCCCGGAAAGGATGACCTTGGCCGAGAGCGCATTGCCGGGAACGATGCCCGCCTGTTTCAATACCAGAAGATCGATTTCATCCACCGGCACTGCGGCCAGTTCGGACAGACGAACCTCGACATTGCGGTCACGGGTGAGCGAGACGAAACCGCGCTTCGGCAGTCGGCGTTGCAGCGGCATCTGGCCGCCCTCGAAACCGACCTTGTGAAAACCACCGGCACGCGACTTCTGACCCTTGTGGCCCCGGCCGCACGTCTTGCCCAGACCGCTGCCGATGCCGCGACCGACGCGCTTTTTGGCAGACTTCGAGCCAGCGCCGGGTTTGATGTTGTTCAGGCGCATGTCATTGATCCTCGCACTTGAGCAGATAAGACACCTTGTTGACCATGCCGCGCACGCGCGGCGTATCGGGCAACTCGACGCTGTGATTGAGACGGCGAAGCCCCAGGCCGCGCACCGTAGCGCGGTGGGACTGTATGGTTCCGATCACACTCTTGACCAGCGTAACCTTGATTTTCTTGTCGGACATCGCTTACCCCAGGATTTCTTCGACGCTCTTGCCGCGCTTGGCCGCGATCTCTGCCGGGGTATTCACCGCCAGCAGACCGTTGAGCGTGGCGCGCACGACGTTGTACGGGTTGGTGGAACCGATGCACTTGCAGATGATGTCGGTCACACCCATGACTTCAAACACCGCGCGCATCGGGCCGCCGGCAATGATGCCGGTTCCCATCGGGGCCGGCCGCATCAGCACGGAGGCCGCGCCATGCTTGCCGATCACGGTGTGATGCAGGGTCCCGTTCTTGAGCGAGACCTTTTTCATTCTGCGGCGGGCCTCGTCCATCGCCTTCTGGACGGCCACCGGCACTTCGCGGGATTTTCCTTTACCCATCCCGATGCCNCCGTCGCCGTCNCCGACCACGGTCAGCGCCGCGAAACCGAGAATCCGGCCACCCTTGACGACCTTGGTCACGCGATTGATCGAAACCATCTTTTCGCGCAGGCCGTCATCNCGCTCCTCGGAGGCTTGCTTGCGCTGGTTTTGCTGCTTGGCCATTCGTAATCCCCTTTAGAACTTCAGGCCGCCTTCGCGGGCGGCTTCAGCCAACGTCNTGANGCGACCGTGATAGAGGAAACCGGCACGGTCGAAAGCCACGGTNTCGATCCCGGCGGCTTTCGCGCGTTCGGCGATCAGTTTGCCCACTTCTGCGGCAGCGGCCTTGTCGCCGCCATTGGGCATCCGGGCGCGCACATCCGCTTCGAGCGTGGAGGCCGAGGCCAGCACCTTCGAGCCACAGCCGGAAATGACTTGGGCATAGATATGAGAGTTCGACCGAAATACGGTCAGACGCACGGCCTTCAACTCCGCGATTTTGGCGCGGGTTTTGCGCGCGCGGCGAAGACGAGTTTGTTTCTTGTTCATGAATGACCGCCTTACTTCTTCTTGGTTTCCTTGATCACAACCTTTTCGTCCGAGTAACGGACGCCCTTGCCCTTGTAAGGTTCGGGAGCGCGGAAAGCCCGCACTTCGGCTGCGACCTGACCGACACGCTGCTTGTCGATCCCCTTGATGATGATTTCGGTCTGGGTCGGCGTCTCGGCCTTCACCCCGTCCGGCAACTGATACACAATGGGACTGGAGTAGCCCAGCGAGAGATTGAGCTTGTTCTCCTGGGCCTGGGCGCGGTAGCCGACTCCGACGAGGTTCAGGCGTCGCTCGAAGCCCTTGGTGACTCCCGTCACCATGTTGTTGACCAGCGCGCGCATGGTGCCCGAAAACGCATTGGCGTTCGCCGCGCCCTCGCGGGGCTTGAACACCAGCGCGTCGCCTTCGCGCTCCACCGCGACCGAAGGATGCACCGCACGGCTCAATGTACCCAGCGGCCCCTTGATCGAGAGATCGCCCCCGGCAATCGTGACTTCGACGCCGCCCGGAATTGGCACCGGATTCTTTCCTACACGAGACATGGAATCCTCCTCAGGCCACCAGGCAAATGACTTCGCCGCCGACACGGCTGGCGCGCGCGGCGCGGTCGGTCATCACGCCCCTGGGGGTCGACACGATGGCCACGCCCAGTCCGTTCATGACCTTCGGCAGATCGTCGCTACCCTTGTAGACGCGCAGACCGGGACGGCTGACCCGTTCGATGCGCTCGATCACCGGACGATCGGCGTAATACTTGAGCGCCACATCTAGCTCGGCCTTGCCGGCCGCTTCACGGACGATGTAGGCGTCGATATAACCCTCATCCTGCAAGACCTTGGCGATCGCCACCTTCAGTTTCGACGAAGGCATGCACACGTTCGCTTTCCCGGCCCGCTGGCCGTTGCGAATCCGAGTCAGCATATCGGCGATGGGATCGGACATACTCATCTTTTACTCTCCTTACCAACTCGCCTTGATCATGCCGGGCACTTCGCCGTCGAAGGCAATTTCGCGCAACTTGTTGCGGCACAGGCCAAACTTGCGGAATACGCCGCGCGGGCGCCCGGTCAGCTTGCAGCGATTGCGCGCACGCACGGGACTCGCGTTGCGCGGCAACTCCTGCAAGGCCAGCCGCGCAGCCATACGCTCTTCATCGGAGAGCTTCGTATCCTTGATTTTCGCAATCAACCCGGCGCGCTTGGCGGCGTACTTCGCCACCATCTTGCGACGCTTGTCCTCGCGGTTGATCAGAGACAGTTTCGCCATATCACCCTCAGTTCTTGAACGGAAACCGGAACGCGCCCAAGAGCGCCTTCGCTTCCTTGTCGGTCTTGGCCGTCGTCGTGATGCTGATATTCATCCCGCGCAGCATGTCGATCTTGTCGTACTCGATCTCGGGAAAGATGATTTGTTCCTTGACCCCGAGGTTGTAGTTGCCGCGCCCGTCGAACCCCTTGGAAGCAACGCCGCGAAAGTCGCGCACACGCGGCAGGGCCACCGTCACCAGACGATCGAGGAATTCGTACATCTTCGGGCCACGCAACGTCACCATGCAGCCGATCGGATAGCCGTCACGAATCTTGAACCCGGCAATCGACTTCTTCGCCTTGGTGATCACCGGCTTTTGCCCGGCAATCTTCGTCATGTCGCCCACCGCGAATTCGAGTATTTTCTTGTCGCCGACCGCCTCGCCGACCCCCATGTTCAGGGTGATCTTGGTGATGCGCGGCACTTCCATGACGGAACTGTAACCGAACTGCTTGAGCAGATCGGGAACCACCGTGTCCTTGTAAAACTGTTGCATGCGAGCCATTGCCACTCCTTTAAGCGTCCAGCATCTCGCCGTTCGACT
>WRNU01000175.1 GCA_009776435.1 Betaproteobacteria bacterium | reverse complement strand
GAGGGAGAGACGGAGCGCAAAATTGACCGGCGGGCGGCAAGCCGATATAGTGCCGCCTTCCTGTAATGGAGACGTGGCCGAGAGGTCGAAGGCACTCCCCTGCTAAGGGAGCATGCGGGCAAAACCTGCATCGTGGGTTCGAATCCCACCGTCTCCGCCAGCGATTCCGATTCTTGATTAAAAACAGCCACAGCAATGTGGCTGTTTTTATGGGTTCCCCGGCTGTGACGGGGAGTCCATGGCACAGCGATGCACGGCATGGACTGTCGTCATGATAACAACGTTATTTTATGACGCCATACGGCCAACGCTGCCATATTGCCACGCACCTGGCATAGTGATGCCCGGCGACGGGAAAACATCCCCCAAAGCAAACCATTCGGGAGCTTCCCGGAACATCGGGGGCAATCCGTCCCGGCTCGAAAGATAAAAATATCAATACATTTTGCTCGGGCATTTTCTCCGGGGTGAGAGCCAATACCAAAATCGGCCTTTATTTGGCTGATTTTTCGGTGTCCTGTTGCAGTGTTGTACGCGAGGATGCGGCCATGATGCATGTTTCCAGCGCACAGGCGCATTTCGTCTGAATTCTGCCTGGGGGCGTCTCGAAAACGCAGACCCAGGCAAGGAGGAAAGCGAATGCCCATCGAAAAGCTCACCCTGCGCGATATTGCCACCCTCTCGAAACCTGGCAAATACAGCGACGGTGGCGGTCTGTACCTGCAAGTGGCGCAGGGGGGCACGAAGAGCTGGATTTTTCGCTACGAACGTCGGGGTACGGAGCGTTGCATTGGTTTGGGGGCGCTACATACCGTCGGTATCAACGAGGCGAGAAAGGCGGCACGTCGTGCTCGCGTTCGACTTGCGCAAGGGGGCGACCCGCTGCAAGAGCGCCTGTTCGGAGTACATCCGAAAGCCTGCGACAAGACGTTCGATGAATGCGTGACCGAGTACATCGCCCGACACCGTAGCGGCTGGAAGTGTGTCAGGCACGCTCAGCATTGGGAACAATCCCTGCACGATTATGCCTCCCCCCGTTTCGGCAGGATGCTTGTGCGCTTGATCGATACGACCCACGTTCTGCAAGCACTGGAGCCGATCTGGATTGAGCGGATCGAGACCGCTTCCCGGCTGCGCGGCAGAATCGAGCGAATCCTGGCGTGGGCCACCGTATGCAGATACCGGACGGGAGACAATCCGGCGCGCTGGCGGGGGCATTTGGAGGAATTATTGCCCCCGCCCGGCAAGGTCAGGAAAGTCTGCCATCATTGCTCGACCCCTTATCAGGAAATCGCAGACTTCTTTGGGCAGCTTGCCACTCGCAAGGGGCGCGCAGCCCGTGCGCTGGCCTTCACGATCCTGACTGCGTGTCGCAGCGCCGAAGTGCTCCAGGCCCGATGGGCGGAAATCGACTTCGAGTGCGCCACCTGGACGATTCCGGCTGAACGCATGAAAGCAGACAAGGCGCATCGCGTACCTCTCACCCCGGCAATGCTGGAGATCCTGCACGGCCAGCAGGGGGGCGATTCGGCATGGGTGTTTCCCGGCAATAAACCGGGCAAGCCACTCTCGAAGAAGTCCATGCTGTCCGTGATGCGCCGGATGAATGCGCGGGCGACCGTGCACGGTTTCCGTTCGAGCTTTCGGGTCTGGGCGGCGGAACAGACCGACTGCCCGAAGGAAATCCCGGAACAGGCGCTGGCGCATACCATCGGCTCTGCGGTCGAGGCGGCCTACCAGCGAAGCGACCTTTTTGAGCGGCGTCGAGCCCTGATGCAAGACTGGTCTGACTGGTGTACGGCCGCTAAAATCACAAAAGCATTAAATGTTGTGACAAGGGAATGTTGTCGAAACACCGCCGACTCCCGGCACGAAAACGAAAAAAGCGATTTTTAAGCGAATGGTATAAACAGGGGTAAGCTGAAAGGCGCGTCGTTACTGGAAGTTCAAGGGCGCGCGAGGGAGTGATGCTCCGAGTTCTGCAACAGTACTGTTTGATCTTGCAACCGTACTGCTCGGTTTTCGACAGAACAAAATATATTTTCGTCAAGCTACATAATCACGAACGGCATGTCAACCCTATGCGAACACTGTTTTTTTTGTGCAGCGAGTTGTTTCGCTCAGTTTTTCAGTATGCATATATGTCATAAATCGCTGCAAATTCTGTTCTTTTTCGTGAAATTCCATTTAGATGTTCTGAGCAAGGCCGGGAGTCGGGACGGGAGTCAAAACGGGAGTCAAGCAGAAAAACGGCCCGAAGCTGTTCAGACTTTTATGAAAAATCATAATGTTAAGAAAACAGTACTGTTGCAGAACTCGCAACAGTTCTTTCCGAGCGCGCCTTAAAACCCTGATCACTGCGCACCTGGATGATGTGGCCGGAACGTTCCTGTGATCGGCAGGCAGGTTTCAGACGACTTCTGAGCGGATCGAACTGGGAAAAGGGTTGCAGGATCATGAAAAGAGGAAGTTCCAGCCAAAGTATTACTCGTGTAAAGCGTTTTGTTTGGCTCCTCGCCTGCCTCGTGCCCACGTCACTGGCGTTGGCGCAGGCTCCGCCCAACGACGGTGCCACCCAGGAAGTGTTGCGCCAGCAAGAACGCGAACGCATTCTGCGCCAACAGCAGGAAACCGGGCCGGACGTGCGACTGGAGCCGCCCGCAGCGCCGGAGCAGGAGCGTTTGCCGGAGAACGAATCGCCCTGTTTTCGCATTGACCGCATCACCCTCACGGGCGAGGCCGCCAAACGCTTCCAATGGGCATTGCGCGCAGCCGACCCTAAAAACGACCCGGCTTCAGGCCGGTGCCTGGGTGCTGCTGGCATCAACCTCACGATGAAACGCATCCAAAACGCCATCGTCGCGCGCGGCTATATCACCACGCGCGTTCTGGCTACGCCGCAGGATCTCACAGGGGGCACGCTCACCCTCACGATAATACCGGGGCGCATCCGCAGCATCCGCTTTGCGGACGGCACCAATCCGCGCGCCACCATGTGGAACGCCATGCCCGCTGCGCCCGGCGACATCCTGAACCTGCGCGACATCGAACAGGGTTTGGAGAACTTCAAGCGCCTACCCACGGCTGATGCCGACATCCAGGTTACTCCCGCCGAAGGGCCCGACGCCCAGCCCGGTGAAAGCGACCTGGTCGTCGCCTGGAAACAGAAGTTTCCGCTACGCCTGAACCTCTCAGTCGACGATTCGGGCAGCAAGCGCACCGGCAGGTACCAGGGCAGCATCACCGTCTCCTACGACAACTGGTGGACGTTAAACGACCTCTTCTACGTCAGCTTCAACCATGACCTGGGCGGCGGGTACAGTGGCGACAAGGGTACAGACGGCTATACCGTCCATTACTCGGTGCCATACGGCTATTGGCTGCTCGGCTTTACCACCAGTAGCTATGACTACTACCAGACGGTTGCGGGCCAAAACCAGAGCTACATCTACAGCGGCAAAACCGATAACAGCGAAATCCGCCTCTCTCGCCTGTTCTACCGCGACGCCGTGCGCAAGGCCACCGCCTACATGCGCGGCTGGCAACGCACGTCCAGCAACGCCATAGACGATACCGAAATACTGGTGCAGCGCCGCCGCATGGCAGGCTGGGAAGCGGGTTTCTCCTACCGCCAGTTCATCAATGCCGGTGTGCTTGACGCCAACCTCGCATACCGCCGGGGAACGGGGATGCTCTCGTCGTTGCGGGCACCCGAGGAAGCATTTGACGAAGGCACATCGCGCCCCGAGATAATCACCGCAGACGTGCAATTGATGATGCCGTTTTCCCTGGCCTCGCAACGGTTGCGCTACACGGGCACATTGCGCGGCCAATGGAACCGCACGCCGCTGGTGCCATTGGACCGTTTTTCCATTGGCGGGCGCTACACCGTGCGCGGCTTCGATGGCGAACTTACGCTGATGGGCGACCGTGGATGGCTCATTCGCAATGATGTGGGCGTGGCGCTGGGCAACTCAGGCCAGGAACTCTATGCGGGCGCCGACTATGGGCAGGTAGGCGGACAATCCACGCGCTATCAACTCGGGCGGCACCTTGCCGGTGCCGTAGTGGGGCTACGCGGCGGCTACAAGAACCTGTATTGGGACGCCTTCGTCGGCACGCCACTCTCCAAGCCCAAGGGTTTCCAGACCAGCAATGCCGCTGCTGGCTTCCTTGTCAGTTGTTCATTCTAGGAGCCGGGGATGCGTTTCGATTGTCTTGACGTGATCGCACCCGGCCCGCTTGATACGCCATGTGACGAGCCACAAGCGTTGGGCTCGGCTGTCTGGCTGATGATGCATTCCGCCTCGCACCGCGAGATGCCGCTGTGGGGGCTATCCGTACTGCTGCTCCCGGCCATCAAGCACCGCCAGTTCGTGCTGGCTAGCGAACAGGACAAGCCGGTGTTCTTCATTACGTGGGCGAAGTTCAGCCCCGATGCGGAACGGCGCTACCTGGCCAACCCGCCCCTTGCCATGCCCGTGGACGACTGGAACTGCGGGGATCGCATATGGATTCTCGACTGGATTGCGCCGTTCGGGCATACCCGCATCTCGCGGAGTTTGATGGCGCGTTTATTCCCTACAACCTGCGCCCGGTCGCTGTACCACCGTGGCGAAACGCGCGGCCTGCGCGTGATGGAGTTTCACGGCATCGGCGTGACGGCAAAAGAAGCCCGCGCCTGGTCTGCCCTCAATCCCCCTTTGCTGCCTGCGGCTACTGCGGCCACGAGCGAATCTCTCTTTGCGGAGACACAACCATGAACAAGCAACTCTACCGAATCGTCTTTAATGAAACCCGTGGCATACTGATGGTCGTGGCAGAGAACGTTTCCGCGAAGGGCAAGCAGGCACGCACGGGCGCTACACCCAGCGGCGTGCGTAGCGTC
Source organism: Betaproteobacteria bacterium (assembly GCA_009776435.1). Classification (GTDB taxonomy): domain Bacteria; phylum Pseudomonadota; class Gammaproteobacteria; order Burkholderiales; family Rhodocyclaceae; genus WRNU01. The sequence continues at coordinate 458 of WRNU01000175.1, read as the reverse complement.
ATGGTGCGCCTGAAGCCACTGTGCTTCTCGATCATGCTCTCGCTGGGAATGGTTGGGACAGTGGGCGCGCAGATCGTGGCCGATCCCAATGCACCGCGCTCGCAACAGCCGAACGTGCTCAAAGCGGACAACGGCGTGCCGCTCGTCAACATCCAGACGCCCAGCGGCGCAGGCGTCTCACGCAACGCCTACAGCCAGTTCGACGTCGACAAGCAAGGCGCCATCCTCAACAACGCACGTACCAATACGCAGACGCAATTGGGCGGCTATGTGCAAGGCAACCCGAACCTGGCTAAGGGCACGGCGCGCGTGATCCTCAACGAAGTCAACGCCAGCAACCCCAGTCTGTTGCACGGCTACGTGGAAGTGGCCGGGAGTCGCGCCCAGGTCGTCATCGCCAACCCGGCGGGCATCAGTTGCGACGGGTGCGGTTTCATCAACGCCAACCGCGTCACGCT
>WRNU01000174.1 GCA_009776435.1 Betaproteobacteria bacterium | reverse complement strand
TAGTTGATGGTCTCGGGCTTTTTCACTTCGCCGTAAGACCACGAACGGATTTTGTCGGGCGAAGCCAGACCGATGGTAATGGCTTCGAATTCCTCCTCGTTGGGGAGGGTTTGCTTGAACAGGTCAGCAAGCAGGCTCTTCATGTATCACTCCATCCAGGACATGCGTCACGCGATGTCGTCGGTTCAGCTGCGGTCCAGGTCGATGTCGATCGCAAGCGAACGGATTTCNTTCACCAACACGTTGAAGGACTCGGGCATGCCCGAATCGATCTTNTGTTCACCCTTGACGATGTTTTCATACACCTTGGTACGGCCATTGACGTCGTCNGACTTGACCGTGAGCATTTCCTGCAAGGTATAGGANGCGCCGTAGGCTTCGAGCGCCCAGACTTCCATCTCGCCGAAACGCTGACCGCCGAATTGCGCCTTGCCGCCCAGAGGTTGCTGGGTGACGAGCGAATACGGGCCGGTCGAGCGCGCGTGCATCTTGTCGTCGACGAGGTGGTGAAGCTTCAGGACGTGCTTGTAGCCCACCGTCACCTTGCGCTCGAATGGCTCGCCCGTACAACCGTCGAAAAGCTGCACCTGGTATTGCACCTGCCCGTCCTTGTCCACGAGTCCGGCCAGGCCGAGCATCTTCTCGACTTCGTCCTCATGCGCGCCGTCGAACACCGGGGTGGCAAACGGCACGCCGCCCCGGAGGTTGTCCGCAAGCTCGACAACGGCGTTGTCATCGAGTTCATCGAGATCTTCGGGATGTCCGCTGCCGTTGTAAATCTGATCGAGGAAGCCGCGTAGTTCCCGGATCGATGCCTGCTTGCGCAGCATCTCGTCGATCTTCACGCCCAGGCCGCGTGCGGCCCAGCCGAGGTGGGTTTCGAGGATCTGGCCGATGTTCATCCGCGACGGCACTCCGAGCGGGTTGAACACGATGTCCATCGGCGTGCCGTCGGCCATGTAGGGCATGTCTTCGATCGGAACGATCTTGGACACCACGCCCTTGTTGCCGTGGCGGCCCGCCATCTTGTCGCCGGGTTGCAGGCGACGCTTCACGGCGAGATAGACCTTGACCATCTTCTGCACCCCCGGCGGTAGTTCGTCGCCCTGGGTGAGTTTCTTCTTCTTGATCTCGAATGCCTGGTCGAAATCGGCGCGGGTCTTTTCCAGCCCCTCGCGCACGGCTTCGAGTTGGGCGGCAAGTTCCTCATCCGCCATACGGATATCGAACCAATCGACAGGCTCCAGTTCATCGAGGTATTCGTCGGTCACGGCATTGCCCTTGGCAAGTTTCAACGGGCCGCCGTTGACTTTCTGTCCGACGATCTGGCGGCGCAGGCGCGCGAAGGCGTCGCGCTCGACGATGCGCATCTGGTCGGCCAGATCGGCCTTGAAGCCGCGCAATTGCTCGTCGATGATCGCCTGCGCACGTTTGTCGCGCTCGATGCCCTCGCGGGTGAAGACCTGCACGTCGATCACGGTTCCGATCATGCCGGAGGGCACGCGTAACGACGTGTCTTTCACGTCGGAAGCTTTTTCGCCGAAGATCGCGCGCAACAGTTTTTCTTCCGGGGTCAGCTGGGTTTCGCCCTTGGGCGTGACCTTGCCGACAAGCACGTCGCCCGCTTCGACTTCCGCGCCGATGTACACGATGCCGGCCTCGTCCAGGCGGGAGAGTTGCGCTTCACCCAGCGAGGCAATGTCACGGGTGATTTCTTCCGGCCCGAGCTTGGTGTCGCGCGCCACGATCGAGAGTTCTTCGACGTGAATCGAGGTGTAGCGGTCTTCGGCCACCACGCGCTCCGAGACCAGGATCGAATCCTCGAAGTTGTAGCCGTTCCACGGCATGAACGCCACCAGCATGTTCTGACCTAGCGCCAGTTCGCCGAGGTCGGTGGACGCGCCGTCGGCGATGACATCACCCCTGACGATCTCGTCCCCTACCCTGACCACCGGGCGCTGGTTGATGTTGGTGTTCTGGTTGGAACGGGTGTATTTGATGAGATTGTAGATGTCGACGCCGACCTTGCCCGCTTCGGCTTCGTCGTCATTGACGCGCACCACCATGCGTTGAGCGTCGACGTAATCCACCACGCCGCCGCGCTCCGCCCTGACGACCGTGCCCGAATCGAGCGCCACGGTGCGTTCGATGCCGGTTCCGACCAGCGGTTTTTCGGGGCGCAGGCACGGCACGGCCTGACGCTGCATGTTCGCGCCCATCAAGGCGCGGTTGGCGTCGTCGTGCTCCAGGAAGGGAATGAGCGAGGCCGCCACCGAGACGACCTGCCCGGGGGCCACGTCCATGTAGTTGACGCGCGCAGGCTCGGCGAGGATGGTCTCGCCCTTCTCGCGGCAGGTCACGAAGGTGTCGCACAGGCGGCCTTCTTCATCAAGCGTGGCATTGGCCTGGGCGATGACGAATTGCCCTTCCTCGATCGCGGAAAGAAATTCGATGTCGTCCGTCACCTTGCTGTCGATCACCTTGCGGTACGGCGTCTCCAGGAAGCCGTGGCGGTTGGTGCGCGCGTAGACGGCGAGCGAATTGATGAGGCCGATGTTCGGGCCTTCCGGGGTTTCGATCGGGCACAGCCGCCCATAGTGGGTCGGATGCACGTCCCGCACTTCGAAACCGGCGCGCTCGCGGGTCAGCCCTCCCGGCCCCAGCGCGGACACCCGACGCTTGTGGGTGATCTCGGAGAGCGGGTTGGTCTGATCCATGAACTGCGACAACTGGCTGGAGCCGAAAAACTCCTTGATCGCCGCCGAAATCGGCTTGGCGTTGATGAGATCATGCGGCATCAGGTTGTCGGATTCGGCTTGCGAGAGGCGTTCCTTGACCGCGCGCTCGACCCGGATGAGTCCCTGGCGGAACTGGTTCTCGGCCAGTTCGCCGACCGAGCGCACGCGGCGGTTGCCGAGGTGGTCGATGTCGTCGACATCGCCACGGCTGTTGCGCAGTTCGATCAGCACACTGATGACGGCCAGGATGTCTTCCTTCGAGAGCACACCGGAACCTTCCTCGCCGCGCGGCCCGACCTCGGCGTAGAAACGCTTGATCCATTCCGGCGACTTCTCGTCGGTGACGCCCGGATAGGCGCGGCGGTTGAACTTCATCCGCCCGACCGGCGACAGGTCGTAACGCTCCTCGGAATAGAACAGGCCGAAGAAGAGTCCTTCGACGGCCTCTTCGGTCGGCGGCTCGCCGGGGCGCATCATGCGGTAGATGGCCACCTTCGCCGTCCACTCGTCGACGGTCTCGTCGACCCGCAGGGTCTGCGAGATGTACGCGCCACGATCGAGATCGTTGATGTACAGGGTCGTGAGTTTGCCGACCCCGGCGGCGCGCAGGCGCGCCAGAATTTCTTCAGTCACTTCGTCGTTGGCGCGGGCCAGCACTTCGCCGGTCAGGGGGTCCGGGATGTCGCGGGCGATGACGCGCCCGAGAACGAAATCGTCCGGCACGGTCATGCCGGTGATGCCCGCCCGGTCGATCTCGCGGATATGGCGCGCAGTAATGCGTTTGTCCTTTGCGACGATCAACTTTCCGTCTGGCCCGGTAATGTCGAAACGCGCCACTTCGCCGCGCAGGCGATCATGCACGAGGTCGAAACTCACGTTCTCGGAAGCCAGGTGGAATTCGTCGAAATCGTGGAAGGCATGGAGAATTTCTTCCGGCGTCATCCCGATGGCGCGCAGGAGAATCGTGACCGGCATCTTGCGACGGCGGTCGACGCGGAAATAGAGGTAATCCTTGGGATCGAACTCCAGGTCGAGCCAGGAGCCGCGATACGGGATGATCCGTGCGGAAAAGAGCAGTTTGCCCGAAGAATGCGTCTTGCCCCGGTCGTGTTCGAAGAACACACCGGGCGAACGGTGCAACTGCGACACGATGACGCGCTCGGTTCCGTTGATGACGAAGGAGCCGGTTTCGGTCATGAGCGGAATTTCGCCCATGTACACTTCCTGCTCCTTGACTTCCTTGACGGTCTCCTTGGGCGCCTCCCGGTCCATGATGAGCAGGCGCACGCGGGCGCGTAACGGCGAAGCGTAGGTCAGTCCGCGTTGCTGACACTCTTTCACGTCGAATACGGGTTCGCCCAGCATGTATTCCACGAATTCGAGCCGGGCGTTTCCGCTATGGCTGGAAATCGGGAAAATCGACGTGAAGGCAGCCTGCAAACCTCGCTCCTTCCGTTCTCCCGGCGGCGTCTGCGCCTGAAGAAATTCAGCGAAAGAATCAATCTGGGTAGCAAGCAGGAAAGGCGCATCAGGCACAGCCGCGCGCTTGGCGAAGCTTTTGCGAATACGCTTTTTCTCAGTGTAGGAATACGCCATGGATACTCCGGGCTAGAGAGGTGTTACGTCAGAAAAACAGTTGCCTTGTTTCGACTTCGTTGCACTTCACGTACAAGGCACGAAAGGGCCGACGCCCGGCAATGAGCGTCAGCCCCGTCGTAGGGCCGGGAATTACTTGATTTCGGCCTTGGCACCCGCGTCCTCGAGCTGCTTTTTCAACGCTTCGGCTTCGGCCTTGGGCAACGCCTCCTTTACCGTCTTGGGCGCGCCGTCGACGAGATCCTTGGCTTCCTTCAAGCCCAGGCCGGTGGCCGCGCGCACGACCTTGATGACTTCGACTTTCTTCTCGCCGAAGGCGGCAAGAATCACGTCGAATTCGGTTTGTTCCTCGACCGCGGGCGCTGCGGCTCCGCCCCCGCCCGAACCGGCTACCGCCATCGCGGCGGCGGAAACACCGAATTTTTCTTCGAACGCCTTGACCAGGTCGTTCAGATCCATGACCGTCATCGAGCCGACGGCTTCGAGGATGTCTTCTTTGCTGATTGCCATTTAAAATCACTCCACAATTGAATGGGAAAACCGTAAGGGATGTTCAGGCCGCCGCGCCTGCTTCCTCGCGCTGTCTGGACAGTGCGGCAAGCGCCACGGCAAAACCGGAAACCGGCGCCTGCATGACGCCCAGGAGCTTTGCGAGCAGTTCATCGCGCCCCGGAATCGAGGCCAGCGCCTGGATACCTGCCTTGTCGAGCACCTTGCCGGCGTATGCGCCTGCGCGCATGGTCAGCTTGTCGTTGCCCTTGGCAAAGTCGTTGAGCACCTTGGCCGCCGCCACCGGATCTTCCGATATGCCGTAGATCAGCGGCCCAGTCAGTTGGGCGGCCAGATCGGCAAACGGAGTATCGGCAAGCGCACGGCGAACCAGGGTATTCTTGAGCACACGCAGGTACACGCCAGACGCACGAGCCTTGGCGCGCAACGTGGTGAGATCGCTCACCGCGATGCCGCGATATTCGGCCAGCGCAATCGTCTGGGCATTGGCTACCTGTGCCGACACCTCAGCCACTACGGCTTTCTTGTTTTCAAGATCGAGACCCACGGGTCTTTCCTCCTATCAAGTC
>WRNU01000173.1 GCA_009776435.1 Betaproteobacteria bacterium | reverse complement strand
ACACGATGATGATGGGTGATGTTTTGCATGGGTGGCAGTATATTCCTTTTTTTCGTCTTTTGTAAACATATAACGAAATTTAGGAACATTGCCGGTTAAGAACATATGTCAGATTGAGCTGTACCCTAACCTGATGTCAGAGCATACCGGCTATATTCGCCTAAATAGGGTTGATTTTCAAATTTATTGACACATGCGGCGCAAGGTAATAGATTTCAACTTGACAGTCCACACCAAGAGGCTACCTTGCAAGGGCAACGCATCGGCTACCGCCGCGTCAGCAGCCACGACCAAAATCCAGACCGGCAACTGGAGCATGTTCAGGTGGACAAAGTGTTCACCGACAAGGCATCCGGCAAAGACATAAACCGCCCACAGCTTGACGCGCTGCTTTCCTTCGTGCGCGAAGGTGACACGGTTGTTGTACACAGCATGGATCGGCTTGCACGCAACTTGGACGATATGCGCCGGTTGGTGCAGAGGTTCACCCAGCGTGGCGTGCGCGTTGAGTTCGTCAAGGAATGCCTGACGTTCACGGGCGACGACACACCGATGGCAAACTTTATGCTGTCCGTCATGGGGTCTTTCGCAGAGTTCGAGCGAGCTTTGATCCGTGAGCGCCAACAGGAGGGTATTGCCTTGGCGAAACTGCGCGGAGCATACCGGGGCCGCAAGCCAGCCCTTGATGAAGATGAGGTAGAGAAACTGTGTCGCCGCGTTGCGGCAGGCGAGCAGAAATCGAGACTTGCCCGCGAGTTAGGCATCAGCCGTGAAACCCTGTATAAGTACCTAAAACGAAAAAAAGGGACAGCAGGATGGAAAGAGTAGGTACTGAAGATCAGTGGCATTTAACGCCAAAGGAATTTGCTATGGCCGATGACGAGCCTTCTAGACATCGTAAAAGAGGCGGATTTACGCTTGGGCTTCACCGACGCACTAAAAAGCCCGACTTCCCATGAATCAATGGGACGTACCGAATTGCAGCCACGCTTGTTGTTGTGCCTGCATGGCCTTGGTACGAATGCCGGTTTGCAACGCATGGCGGGCTTGGAGTCGGGCATCACGGCACGGGACTTGTCCTACGTGCGCCGCCGGTTTATCAGCGCAGATGCCATGCGCCACGCCATTGCCATCGTGGCCGACGGAACGATGCACGCACGAAACCCGGTGATCTGGGGTAACAGCACAACAGCCTGCGCATCGGACTCCAAGCATTTTGGAGCGTGGGATCAAAACCTGACGACGCAATGGCACATACGCTACGGCGGACGTGGGATCATGATCTATTGGCACGTCGAGCGTAATTCTCTTTGCATTCACTCGCAGCTTAAATCGCCGTCGTCTTCTGAGGTGGCCTCAATGATCGAGGGCGTGCTCCACCACTGCACAGAGATGGAGGTCGACCGGCAGTACGTCGACTCGCACGGGCAAAGCACCGTTGCATTCGCCTTCTGCCGGATGTTGGGCTTCAAGCTGCTCCCGAGACTCAAGGCGATCCACTCCCAAAAACTCAACAGACCGGAAACCGGCAAGCCAAACGCCTTCCCCAATTTGCAGCCAATTCTAACCAGGCCGATAGATTGGGAAGCGGTACACCAGCAATATGACGAAATGGTCAAGTTTGCAACGGCGCTACGGCTGCGCACAGCGGACACGGAAGCCATTCTGCGGCGCTTCACCAAGCACAATGTGCAACACCCAACCTACAAGGCGCTTGCCGAGTTGGGCAAGGCAGTCAAGACCATTTTTCTGTGTCGCTATTTGCACGAAGAGGCGCTTCGCCGCGAAATCAACGAAGGGCTGAACGTGGTCGAGCAATGGAACGGGGCAACCGACTTCGTGTTTTTTGCGTGCAAGGGCGAACTGTCGAGCAACCGCCGTGAGGATCACGAAGTCAGTATGCTTGCGCTGCACTTGATCCAGAACTGCATGGTCTACGTCAATACATTGATGATCCAGAAAGTGCTTGCACAGCCGCACTGGCAGGGCAGAATGACGCCACGAGACTATGCTGCACTGACGCCGCTGATATGGGAGCACGTCAATCCCTACGGGAAGTTTGAGCTTGATATGGAGGCACGGATTGACCTAGCGTAATTGGCAATCAGGGTTTATGCACTTGATCTAGATGGCACTTTGTGACACGAATGTTGGTTCTACCCCTTGACGGTAGGCACGTTTCGCTTTGCCCACCCTCGCCTGCTCAGTCTGACCCCGTTTTTTACTTTATCTGACCTTTCAGGGTTTTTTTGACACCTGTGTCGAAGGAATCGGGCTGGGATACTGAAGCTGGAGCGGCAGCCTTTTCCTGCTCAAGAATGAAGGCATCCCGCTTGGACACCAGCGCCTCCAACTGACGCGAAAGCTTCTCGCGTTCCCCCGCCTTGACATCCAGGTAAGCCTTCTGTTCGCTCGCCGACATTTTCTGCATGTTTTCAGGTAGCTCTCGTTGCGACACATCGGCAAGTTTTTTGCGACCTTCCTTCACATCGGCTACCAGGTCTCCGTCGCCGGTGACCACGGCCTTGCCCTTTTTGGACTTGCTGACGAACCTTGACATCTCCGCCGACGCCGCCTTTGGGGCGGACTCGTACTGGGTGGCCTTGTCTGCGACTTGCTTCTGTCGTACCTTGGAGCCGTAAGGGACGATTGTCAGGTTCAGCTTGCGCTGGATGACAAGTATCTCGTCATCATAGGGCGTGACGATGACGACGACCCGGCCTCCATCCTGGGGAATGGCCAGGTATTCGCCCTTGCCCAACGAAGCCATTTCCTTCCAGATTTTACGTGTCGAGGCCATATTGCCGGCTTGCACGGTATTGACGACGATGCCTTTTTTCACAGCCTCGGCAATGACTACAGGATATTTACGATCTTGCTTGTAATCCATGTGGGGCGGAGCGTCGCCCACCAGGAACAGGATGCGATCAGCCTTGACCTGGCTTTTGTCGCTCCAGCCCAGCTTGGTCACAGCCACGTCCAGGGCCTCGTTGACCGACTCCGGGGTGTCACCGCCGCCGTCAGCCTCAAAGGCCAGCAACTTGGCGTAGATACCTTGGATGTCTGTGGTCAGGGGAAATTCCTTGGTGACGTATTCGTCGCCGATATCCCTGTAGCCCACAAGGCCGAAGCGAATTTCAGCGTCCGGGTGCTGATCCACAATGGTGTTGGCGATGGACCAGATCTTTTTCTTGGCTCCGTCAATCAGGCTGCTCATCGACCCGGTGGTATCCAGGACAAAAGCGACCTCCACCAATCGCTTTGGAGCGGATGCTTCCGTAGCGACGGTTTGTGCCAGGGCGGGGGAGGAGAAAAAAAAGAACGAAAGCAGGCAGAGGGCTACTGGACGCAAGTACTGCATGGAAACTCCTTTGGTTGGACAGCGATTTGAATACTTCAATAAAAACTCTTTTGATTTTACAGCATTTTTCGACTGAAATGTAGGTTGAAGTGAGCGTAGCGAACTCCAACATATGTGCGACCCCGAATGAGAAAATCATTTTCCACTAACAACCGTACTGCATACGGTTATCTCCTCCTCCACCGTTGGGGTTCGCAGGGCGCACCCCAGGCTACGCCACTCCAAAAGGATGTCCGATTACCTCGATCACATGCAGCAATTTGAAGTGCGGGAGGGTGTCGGAAATTTCGTCTTTCCAGCGGAGATGGTTTGACCATCTGGTTGATGAATTTGATGAATTGCTCGAAGCACACCAATCCGGCGGGCTTGATAGACATTCGTAGGGGCGCGATTTATCGCGCCCAAATTGCGGCGCTTGTGCTCATTGGGCGCGATAAATCGCGCCCCTACGTCATTCTCACCCCCTATGTGATCGACCCTCCGATTTCTGCAGCAATTGTAGGTTGGATAAGCCGCGAAGCGGCGCAATCCAACAATTGTATGTTTCGATGCGCAGCATCGCAAATCATGAGGTCGGGCGGTGTCGTTGTGACATATGGGGTATTGCATCGTCGATTTAAAATGTCAGCGACCGCTTCGCGTCGGGAGGTTACGTCCCCCGGATTTCGCTTCGCTCCATCCAGGCTACGTGGGCTGCCGGTTCAATCGTGCACTTTCTCCGGCAGGATTTTTTCCTCCAGCAATATCTCGATCAGACTGAGTACCACACGGATGTCGGTCAGAATTCTTTTAATTGTGTCAATTTCATAGACGCTGGTCGTGATGCCCCCAGGTTCAAAGTGGTCTTTGTCCGAGGGAATGAACAGGAAAAATCCGTCCTCCAGGAACATGAATTCCGGTGTATCCGAGGAACTTATCCGTCCGGCCACAGCCATGATCAGCTCCATTTTCCTGGGTTCCAGCAAACGCCTTGCCGCAATCTGATCCGTGCCAAATGCGTCGAACTTCTTTTCAAACTGCACATTCTCCAGAAGCACTCGCTGGAATTTTTCACCGTTCGGCGTTTGTCCACGCCTGCGTAGGAGCACCTCGTCCGCAAACAGACGGTTGCCAGCAATGCCTAAAACCAGCCCGTTAAACAGAGTTACCGTCTGTCTGTTTTTGCCGGAACCACTGGTCTGTGTGATCTTCACCTCGTCGATCAGGAAATCATAACCCAAATGCGTGCCAGTAAAACCGTCGTCAACGATTAAGTCGGTATAGGAATACAATTTTCTTGCCACCTCCCTCGTGCCTCGGATAGAAATATCCCCGCTCCGTCCGATTTGCTCACCTTGAGACGTGTGATATTGCAGTTTTTCGTCATTAAAGAAATCAATGATGATCGGTACAAGCGCCTTCTTGAATTTCCGCCGGTACGTTATCGCCACTCCACGAGGCACAGGAACACAGAGAAGGAAGAGAATAAATAGGGGAAAAAATTTAACGTCTGAGAATACCACCACGCCGACCAAAATCACGCAGGTCAGAGCCAGTATCGCCAGAGCAAATGAGTGATATTGTGGTTCGGCGAATTTAAATAAAGCCAGGTTCGCCAGATTTTTAGGTATAGGTGTGTGATATTGTAGTTCGTCGCCTTTAAAGAAATCATAAATGCTCGGCATAATCCCCTTCTTGAGTTTACTCAGGCGCATTATTGATGCCGCTGCACGAAGCAAAAACACACCAATAATGAAAACAGCTAAATAGGAGGGATCAAAAGAGGAAAAAAATCGCCCAAAAAATCTTTGTATTGATAATAAGTCCACGCAGGCATACACCACCACGCCGACCGCAATCGCGCCGACCAGAACCAGTGTCGCCAGCCATAACAGCAACCATTTGCGACGCATGGCCTCAAATTCCGCCAGCCTGGGCCTGATCCGCGCATTATAGTGTTCGGCGAACCCTTCTTCCCCGAAATCGCGCTTGATGCCGGTGTAGTTCATTTGCGCACGTCGGCTGCCGAGATCTTGTTGCGCGCCGGCTTCTCGGCATGGAAGAACGGGGACGCCTCGATGCCGATCATATGCGCCACAGTGGAGCCTGGGAAACATAAACCAGAACGGCAGGGATCAGTATGAAGAGTGTGCATGGAAACCTCCTTGAGTATTTATTACAATTGTATCAGCGACGCTTCGC
>WRNU01000172.1 GCA_009776435.1 Betaproteobacteria bacterium | reverse complement strand
GGTGATGGTCAAGTCGTAGGGGCGCGATTTATCGCGCCCAAATTGCGGCGCTCGTGCTCATTGGGCGCGATAAATCGCGCCCCTACGAACATCCTCGCCCCTATGTGCTCGGCCCTCCACAGGAGGGGAATTTGTGGCGAAGTCAGTGAGACAAGCATTCCAGGGAGCCGTAGGCTCCCTCAGAACCGTATTGAGGAATCCCCGCCATTTACGGCGGGGAGACTCAAATCCTGTTATTTTGCGCGCCGTCTGCGCGTGGCCGCACCCACAACGCCAAGCCCTGCCAGCAGCATGGCCCAGGTTTCGGGTTCGGGAATGGCGTTACGCACCTCGAAAACGTATCGTCCGGCTACGTCGGAATTCAAACTGTCGGACACCAGCGCGTTTGGTCCGCCATCGCGGAAGTATCCAAAATCAGGCGAATACAAACCTTCAGACTGGTCAGGTACGTCGTTGACCAACATGGAGAAACCGACGAAATTCGGCCCTTCCATATTCCACTGAATGGAATCGTAGTTGAAGACGATATCGAAGTCTCCTGCGCTGCGACCCGCATCATCGGAGCGATCAACGAGAATGAGTTGAAAATTGTTGCGCTCGGAACCTGTAAACGTAGTCCCTGTAAGGGCATCCACCCAGGTTGGATCGGGTGAGATATCGAGCCAGTTTACGCCGAAGGCCTTATTCCCGTCATAGGTGCCTGTTCCATAAGTCACCGTGCCGCCATATCCGTCGATGTCGAAGAAAGGGGACACGTCCATATATATCTGAGTGCCAGACTGCACACTTACGGAGATCGCCATAAACCCACGTTCTGCGATATATACCTGGTTGGAGACGACGTCTTCGGGATTGGCTGCCAGGATAGGAAACCCAATGGTCTCGTACGGTATCACCTGCTCGGAAGACACGACAGTGTACGAATCAAACCCCGGCAGCATCGAGGCCGCAAAAGTGCTACCCGAAACGACAAAGCCGACAGCAAGCGCGGCAAACAGTTTTGTGTGCGACAGCATGGTATCTCTCCTGAGAGACAGTTAGCTTGTTGTATAAGCAATAATCATACCTTATTCCAATGTATTGATTTGGCTCGATTTAATTCAGCATTCCGTGGAAACTGTAAAAAATTTCGACACTTTTGCACCAAAAACTGAAGGCTCCCTGAACCTGCCCGCCTCTCCCGCCCCTTCGGGCCACCCTCTCCCGCAAGGGGAGAGGGAATGCCGAAGCGACCGAAACACACCCCTCTCCCATTGTGCGGAAGGAGAGAAAACGGGAATTCACTCTCGACAAAGGTTCAAACCGGGGCACTGCTCACTACTCGAAGCAGTCGCAACTTCCTCCGGCTAAGGCTATTATTTATAGTTTTCCGATTTCCGTTTTCCGAGGCTTGCCTATCATGATTTTCGACATCGACAATGAAACACTCCCCCGCGAAGAGCTTAAGACCCTGCAATTGCACCGCCTTCAGGACATGGTGGCGCGCTGCTACGAGACGGTGAAGTTCTACCGCGAAGCGATGGACGAACTGGAAGTCAAGCCGCACCACATCCAGACGCTGGCCGACGCCAAACTGCTGCCGTTTACCAAAAAAGAACAACTACGCGACAACTACCCTTTCGGCATGTTTGCCGTGCCACGCGACCAGGTCATCCGGCTGCATGCCTCTTCCGGCACGTCCGGCAAGCCCATCATGGTCGGGCATACGCGGCGCGATCTCGCCATCTGGGGTCAGTTGGTCGCGCGCTGCCTTGCCGCCGCAGGTCTCCAGCCGGGCGACCGCCTGCACAATGCCTACGGTTACGGCCTCTTCACCGGAGGACTGGGGCTGCACGGAGGCTCCGAGACGCTTGGCATCACGGTCATTCCGATGTCCGGCGGGCAGACGCAAAAGCAGGTCATGCTCCTGCAGGATCTGGCCCCGGATGCCATGTGCTGCACCCCCTCCTACGCGCTCAACATCGTGGAAGAAGCCGAGAAACTGGGCATCGATGTTCGCAAGCAGCCGCTGCGGGTCGGCCTGTTCGGCGCCGAACCGTGGAGCGAGGAAATGCGCTATGAGCTCGAATCGCGCATGGGCATCGACGCGCTCGATATTTACGGCCTGACCGAGCTCATGGGGCCGGGGGTGGGTATCGAATGCCTGGCCGCCAAGAAAGGGCTGCACATCTGGGAAGACCATTTCCTCGTCGAATGCGTCGACGTCGACACCGGAGAGCCGCTCCCCCCAGGGGAAAAAGGCGAGATCGTCATCACCTCGCTCACCCGCGAAGCCTTTCCGATGATGCGCTTTCGCACCCGCGACATTGCGGTGCTCGACCCCGCGCCCTGCAAATGCGGTCGCACGCATATACGCATGAGCCGCATTTCCGGTCGCTCCGACGACATGCTCATCATTCGCGGCGTCAACGTCTTCCCCACCCAGGTCGAAGCCATCCTGATGCGCACCGAAACGCTCTCGCCTTTCTACCAACTCGAAGTCTTTCACGAAGGCCATCTCAACTCCCTGCGCATCAATGTCGAAGCCAGCCCGCCCCTGTACGCCAAGGGCCAGGAGTACATGGATCGCGTCTCCTCCAAGGTGCAAAAAGACATCAAGGATTTCATCGGCATTTCCTGCGAGGTCAGGATTCACCCCACCGGCTCGGTCGAACGCTCGATGGGCAAGGCCGTCAGGGTGATCGACCATCGGAAGGAAAAGTAGTAATTCGCATGAACACCGAACTCTCCATTGAATTCTTCCCGCCGCAAACCGCCGAGGGGCTTCTCAAACTGAAAGGCGAGCGCGCAAGACTCGCCGCCCTGAAACCGGATTTCTTTTCCGTCACCTACGGCGCGGGCGGCTCCACTCGCGCGCGTACTTTTGCCATCGTGAAAGAGATTGCGGCAGAGGGGTTCGATGCCGTACCGCATTTGTCGTGCGTCGGTTCCACCTACACGGGTATTCGGGAAACGCTCGAAGAATTCAGCGCCCTCGGCATCCGGCGCATCGTGGCGTTGCGCGGCGATCTGCCCTCGGGCATGGCCGAGGCGGGCGAGTTGCGCTACGCCAATGAACTGGTGGAATTCATCCGCGCAGAGACGGGCGACGCCTTTCGGATCATCGTCGCAGCCTACCCGGAATGGCATCCGCAAGCAAAAAGCCCTGAGGCCGATTTGCGCAATTTCGTCCGCAAGGTGCGAGCCGGCGCCGATGAGGCGATCACGCAGTACTTCTACAACGCCGATGCCTACTTTCATTTCGTGGAGAAAATCCGCGATGCGGGCGTGGAAATTCCCATCATTCCCGGCATCATGCCCATCGTGAGCTTCCACAAACTCGCCCGTTTCTCGGACGCCTGCGGCGCGGACATCCCGCGCTGGATGCGCAGGCAATTGGAAAGCTATGCCGACGATGTCGAATCCATCCGCGCCTTCGGGCTGGATGCCGTCACCCGGCTTTGCGAACGGCTTCTCAAAGGCGGCGCGCCGGGGTTGCACTTCTACAGCATGAACCAGGCTTCACTCATCCTGGAAATCCAGCGACGGCTCGGCCTCGAGGCGCAATCGGGCGCACCGGCTCAATAGTCGTCGAACATCTTCTGAATGTCCTCCGGTTTCCGAGTCCGGGTCAGCGCCAGTTGAAGGAGCACCCTCGCCTTCTGCGGATTGAGCGCGCCAGCGGCAACGAAACCAAAGCGGTTGTCATCCACTTCCACGTTGCGCAACGTCAACCCGGAAGGAACACGGGAAGCGCGCACCACGGCCACGCCCCGGCCCGAGGCATCGGCCAGCGTGGCAAGCACATCGCGGTGCAGGTTGCCACTGCCCACGCCGGCGGAAACGATGCCCCGGCAACCCGCATCGAGCAGCGCCTTCACCGGCAGAGCCGACGCGCCGGCATACCCGTAGACGATGCCGACCGGGGGCAGCTTGTCCAGGCGGGACACATCGAAAACGAGCCGCTCCGGAGAAAGGCCGGTACGGTGTCCGTAATAGGTTCGACCATCAATCAACTGTCCCAACGGGCCGGAATTGGGCGCGGCAAACGTCGGCAAGGCCGAAGACGAAACCTTGGTGACATCGCGCGCCTCAAACAGGCTGCCGTGCATCACGACCAGCACTCCACGCCCGACGGAACCGGGGTTGGCCGCCACGGTCACGGCATCGAGCAGGTTGACAGGCCCATCCGTGCCAAGCGCGCCCGCAGGCCGTACCGCGCCCACCAGGACGACAGGCTTGGGGGAATGAACCGTCAGATCAAGAAAACAGGCCGTTTCCTCCATCGTATCGGTCCCGTGGGTAATGACGACTCCGTCCACATCCGGATGGGCGAGCAATTCATTCACCCGGCGCGCGAGTTTGAGCCAGACGAACTCATCCATATCCTGCGAACCGATGTTCGCCACCTGTTCGCCACTGAGATCCGCCAGACCACGCAAGGCCGGCACGGCATCCAGCAACGCCTCGACACCCAGCACACCCGCCCGGTAACGCGGCCCCGTGCTTACCAGCCGCCCCGCAATCGTCCCGCCCGTGGCAAGCACATGTACCCGGGGGCGTCCGCGCACCTTTTCACCAGGTTCGACTCGCCCGCTATCGTCTTCCCTGGCGGTTCGCGCCGGGGAAAAGATCTTTTTCAGTCTGCCAAAAAACGTCATCACACCCTCTTCATTACATCGCATCCGCTCAAATTTCAGAAATGGTACCCGAACCGCGCTGTACAAGCATTCATGATATCGTTCAACCCCTGAAAAGCGCACGTGCAATGCTGCACTCACCGAAGTATAATGAAAAGTTATGCTCTAAATCTTTTGGGTCAACGAAACGAGATCGACTATAAGCGTCTGCCTTTCGCAGTCGAAAATGTAATGACAATTGTGAGGTAACAAACGATGGAGTGGTGGCATTGGATCGTCGGCGGAATCGTACTGGTCTTGCTGGAGTTGGTAATTCCGTCTTTTTTCGTGCTCTGGTTCGGCCTCGGTGCGCTCATCGTCGGTCTGTTGCTGCTCGTTGCGCCGGGGTTTCCGCTCGCCGGGCAAATACTGCTCTGGGCCATCACCTCGGTAGCCATGACGGCGCTGTGGTTCCGCGTTTTCAGCCGCATCAGGAATAAAACCCGGATCGGCACTGCATCGGGGGACATCATCGGCGAAATCGGACTGTTGGTTGCCGAAGCGGCCCCGTTTCAGCGCGGCAAGGTACGTTTCCAACGTCCGGTTCTCGGCGCAGAGGAATGGCCCTGCACATCCGACACCGAGATCTCCATCGGCACAAGGGTCAAGCTCGTTTCCGTCGAAGGCAGTTTTCTCAAGGTCACGCGGGCCTGAGCACGCGCCAGGCGTTACCTCCATCATTTTTCTCATCGGAGTCTCTTCATGGACAGCACCAACGTAGGCTTCATCGTCACCATCGCCATCCTGCTTCTGGCTTTCGTCACGGTCGCCAAGGGCATACGCCTCGTGCCGCAAGGCACGGAATGGATCGTCGAGCGCCTGGGCAAATACCAATCCACCCTGCTGCCCGGTCTCAATTTCCTGATTCCCTACCTGGACAAGGTCGCCTACAAGCTCGTTACCAAGGACATCATTCTCGATGTGCAGCAACAGGAAGTCATCACGCGCGATAACGCGGTCATCTTCATCAATGCCGTTGCCTTCATCAAGATCACCAACCCGGTGAAGGC
>WRNU01000171.1 GCA_009776435.1 Betaproteobacteria bacterium | reverse complement strand
CTTGGCATCGGCGGTCGGCAGGGAAATCTCCAGGCCGGCGGTTTTGTTGAAGGTCATGGTCATCATCAGGAAGATGATGATGACCAGCATCACGTCGATCAACGGGACGAGATTGATCTCAGGCTCGCTTCTCTGACCACTGGAGTGACGGAAATTCATGATTTTCAGCGCCTGCGTTCGCCGTGCGCCACCTCGATGAGCATGGTCGCTTGCTGTTCCATGTCGATCACGTAGTCATCGACCAGACGGCGGAAATGCCTCCAGAAGATCATCGCGGGAATCGCAATGATGATGCCGAAGGCCGTTGCGTGCAGCGCCATCCCAATCCCTTGGGCCACTTGCTCCTGCGTTCCTGAGACGCCTTGTCCCGCGAACATCTCGATCATCCCGACGACCGTGCCGAACAGCCCCATCAAGGGACTGATGGCGGCGATGGTGCCGAGCGTGGTGAGAAAGCGTTCGAGATCATGCGCCACGGTGCGGCCTGCCTCCTCGATCGATTCCCTCATGATCTCGCGCGAGCTCTTGATGTTGCGCAAACCCGCCGCAAGCACCCGCCCCAGGGGCGAATGGGCGGCAACGCGCGATATCATCTCCGGCGGAGCGCCGTGCCGCCCCAGATCGGAGATGATCCGATCGAGGAGGCCGGATGGAACGACACGCGCGCGACGCAAACTGATCGAGCGCTCGATAATCAATGCCACGGCAATCACCGAAGCCAACAACAGCGGCCACATCGGCCAACCGCCTGCCTGAAACATCTGGAACACGTTCGCTCCTCGGAAAGAAAATTGAAATGAAAGTAATCCGAAATGCCCGAATGTAGCCCCGCCGGACGGTGTGAGCAAGTGCGACGTGCATGTCTCATCCACAAAACCTGTGGATAAGCTTGTGGAGTTTTACGGAATATGCGCCACATTCACACCTGTCGCGCCACTTTTGCTCCATCGCCGCAAAATTGTGCAATAATGCAAGTGTTTGATTCAAAACAAAAATAAAATAAATCTTTGGGCGATCAAGGTCTTATCGCGTTCTTGCGAGGCGGTTTTTGACTGCGATTTCGATCTGTGGATTTCTGTGGAAAAAATGTCAACACGCTACGATGGCGCTCCGGACGATTTTTTGCCTCATGAGGCGGGCGCTTCCCGCGTCATCAGCGTGAGCGATCTCAACCGGCTGGCTCGCACGGCGATCGAGGCCGCGCTTCCTCTGCTGTGGGTCGGCGGCGAAGTTTCCAATCTCACCCGCGCCGCTTCCGGGCATATCTACTTCACCCTCAAGGATGCCCAGGCGCAGGTGCGCTGTACGATGTGGCGCAATCGCGCGCAGTTGTTGCCTTTTCGCCCCGAAAACGGCATGCGCGTCGAAGCGCGGGCGCTGGCCACATTGTATGAAGCGCGTGGCGATTACCAGATCAACGTCGAGACGTTGCGTCCGGCGGGAGCCGGGGATCTGGCCGAAGCGTTCCGGCGGCTCAGGGAGAAGCTTGCGGCTGAAGGTTTGTTCGACCCCACTCGTCGCCGCCCTCTGCCAGCATTTCCGGAAGGGCTTGGTATCGTCACCTCTCCGGCGGCTGCGGCATTGCATGACGTGCTCGTTACCCTGGAGAGGCGCGCGCCGGGTCTGCCGGTGACGATTTATCCTGCTTCGGTTCAGGGCGTCGACGCGCCGCGTCAGTTGTGCGGGGCGCTCGCCACCGCTGTGCGCCGTGCAGGGATGGATGGCATCGAACTCATTTTGCTGGTGCGCGGCGGCGGCAGTCTCGAAGATCTCCAGGCCTTCAACGACGAAGCCCTGGCGCGCGCCATTGCCGCCTGTCCCTTACCGGTGGTGAGCGGCATCGGGCATGAGACGGATTATACGATTGCGGATTTTGTCGTCGATCTGCGCGCGCCTACGCCCACGGGCGCGGCGGAACGGGTCAGCGCCGGTTATTTTTCCGCCCGTGACGCTCTTGTCGTTGCGGACCGGCATCTGCGCCAATCCATCACGCGGCAACTGGAGGCGCTAGCGCAGCGTGCCGACCGCTGTGCGCTACGCCTGATTCATCCGCGAGACCGCTTGCGGCGCGCAAGAGAGCACACCGAATACCATGAACGGCGGCTCCGACAGGCGGTAATGGTTCGCCTGGGAGAATGTGCCCACCGATTGTCGACGCTCGCATTGCGCCTGAACGCCAGGGTTCCCGCGCCCGCCGTCCTGCGCAAGCAGATCGACGGCATCGGGGAGCGCCTGGACAGGGCCGCGCGCGCCCTGATCGGCGCGCAAAGGCAAAGGCTCGTTGCGCTTTCCGACGGCTTGCGCCAACTGAACCCGGATGCCGTGCTTACGCGCGGTTATAGCATCGTCCGCAACGCCGAAGGTCATATCGTGCGCGCCGCCGTCGGTCTTCAGCCGGGCGATGCGCTTGCCGTCCAGTTTGCCGAGGGAGGCGTCGACGTGACGGTCGATCGGTCGCGGGGGTGAAGGCAACAGGGGCGTTCTCGCGCTACGCCCCTGCATGACCGTGCCCAAATTACGGCGTGGCCTCTACCACGCCGGAGCCGTTTGCGGCGGCGGGGGCGGTGGCGCCGGATTCAAGCCGCCGTTGGCGGCCCAGACGACACCGGCGGCAATCAGCACGGCCAGCACGAACGGCAACCAGCCGCCGCCACGCGCCGATTCCAGCGAGGGGTCGTCGACGGTCTTGTGGCCGGTGAGCATGGGGGACACCAGATTGTTCTTCTTGACCACGGCGTAGAAGATGATGGAGAGCGTATGCAGGCTCACAAGACCCACGATCAGCCAGACATTGAGCAAGTGCAACCCCGTGAGCCGGTCGGCGGTGCTCTGGCTCACCAAGGCTTTCAGCGGTCCGGTAAAGGCGATGTTGTCGTCGGACACCAGGCCGCTGGCCACCTGGAACAGCATCAGCGTGAGCAGGCCAAGCACCGAGAACGCCCCCAGCGGGTTGTGCCCGAGTTCGTGCCATTGCCCCCGCAGGTAGGCAATCACCCGCGCAGGGCCAGGAACGAACTGGACGAAGCGAACGTAAGTCGAGCCGATCACGCCCCACACCAGCCGGAACGCGAGCAATCCGGCAATGGCCAATCCAATCTGGCCGTGAGTGTCGATCAGGCTGCCGCCCAGAAACCCGGTGACGAATGCGGCGATGGTCAGCAACACCAGGAGCCAATGAAAAAGGATGGTCGGCACATCCCAGACCTTCACACGCCGTTTTTCCATTTTTTCCTCTCCGTGGAACGTTTTGTTTTGGGGAATTGATTTAACCCCTGGGAGTTGGTTCAAATCTTGTAACCACGATGAACGGCAACGATGCCCGCGCTGAGATTGAAGTAATCGACCTTGTCGAGACCCGCGCCCTCCATCATCGTCTTCAGTTCCTCCTGGCCCGGATGCACGCGGATGGACTCCGCGAGATAGCGGTAGCTGTCCGCGTCGCCCGCCACTTTTTCGCCCAGCCAGGGCAACAGCTTGAACGAGTATAGATCGTAGAAAGGCGACAAAGGTTTCCAGACCTGGGAGAACTCCAGCACCAGCAGGCGGCCACCAGGACGCAACACACGCCGCATCTCGGCAAGCGCGGCCTCCTTGTGGGTCATGTTGCGCAGGCCGAAGGCGACGGTGACGCAATCGAAATGGGACTCCGGAAAGGGAAGTTTTTCGGCATTGCACTGGGCGATCGGCAGGGAAAACCCTTTGTCGATGAGACGGTCCCGTCCGCGCGAGAGCATGTCGTGGTTGATGTCGGTCAGCCAGACCTGGCCGCTTGCGCCGACCCGGCGCGCAAAGGCGAGCGACAGATCGGCGGTTCCACCGGCCACATCGAGCACGCGATCACCTTCGCGCACACCGGCCAGCCGGATGGTGAACGCTTTCCAGAGCCGGTGCAGGCCGAGGGACATCACATCGTTCATGATGTCGTATTTTTGTGCCACCGAGGAAAAGACTCCGGCGACTTTTTTCTGTTTCAGATCTTCGGTAACGGTCTGGAAACCGAAATGCGTGGTCTGACCGGATGCGGCCTGCTCGGGAGAATCAGCGGGTGTGGAAGAGTCTGTCATGGCGAGAGTGTGGTGGTTGCCGTTCAGGCGGGTTCTGAAAGCTCCGTGAAGCCGATCTGCTCGAAATTCGGGCCTTTGAGCAGGAGTTGCGTCATCCTGAGCTGCCGTTCGAGGCCCGCGTCGAACACTTCGACGATGGCATTGGTCTTGTACCAGCCTTCCGGCAGGATCAAGGAGGCGGTGATCTGGAGCACGTCGCTGGCTTCGATCATGAAAGCCTGGGAATAGGGTTCGCGCAGATCGTCGGATTCGGTGCGCTGGCGGGCGGCGATGACTCGCGGTAGCCCCGGCAGGACGTGGATACCGGCTTCGAGCAGGCCGTCTTCGCGGAACATCAGCCAGCTTACCTGGCCGAGCAGGAAATATTCGCCATCCTGCGGGCGCAATCCCACCAGTTGATGATGCGAAAGACGCTCGGAATGAGGGCGCTGTTGCAGGCGAAAGCCTCCGACCGACTGGTCGAGCAGTTTCCATTGTTCGCAGACCAGCCCGAGGCGTTCGGCTTCGAGGTGTTGGTGGCTGAAATTGCGCTTTCCATTCCGGGTCAGTTCGGTTTCGACGCCTGCCGCGCGTTCGCCGAAGGCATGGAGCGCCAGTTCGTCGTGCGTGTAGCCCAGGCTGCTCGTCATCGAGCGTTGATTGAAGTTTCGAGGCTGCTCGAACAGTTTGCCCTGGATGTGAAAGCCGATGGTGAGCCATTCGGCGCACAGTTCGACCATGCCCGTGCTGCCCCGCCGCGGGAAACGTCGCCCGGCGGAAGCCAGTCCCCAGGGTCGGTAGAGCGACAGCAACAGGCGCGCGCTGGCCTCGACGCTGCAATCTTCTCCGAGGCCGAGCGAGGAGGGCGACACCCCCTGCTTGAATTGCGCAAACACGGACTGAATCTGGCTTGCCAGCTTGTTGCAATCGAAATAGCGGGGCGTTGCATCCTTGTTCAGCAGGCCGAGCGGTCGCAAACCGTGGTCGGCGGCCAGATCGAGCCCGTAGGTCGTGGGCTTGCGCCCCTCGATATTCGGGCTGAGGGTGCAGTAGGGCGAGAAACGTTCCGCCCAGCGGCAAATCCATGTCCATTCCTGCCCGCTACGCCCGAAGGCGTTGGCCAGATCGAGCAGCAGGATGGAGAGGTAGGCTTCCTGCGCGCTTTGTGCTTTCCAGACGACGTTGAGCGTATCGGAGACCCGGACGGCGTGTACGTTTTCCTGTTCGGCAGCGATGAAACATTCGTGCACCCGTTTCCACAGATCGACGGGCAAAGCCCGATGCGCGCGGTAATACTCGGATACGATCTTGCCCGCATAGTAGGTGCGGCGTTGCGCAAGCAACGCGCGTTGAGCCTTGAGGGTTCCGGTTTCGGCAGCCAGCGCGGCAACGAGGGCGTAGGAACGTGAAAGGTCGTTCCAGAGCTTGATGACTTTCAGCAAAAGCTCGTTGTGCAGGCTGTCGGGGGGCAGCGGTTCATCGCCGTCGAGTCCGGGAAGTCTGGCTCGGGTCTTGTCGATCAATGGACGAGCCATCTCCAGAACTTCGAGATGCGGTTCCGGGAGAGGGCGGGCGACAAGCAGGTCGGCGACGATGTCCGCGAGTACGGAAAGCCGCTCTACGGGGCTGTCTGTCGGCAAATTTTGCAAAAAACCCAGACATTGTGCAGGGTCGCGATAGTCCATGGAAACTCCGGGGGAATCAGGAAGTTTTTCGATAACATCTATCAAGTATCCGAGATTTGAGCAAGCTCAATAGTTATCCGATCCGCCAAGATAGCGTAGTCGGGCGCATTGCGCATCGGGGCGCGTCGTCGTTCGCGGCCCCATATGGATTCGGGGAAATGGCGATCATCGGCAAAGCGCGCGATGACGTGCCAATGCAGGTGCGGAACCCGGTTGCCGAGACTGGCGAGATTGATCTTGTCAGGAGTCATCAGGGCGCGCAGGCTGCTCTCGAC
>WRNU01000170.1 GCA_009776435.1 Betaproteobacteria bacterium | reverse complement strand
GGGCGCGCATGCCGTGATTGCGCCCAGGGACCGCGCCGCCAGCCTCAACGCCACGGCAGTCAAGGTGGCCAGCGGCGCTGCCGATGCCGTTCCTTACATCACCGTGACAAATCTTGCACGGGCGTTGGAACAAATGAAAAAAGCCGGTATCTGGATTGTAGGCGCGGCGGGTGAAGCCGAAAAAAGCCTGTTCGATATTGATCAGAAAGGGCCGATTGCCTGGGTGCTCGGGGCCGAGGGTGACGGCCTGCGCCGCCTGACGCGCGCGAGGTGTGATGAACTGGCCCGCATTCCGATGCAAGGGTGCGTGGAAAGCCTCAACGTTTCGGTGGCAAGCGGTATTTGTCTGTTTGAGGCTTTTCGACAACGCGATCATTGAGATAGGATAGTCGCTCGCAAAAATAAAAAAACATGTGGAAATGTCGTCCGGTGAGAGGATGGGTTTATCTGCCATGAACAGAGTGTCGGATTGTTTCGCGGTGCCGTTGCTTTTCCTGCCGGATCGAGGCGGTTCGAGGAAGAACCATGCTGAAAGCGTTTAGCCAGTATTTTTCGCGGCACGTATTACAGCGGATTGGTCTCGATTCGCTGTTGCTCGTACTGGCCGTCATTGCCTCAGCCGCTTTCTGGGCGGATACCCATGGGGTCGAATTGAAGGGACTCCTCCCGTCGGCGCTTGGATTTGCTGTGGTGATGATTGTCGTCATCTTCGCTTTCGGCCTGTACCGGCCAGTCGATGAAGACAGCCCACGCACCGCGTTCGCCCGGTTCGTGTTGTCGGCGTTGTTCTGCCTGCCTGTGGCTTACGCCGCGATGTTGCTTTTGCCCTGGCAGGGGTTTGCTTCGCTGGCGATGCGTCTCCAGGTGCTTGCCCTGCTGTTGCTCATGCTTTTGGTACGGATGCTGATCAACCGCAGTCAGGCATCTTCGCTTTTTGCGCCCAGAATACTGGTTGTCGGCACGGGCAGGGAAGCGCAGGAAGTGGAGCGCATCCTGCTGCACCCGGAACAGGGAAAGGTGGAGGTGCAGGGGTTTTTCCCCATCGATGACGAGAGTGAACAGTGCGTGGAAGCCGGAAAGATCGTCTCCGGCGGCAATCTGTCCGATGCGGTCAAAAGGCTGGGAATCGACACCATCATCGTGGCCATGAGCGAACTCCGGGGCAAGGCGCTGCCTCTGCGCGAGTTGCTCGATTGCAAGCTTGCCGCCGTGCGAATCCTCGATTGGCCCTCATTTCACGAACGGGTTCGCCGTCAGGTGCGGCTCGATTCCCTGCGCGCAAGCTGGCTGATTTTTGGTGAAGGTTTCCAGCAGCCTTTGATGCGTGTGTTCACAAAGCGCGTATTCGACCTGATGATTTCCTTCTCCCTGCTCGTTCTGCTTTCGCCGGTGATGATGCTGGCCGCGTTCCTGATCGTGTTCAACGATCACGGGCCGGTGTTTTACCGCCAGGAACGAGTCGGGTTGGGCGGTCAGGTTTTCAGGATCATCCGGTTTCGTTGCAAACGCATCGGCGCAGGCAACGTCGATGACGACAGCCTGGACGAAGCCCTGGATGCCCGGGGAGAGTTTTCGAGAATCGGACGGATCATTCATGATCTGCGTATCGACCGGCTGCCGCAGTTGTTCAATGTGTTCATGGGCGAAATGAGTCTGGTCGGTCCGCGCCCGGAACGGCCCTCTTTCGTGGATAGTCTGGCGCGTGAGATTCCGTTTTACGGTGTGCGGCATTGTGTCAAGCCGGGCATGACGGGTTGGGCCAGGGTGCAATATCGGGATGACGATGATTCGATTTCCGGAGCAACCCAGAAATTGCAATACGAGCTTTACTACGTCAAGAATCACTCACTGGTGCTCGATATGCTCGTGCTGCTCGAGACCGTGCATGTGGTACTGATGGGCAAGCGCGCGCGATGAGCCAGGACGATTTCGCGGTTTGGGCATATGCGCTGACCGCGCTCGTTTATGGCGGATTCGCGCTGTACCTGTACGCGGCATGGCGGGGCGCAATAGTCGGCGGCTGCCTGCTGGTGACGGTGATCCTGACAACCCTCTGGGCATTGGGCTGCCTTTGGTATGCCAGCCGCCTTTCTCTGATGCCTTTCCTGTGGGCTTCCGCCCTGGACATACTGCGTGGCGGGGGCTGGTTCGCGTTTCTGCTGATTCTGTTGCGTCCCCTGCTCGGCAAAGCCTGGAAGCGATTTTTGGTCATTGCAATCGCGGTGTTGGGGGTGCAACTGGCCGGGGCCGCATCCATCGCCTTGTTTATGTTGCCGGACGCATGGGGACTCAAGCTGATCTTCGGCGGCTCACTGGCTACTGCGGTACTGGGGCTGGTGCTGATCGAACAACTCTACGTGGGTATTCCCCTGGATGTACGCCGAACGTTCAAGCCCTTGTGCATGGGGCTGGGCGCGGTATTCCTGTTTGAACTCTACCTGTTTTCCGATGCGTTCCTTTTCGATCGCCCAACCAAAATCATCTGGGCCGTGCGTGGCCCGATCCATGTCCTGATCATTCCACTGATAGCGATTTCGGGAGCGCGCAATCCGTCCTGGTCCTTACGCATGTCCCTGTCGCGCGAGGCAGCCTTCCATTCCACGGCGCTGGGCTTGTCCGGGCTTTACCTGCTTGCGGTCTCCGGCATCGGGTTTTATGTGCGCAGCTTTGGCGGGGAGTGGGGGCAAGCCCTGCAAACGGTGCTGCTGTTCGCGGCGCTGTTGCTGCTGGCGGCGCTCATGTCGTCCACAGCACAACGGGCCAAATTGCGCGTGTTCATCAACAAGCACCTGTTTCCATACCGCTACGACTACCGTGCCGAATGGCTGCGTTTCACCCGTGCGNTGTCNTCGGCGGATGGNCAGTCCAATCTNGGGCAATCGGTCATCACCGCGCTGGCCAACCTGGTGGAAAGTCCCGGTGGCGCGCTGTGGCTGCGGGACAACGTGGGAGAAGACACCGATTTCACGATCCTGGCACGAGTCAACGTGCCCGAGCAGGCGAGAGTGACGGAACCGGCGGAAAGCTCGCTGGTGAATTTCATGCAGAAACGGGGATGGATCATCAACCTGGAGGAATATCGCCGGAGCCCGGCAAACTATCCCGGCCTGATGCTGCCGGATTGGCTTGCGTCGCGCTTTCCGGACGCCTGGCTGGTGATTCCGCTCATCGGCGGGGCGGGGGTAATCGGATTCGTCCTGCTGACGACGCCCCGGACACGCTTCGAGATCGACTGGGAAGTGCTCGATCTGCTCAAGATCGCTCAGCACCAGGCCGCCAGCGATCTGGAAAGAATGCTGGCCGCAGAAGATTTGCTGGAAGCGCGCAAGTTCGAGTCCTTCAGCCGCATGACGGCTTTCGTCGTCCACGATCTGAAAAACCTCGTGGCCCAGTTGTCGTTGATGCTGCGCAATGCCGAGCGTCACAAGGACAACCCGGAGTTTCAGGCCGATATGCTCGAAACCGTGGCGCACGTCGAAACGAAAATGCGCGGGTTGATGATCCAGTTGCAGGAAAAACGCTCGATCGACCCGCCACGTATGGTCAATCTGGCGAGAAGGCTGGAAAATATCCACCGTATCAAGCAGGAGCAACACCCCAAGATGAGACTCGACATGTCGCCAGGTTGCGACATGCTCATGGTGCAGGCGCATCCCGAACGGCTGGAGCGTGTAATCGGCCATATCATACAAAATGCCATCGAGGCCACGTCGGACAATGGTATGGTACGCGTTGCGCTGGAGGCGTCCGGTTCGGAACGGGTGCGCATCATGGTGATAGACACCGGTTGCGGCATGTCGGAGGATTTTATCCGCGAACGCCTTTCGCGCCCATTTCAGACCACCAAGTCGAGCGGCATGGGAATCGGGGTTTATGAAACCCGCCAGTACATCCGCGAACTGGGTGGAGAGGTGTCTTACGAGAGTAAGGAAGGCGTCGGCACGCGGGTGACCATCGAGTTGCCCCTGCACACGAGACTGGACTCGAAAATCGAAGAAAGGGAACATGGAGAAAGCTGAGGCGGCAAGCATGACTGACAAGCAAAGAACCCTGTTGATCATCGAGGATGATCCGGCCCTGCAAAAGCAGATGTGTTGGGCGTTCGATGGTTTCGAGGCCGTAGTGGCGGACGACCGCGAAAGCGCGGTCGCGCAGATGCGTCGTTACGAGCCTGCGGTCGTGACGATGGACCTGGGATTGCCACCGCACCCCGACGATGTGAGCGAGGGGTTCCTCCTTCTGAGTGAAATCCTGGCGCTGGCGCCCGATACCAAGATCATCGTCCTCACCGGGCAACACGACCGCGAAAACGCGGTGCGCGCCGTCGGCATGGGCGCTTACGACTTTTTCAGCAAGCCCTTCGAGCCGGAATTGCTGACCCTGACCATCGAGCGCGCTTTCCGACTCTACGATTTGCAGGCCGAAAACAGGAGGTTGCAACAGGCGCGGGCGGGTTCGGTGACGGGCCTCATCACACGCGATGCGGGCATTCAGAAGATATGTCATACCATCGAGCGGGTGGCGCTGACTTCCGTCACCGTGGCGTTGCTTGGCGACAGCGGAACCGGCAAGGAAGTGTTGGCGCGAGGGCTGCATCAGTTGTCGCCGCGCGCGGCGGAGCGGTTCGTTGCCATCAACTGCGCGGCGATTCCCGAAAACCTGCTCGAAAGCGAACTGTTCGGCTACGAGAAAGGCGCTTTCACCGGCGCGGCCCGTCAGACGCCCGGCAAGATCGAAACCGCGCACAAGGGAACGCTTTTCCTGGATGAAATTGGCGATCTGCCGATGGCTCTCCAGGCCAAATTGTTGCGGTTTTTGCAGGAAAGAGTCATCGAGCGGCTCGGTGGTCGTCAGGAGATTCCGGTGGATGTCCGGGTCGTCTGCGCGACACACCGCGACCTCAAGGCCCAGATACAGGCAGGCTTGTTTCGCGAAGATCTTTATTACCGTCTGGCGGAAATCGTCATCACGATTCCGCCCCTGCGCAACCGTGATGGCGACGCCGTGTTGCTCGCCCATCATTTCGTGCGGCAATTCGCGCAGGAAAACGGGCGCGGCGCGATTCAACTCGGCGAAGACGCCATTGCCGCGATCGAACTCTATTCCTGGCCGGGCAACGTGCGAGAACTGGAAAACTGCCTCAAGCGCGCCGTCATCATGGCCGACGGCAACCGGATCACGGCCGAAGACCTCGGCCTGGACACGGGCGGCGATGATGACGAAGCCCTGGAATACCTCAACCTGCGCCGGGTGCGGGATGTCGCCGAACGTCAGGCCGTCGTGCGGGTGCTGGCGCGCACCAACGGCAACATCGCCCGCGCGGCGGAAGTGCTCGGTGTCAGCCGTCCGTCGCTCTATGACCTCATGAGCCGGTTCGGGTTGAAGAAGGATAACTGACGATCCGGGCGCGGGTAGTATCTACGCTCGCTTTTTCGATTTCATTTGTCATCCCATGACCGCCAGGTGAGCGAGATACCCGGAGCGTGTCTGCCCGCGGGCCTTCGCGCGCTCGTCGATTCGCGCCAACACCCGGCGCGGCAAGGTGATGTTTACACGCTCAACGCGNTCATCGAGCATGGCCGGATCAACTTCNGCTATTGCCCATATCCAGCCAGCGAATTCCGGGTTCTGGCGTAATGCCTCGATGGNAGACGGGGCGGGAATACTCTGCCCATCTTCCAGCGCGGATTCGATCCACAATGAAATGGCNTCTCTTGCGTTTTCAATGGCTTCATCCACNCCACTNTCCGCAGCCGAAAAGCATCCGGGCAAGTCCGGAACAACCACGCCGAAGCTGTGCGTTTCGTCGCCCGGTTCGATTGCAATGGGGTATCTCATGGTTTTGGCTCCTCGATTCCGGCTCGCTTCATCAATTTCTTCAGCAGCCCAACTCCCAGATCCTTGCGTGGGTGAGGGACACTGATATGCCCAGGACGTTCCGAATGCCGAAAGACATGGTGTGATCCGCGCGTATTGATGAGCTTCCAGCCTGCCTGTTCAAGAAGTTTGACGAGTTCGGCACTTTTCATGGTGTGTATTATACACACG
>WRNU01000169.1 GCA_009776435.1 Betaproteobacteria bacterium | reverse complement strand
ACGCATCCGTTCGCGGCAAACTTGCAAGCATGGTCGCCGCGCTCAAGAACCAGGAGTCATCGAATGCAACTCAACCCCTCTGAAATCAGTGATCTGATCAAGAGCCGGATTCAGAACCTCCAGCTTGCCGCAACTTCGCGCAACGAAGGCACGGTCATCTCCGTTACCGACGGCATCTGCCGCATCCACGGCCTGGCCGATGCCATGCAGGGCGAAATGCTGGAATTTCCCGGCGACACCTTTGGTCTGGCGCTCAACCTCGAACGCGATTCCGTCGGCGCGGTCGTGCTCGGCGAATACGAGCACATCATCGAAGGCAATACCGTCAAGGCCACCGGACGCATTCTCGAAGTGCCTGTCGGCCCCGAACTGATCGGTCGCGTAGTCAATTCCCTCGGTCAGCCCATCGACGGCAAGGGTCCGATCAACGCCAAGCTCACCGACAAGATCGAAAAGGTCGCCCCCGGCGTCATCGCGCGTCAATCGGTATCGCAGCCGGTACAAACCGGGCTGAAGTCCATCGACTCGATGGTTCCCATCGGTCGCGGCCAGCGCGAACTCATCATCGGCGACCGCCAGACCGGCAAGACTGCCGTTGCGATTGACACCATCATCAACCAGAAAGGCCAGGGCGTTTTCTGCGTCTACGTCGCCATCGGTCAGAAAGCCTCGACCGTCGCCAACGTGGTGCGCAAGCTCACCGAGCATGGCGCGATGGAATACACCATCATCGTCGCGGCCACCGCCTCCGAGTCCGCCGCGATGCAGTACCTCGCGCCTTACGCTGGTTGCACGATGGGCGAATTCTTCCGCGACAACGGGATGGACGCCCTCATCATCTACGACGATCTCACCAAGCAGGCGTGGGCCTATCGTCAGGTCTCGCTCCTGCTTCGCCGCCCGCCAGGCCGCGAAGCCTACCCAGGGGACGTGTTCTACCTCCACTCCCGTCTGCTGGAGCGGGCTGCGCGCGTCAACGCCGACTACGTCGAAAAAATCACCAATGGCAAAGTCAAGGGCAAGACCGGCTCGCTCACCGCGTTGCCGATCATCGAAACCCAGGCTGGCGACGTGTCCGCCTTCGTGCCGACCAACGTCATTTCCATCACCGATGGTCAGATCTTCCTTGAAACCGACCTCTTCAACGCGGGTATCCGTCCTGCGATCAACGCCGGTATCTCGGTGTCCCGCGTCGGCGGCGCAGCCCAGACAAAGATCATCAAGAAACTCTCGGGCGGTATTCGTACCGACCTCGCGCAGTACCGCGAACTGGCCGCGTTTGCGCAATTCGCTTCCGATCTCGACGACGCCACCCGCAAACAGCTCGAACGCGGTCGTCGTGTCACCGAATTGATGAAGCAGACGCAATACTCGCCGATGTCGATTGCCGAAATGGGCTTCGTCCTCTACGCGGTCAACAACGGCTACTTCGACGACATCGACGCCAACCGTGTGTTGGCCTTCGAGGCGGGCCTGCTGCAATACATCAAGACGCAGCAAGAAGGACTCGTGAAGGACGTCATGGAGAAGTGCGACCTCGATGCCGAGGCCGAAAAGATCCTGGCTGCCACGATTGTCGAGTTCAAGAAGAGCTGGACCTGACGGTCGAGGAGACGGAAAATGGCTAGCGGGAAGGAAATCCGTACCAAGATCAAGAGCGTACAAAACACGCGCAAGATCACCAAGGCCATGGAAATGGTGGCCGCATCCAAGATGCGCAAGGCGCAGGAACGGATGCGCGCCGCCCGTCCCTATTGCGAAAAGATCCGCGAACTCGCCGCGCACCTGTCCCAGGCCGACATCGTCGACTACGAGCACCCGTTCCTGGTCCAGAAAGAGGAAATCAAGCGAGTCGGACTGATCCTGGTGACGACCGACAAGGGCTTGTGCGGAGGACTCAATACCAACGTGCAACGTGTTGCCATCAACGCGCTCAAGTCATGGGAAAGTTCCGGCGTCACCGACATCCGCGCCTGCTGCATCGGCAACAAGGGCTTGGGTTTCATGCAGCGCCTCGGGGGCAACGTCGTCTCGCATGTGGTGCAACTCGGTGACAGGCCGGCGCTCGAAAAACTGATCGGGCCGGTAAAGGTCCTGCTCGATGCTTTCCAGAACGGCGAGCTCGATGCCGTCCATGTCGCCTATACCCGCTTCATCAACACCATGAAGCAGGAGCCGGTCGTGGAACAGCTTTTGCCGCTGACCGGCGACAGGCTGGGCACACCCAGTCAGGCGTGGGACTACATTTACGAGCCGGATCCGCATGCCGTCATCGACGACATGCTGGTGCGCTACATCGAGGCATTGGTCTATCAGTCCGTTGCCGAGAACATGGCTTCCGAACAGAGCGCGCGGATGGTGGCAATGAAAGCCGCCTCCGACAACGCCAAGAACGTCATCAACGAGCTGAAACTGGTCTACAACAAGACCCGACAGGCTGCGATCACCAAGGAATTGACCGAAATTGTCAGCGGGGCTGCTGCGGTCTGACGAACACTCTTGACACAAGGAAAAGCGATGAGTAACGGTACTATCGTTCAGTGCATTGGCGCAGTGGTGGACATCCAGTTCCCCAGAGAAACAATGCCGAAAGTGTATGACGCCCTCAAGCTCGAGGATGTTTCCGGCTCTTTTGTCGAAAAGGATCTCACCTTTGAAGTGCAACAGGAACTTGGAGACGGCGTGGTACGCACCATTGCGCTGGGTTCCAGCGACGGGCTGAGGCGCGGCATGAAAGTCTCCAACACGGGCGGGCCGATCGCGGTTCCCGTCGGTCCTGCCACGCTGGGCCGCATCATGGACGTGCTGGGGCGTCCCATCGACGAAGCCGGTGAAATCCCCACCGACGAGCGCCGGACGATCCATCAGAAAGCGCCAAAATTCGACGAGCTCTCGCCTTCCGTCGAACTTCTGGAAACCGGCATCAAGGTCATCGACCTCATCTGCCCGTTTGCCAAGGGCGGCAAGGTGGGGCTGTTCGGCGGCGCGGGCGTCGGCAAGACCGTCAACATGATGGAGCTCATCAACAACATCGCCAAACAGCACTCCGGTCTGTCCGTGTTTGCCGGTGTAGGCGAGCGCACCCGCGAGGGCAACGACTTCTATCATGAAATGAAGGACTCGAACGTGCTCGACAAGGTTGCGATGGTGTTCGGTCAGATGAATGAGCCGCCGGGCAACCGTTTGCGCGTCGGCCTGACCGGCCTGACGATGGCCGAACGTTTCCGCGACGAGGGCCGCGACATCCTGTTCTTCGTCGACAACATCTACCGCTACACCCTGGCCGGGGTGGAAGTGTCCGCCCTGCTGGGCCGGATGCCTTCCGCCGTGGGCTACCAACCGACTCTGGCCGAAGAAATGGGCCGCCTGCAAGAGCGCATCACCTCCACCAAGGTCGGTTCCATCACCTCCATCCAGGCCGTGTATGTCCCGGCGGACGACTTGACCGACCCGTCGCCCGCCACCACCTTCCTGCACCTGGACTCCACCGTCGTGCTCTCCCGCGACATCGCCGCGCTCGGGATCTACCCTGCCGTCGATCCGCTCGATTCCACCAGTCGTCAGCTCGACCCGCTGGTCATTGGTGAAGAGCACTACAATGTGGCGCGTTCCGTGCAGCAGACCTTGCAAAAATACAAGGAGTTGCGCGACATCATCGCCATTCTGGGCATGGATGAGCTTTCACCCGAAGACAAACTCACCGTGGCGCGCGCGCGCAAGATTCAGCGTTTCCTCTCGCAGCCCTTCCACGTTGCTGAAGTCTTTACCGGCTCCCCCGGCAAATATGTGCCGCTCAAGGACACCATCGCCGGATTCAAGGCCATCGTCACCGGCGAGTACGACAGCCTGCCCGAACAGGCGTTCTACATGGTCGGCAGTATCGAGGAAGCGATTGAAAAGGGGCGCAAACTCCAGTAATTCGCTTTGTTTCCCTCCCCCCGCGCGGCAGATGCTCGCACGGGGGGCTTGCTCCAGAGGATAATCATGGCCATGACGGTACATGTGGATGTTGTCAGCGCGGAAGAGCAAATCTTTTCCGGGTTGGCGGAATTTGTCGCCCTGCCCGGTGAATCGGGCGAACTCGGCATTCTGCCCGGCCACACGCCGCTGATGACCCGAATCAGACCGGGCGCGGTACGGATCAAGATTCCGCTCCAGGAAACAGAAGAGCTTATCTTCGTGGCTGGCGGCATTCTCGAAGTCCAGCCCACAGGGGTGACGGTGCTTGCCGACACCGCGATCCGTGGCAAGGATCTGGACGAAGCCAAGGCGCTCGACGCCAAGCGCAAGGCCGAAGAGGCGCTTGCCGACAATAGCGCCAAGATCGACTACGCCAAGGCCCAGGCCGAGTTGATGGAAGCCATTGCCCAGATCCACGCCATCGAGCGTCTGCGCAGGCGTCCGCACTGAAGCAGTCCCACGGCCTCAGTCACCCGAAAATACCTTGCAACGCGGGGGGGAGTACGTCGCCGCCAAAAAGGGACGTCTCTTCGAAATGGGAAGTGGCAGGTACGCCAATGTCACTGAGGGCATGGATGAACCTCAGCCATAGTTCGCCCTGTTCGCCGCTGCCATCACGTATCCGCAACATGATTACGCGGTCGCTGTGTCGACTCAAGCGCACAACCTCCACGGGCAGGATACAGCGTTCCAATCCATTCATGTCCAGTTTCACGTCGGCTTCGCCGTTCAGCCCCACCGATAACGGCCTGTCGGCATGGGCGCAAAAAATCTTTTCCGAACACTCATAAACGGTCAGTGCAATATCGGCGGAAACACCGCAACTGCCAGAGCCATCAACCGTTTGGCTGACCCGCAGCCAAGCCGGGCGCCTGACCGAAAAGCGGCGATAGACATGATTTCGCCCATGTTCTCGCTGCACGCTGTCAGGCAATGGCGGCAGGCAACCTTGATATTTGGACAAGTTGTAGACCGTGTGCAGCAATCGTATTTCCGCTGTCCCCAGGGTGGAGAAAATTTTCGTGCGTCGGTTGAAAAAATAATCCATCAGTTCCGGCGTCATGACCGGGTCGGCTGCGGTATCGAACCGCTGATGAGGAAACTGCCCATTGGGTAACGCAGCCACGGCAAAGTAGTGATAAAGGTTTTTCTCCAACGGCGTGTTGCCATACTTTCGGAAAAAACATTCCTTTGCCTTGTCCAGATCGAGATACGCGCCGATCGCGGGCGCGTTATTGACGAAATCATAATGATCCACCGGGGAGCAGGACAACCGCCTGAAACACAGAACCTCCTCGTAAAACCCGATGTGTCGTGGATGAGCGGCGATCATCAGGTGGCGTGTATCGAATCGGTATTCCGCATACTCATACAGGAATTTCAGCAACGGCATCATGATCCGATCTTTGAGCACATGAAAACGTCTGTCGATCGCCAGTGCCGACACCTCGGCCACGCTGCCGCCTTCCCGAACGATTTCGCCCAGATCGAATATCCGCTGCATCGGAAAACCCAGGCCGTTTTCGCGTATCAGCGAAACCGTTCCCACCACCCGCTTCCCATAACGGCACATCAACGTGGATGTCGTCGGCAACGCATGGTGAAGCGTCACCCGCATCCCGGAAGGGTCGGGTTCCATGAAGCCCGCCAGCACGTATTCATCGTGCAGCAGACGAAAACACGCCTCCAGCTCTTCCCTGGTCTGCGCGAGTTTGAAAACGAATCTCTTCGACAGTGGTTTGTCAAGCCGCGACGTCAGCACACATGTCTTCATGCGATGGACTCCGAGGAGCAAATCCTCGACTCGACCGGCGCGGTTGTCGCCCAAATCACGCAGCCAGCCATCCATTGGACGACTCCGAACTGCGTGACTCCACAACTACGCGACCGGAACTATGCCAAACTGCCTCGAAGCTTATCCTGACACTTATGCTTCAACATGGCACTATGCCATGCTCGGCGCACGCATTTCGGTCCTGAACGAATAATTCTTTTACCGTCCGTGCTTGCGTTTGTGTTCCCGACAAGCCATCCGGTACGTAAGTTGCCAGTCCGGTCGCACGTCCCGCCACCAGGCGCGATCAAACACCCAGGCCAGGGTAAGCAACAGGGGCGTCAGATAATG
>WRNU01000168.1 GCA_009776435.1 Betaproteobacteria bacterium | reverse complement strand
TCAAACTGTAACCTCCGTAGATGCCGGTGAAGCCTATGCCGTCACCTACCACCGCGCCTTCATTGACGATAACATAGTTGTTCCTGACAGCATCTTCATCCCGAAGGTTTATCGCGCCGGAAACATTTCTCGGCACTACTCCGCCGCTGTTGACGGTGACGGTATTGTTTTCAAGAGAATTGCTTTTATCTTTGCTGCTGTTTAATGATGGGGTCACAATGTTGAAGAGAAAGGATGCGTTTTGCAGTGATGCGCCGGGGTATGTGACATTTTCCGCCAGCACTGGCGCAGTTGAAGAAAAAAGCAGAGCGAATGCCAATGCTGTGCCCTTGGGACGCAATATTGGAAAGTGAGAATAATTCATATTCATGGATGCTCTCCTTCGTAGAGATGGATTGGTTTTGAGTAATCCAAACCATCTGTTCAATAGAATGGCATTATCACGAATGGAATTGCTTGTGGAAGAGAAATGTCCAATGGGTCGTGTAATAGTAACGACGAGAAATCGAATGACTCTCAAAGTGGTCGTCGCGCCCAGCCTTGCCTGTTTCGCCGAAAGAAGACGATGGCCCCACTTGCTTATCATTGCGCTTTGACCGACACTACTGCCCCCTACAGGAAGGGAGCACGTCATGACTTACCTCCAGGACACAAGGCCCGTTACGCTCAACGAATTGGGCAAGATGCGCGCCGAAGGCCGCAAGATCTCCATGTTGACCTGTTATGAGGCCAGCTTCGCCGCGCTGCTCGACCGTTGCGGCGTGGATACCATTCTGGTTGGGGATTCGCTCGGCAACACCATCCAGGGGCAAAAAAGCACCTTGCCCGTGACGCTCGATCACATGACCTATCACACCGAATGCGTGTGCCGGGGCGCGAAACGCGCTTTCGTCCTCAGTGATTTACCCTTCGGCAGCTACCAGGAAAGCCCCGCTCAGGCCATGCGCAGCGCCGCCCGCCTGATGGCCGCAGGCGCGCAGATGGTCAAACTCGAAGGCGGCGAGTTCATGGCCGAGACCGTGCGTTTCCTGGTCGAGCGCGGCGTGCCGGTCTGCGCCCACATCGGCCTTACCCCGCAGTCGGTGCACCAGTTGGGCGGGTATCGCGTGCAGGGGCGGGACGATGCCGGAGCGGCCCGTTTGAAAGACGACGCGCTGGCGCTGGAGCAGGCGGGCGCAGCCTTGCTCGTGATGGAAATGATTCCCGCCGCGCTGGCCGGGGAAATCACTTCCGCAATGACGGCAACGGCCACCATCGGTATCGGCGCGGGGCCGGAGTGCGACGGTCAGGTGTTGGTGATGCACGACATGCTGGGTGTTTTTCCCGGCAAGACGGCGCGGTTTGTGCGCAACTTCATGCAGGGGGCCGCTACCATCGAAGAAGCCGTCACAACCTACGTCACCTCGGTCAGGGACGGCAGTTTTCCCGCGCCGGAACACTGTTACTGAACAAGAACGACAAAACATGCACATCCACACATCCATCGCTGCCCTGCGCGCCGTGCGTGCCCAGGCCGGACGGGTTGCGTTCGCCCCCACGATGGGCAACCTGCACGACGGACATATTGCCCTCATGCGCGCGGCCCGCAGGCTCACCAACGCCGATACCGTCATCTCCAGCATCTTCGTCAACCGCCTGCAATTCGGTCAGGGCGAGGATTTCGACAAGTACCCACGTACCTTCGAGGCCGATCGTGAAAGGCTCGTTGCCGCCGGGGTCGATCACCTGTTCGTGCCGACTGAAACGGAGATGTATCCGCAGCCGCAGCGCTACCACGTCACCCCCGACCCCGAACACGCCTCCATCCTCGAAGGCGCTTTCCGGCCCGGTCATTTTCGGGGAGTCGCAACCGTCGTGCTCAAGCTCTTCAACATCGTTCAGCCCGACTTTGCCCTGTTCGGCAAAAAGGATTACCAGCAACTCATCGTACTGAAGAACATGGTGAATGAACTGGCGCTGCCCATCGAAATCATCGCCCTGGACACGATCCGCACCCGCGATGGATTGGCGCAGTCTTCGCGCAACAACTACCTGTCGCCGATTGAACGCGCCGAAGCCCCGCGCCTGTACCGGCAACTATCCATCGTCGCCGAGGCTGTGCGCAACGGCGTGTGCGATTTCACTCGCCCGTGCGCGGTCGCGCTCGCCGAACTGGAGCGGCATGGCTGGAGACCGGATTACCTGACCGTGCGCCGCCGCGCCGACCTGCAAGTGCCGGAACAGCCGGGGGAACCGCTGGTGGTGCTTGCCGCCGCCCGTCTGGGAACGACACGGCTGATCGACAATATCGAGATCTGATTCAAGGCGGTTTCTCCCCCCAAAAAAAGCGCCGGGCTGCCCCGGCGCAATGCCTTCACTCTCGCCTTCTGGCTCTTATTCGGTGGCGTAAATGGATTGGAGGGTGACTCGTGCGCGGCCTTCGGCGCTTCGGCTGCTGGCTGTGACCCGGAAACGTTTGCAGGTCGTGTTCAGATCCGGGCTGTTGATCTGGCAGGGGGCATTTTCGGAGATGAGCTCAACGATGTAGAAGGGGGCGAGCGATAGCCCCTTGTCGGTGAAGCGGATGCCGTCTCCTCCGGGATCGGCGCTCGCATCGTGCCAGAACGCGCCGAGTTCGCCCGGTGCCGGGCCTTCCCAGAGGGGTATTGGGCATTGGGCGTCGACGTTTCTGTAAAGCCCTTTGAGGCTCGGGTTTTGGCAGCTTGCCAAATCGGCATTGGCGGCTCCGCTCTTGACCCAGTTTTCTGCCTGACGTTCGCCCATTTTGAGTCCGGCTTCCGCCGACTGGAAAGCCAGATCGCGGTCGTGGGAGTTGGAGCTCATCCGCTCCTGCATGTGCGTCTCGCGCAGTGATGCGGCGGCCAGCAGCGACATGATGAGCAGCAGGATCATGGCGATAACCAGCGCCGCGCCACGCTGTGGCCGGAAGACGGGCAAGATGTGAGGGGCGGCGGCAGGGCGGGTCATGGCGGATCGGCCTCGTTCGGATCGCTGCTACTGCTCCAACCGGACCTGTTTCTGAGGTTGACGGTCAGCCCGACCGAGCGCTCGATATTGGTCTGATTCCCGGCGCTTCGGGTGATGGTGAGCTCGATGTAGGCGGCGATGACGTTTGGCCAATCGGCATTGCTGATCTGATTGGCGGCCACGTACTGATTTGCGTTCGGCAACAGGTAGGTGATGCGCATGGCGGAAACGTCCTGAGCAATCTCTTCGGGCTGCCCGTTGTCTCCGTTGAACGCGCGAAAGAGCGACGTGCCGCCCCAGGCGTTCTCGCCGACGAACCAGCCTTCGGCATTGATTCTGCCAAGGGCTGTGGACGGCATGCTTTTAACCTCTGCGCCTTCGAAAGGGGTCGCGCGGGCAACCGACCAGTTGGCGCCGGACGCTGTAATCCCCCCCGTCCCGAAAACCACGCCGCGCCCCTTGTCCGTGCTGCACGCAAACAGGATGTCGCCGTCGGCAAACCCTTCTTTCGAGGGGACGAGCATGGTCTGGGTGGTAGGATCGTCGTCGATGACGGCCTTGACAAAGGTGTTGCCGGAAACAGTGATGAGTGCGTCGCTGTCGGCAACCATCGTCACGGCGCCATTGGCGGGAAAACTGTTGCCTTCGGCAAAACCGATGAAAGCGGATGTGAAATCGTCTCCGCCTGACCACCAGTTGCTTGTCGGGGCTTGTGTCGTGTGAAGGATCAATCCTGCGCCTGCCGGAAGGCCACAAGGATTGCCGCCCGCTTCGCGCATCGAGCGGCCCATGAATTGCACGGAGACTCGGGCGTTTTCCTGGATGCGGGAAAGGTCTGCCGTGCGACGGCTGGTTTCGCTGTTGGCAACGAAAATCCCCAGGACGCCGCCGACGACGATCAATCCCAGCAGCATGGAAATCATCAGTTCGATGAGGGTCATGCCACGCTGAATGGAGAGGGCAGGGCACACGGGGAGGCGGCTCATAGGCGGCTTCGTGTTTCCACGACCTCCTGTTGGTTTCCGCCCAGGGAACGGGTGTTGTTCCATCGAACCAATGCCGTGCAAAGGTTGGGATCGCTCGTCTCGCACACGATCCTGCCGCAGGCGTTCTCATCGGCCACGCCGCCGTTCAGGTTGTCCCGGATATTCCGGAGCCAGCGTTTGAGGTCATTCGTGGCCAGCGCGTCGGTATTGGGGATCTGGGTGTCCTGGCAGATGAAATCGCTCGTCGTGTAGCCCTGGCGGACGATCAACTCGCCGGGATTGCTGGCGTCGGACTGCATGCTGGCGCGCATGGCATCGAGAATGGAATGCGTGAGGAAAACGGCGGCGCTGTGCTCGAACGCGCCCTGATTGTTGCGCAGCGCCCCGGCCTGCATGGCGGCGATTCCGAGGATGCCGAAGGCGAGCACGAAAACAGAAACAAGAACTTCGATCAGGCTGACGCCTGTCTGGTGGGTGCGTGTTGCGGAGGAGTTGGGCTTATGCGTATCGGTCATGGCCCTGTGTCTTCGATGGTGTCTGATTTGCAACTGCGATTCTGTTTGATCCGGGGGCGTGGAGAAACGACCTATGTCACACCGGCAGGACGGGCCGGGAGCATGGACGGGAATCTGTCACACATGAGACAAACCCCTTGAAACCGGACGATTTCGCCCCACATAGCGGGCATCGAAACAATTACCTGACCGCCGTTTACCGGCTTTTACACGGGATTTCTCATCATGCGGCTCGACAAGTTCACAACCCGGTTTCAGCAGGCGCTTGCCGACGCGCAAAGCCTGGCGGTCGGCAATGACCAGCAATTCATCGAACCCCATCATGTGTTGCTGGCCCTGCTCGGACAGGAAGACGGCAGCACGGTGTCGCTGTTGCAGCGTGCGGGGGTTGCCGTTCAGCCCATGAGGGCGGCGCTCGCCCGCGCGCTCGACTCCCTGCCGAAAGTCCAGGGGCACGGCGGCAACGTGACCGTGGGGCGCGATCTCGGCAATCTGCTCAACCTCACCGACCGCGAGGCGCAGAAGCGTGGCGACCAGTTCATCGCCAGCGAAATGTTCCTGCTCGCATTGACCGAAGACAAAGGCGAGGCCGGGCGGCTGCTGCGCGAGCACGGCCTGAACCGCAAGGCGCTGGAAGCGGCCATCGAAGCCGTGCGCGGCGGCGCTTCGGTCGACAGTCAGGAAGGCGAAGGACAACGCGAGGCGCTGTCGAAATACTGCATGGATCTCACCGAGCGCGCACGCACGGGCAAGCTCGACCCCGTGATCGGCCGCGACGACGAAATCCGCCGCACCATTCAGATTCTCCAGCGACGCACCAAGAACAACCCCGTGCTGATCGGCGAGCCGGGTGTCGGCAAGACGGCCATCGTCGAAGGTCTTGCGCAGCGCATCGTCAACGAGGAAGTACCCGAAACGCTCAAGGGCAAACGGGTGCTTTCGCTCGACATGGCGGCGCTGCTGGCCGGGGCCAAATACCGGGGCGAGTTTGAAGAACGGTTGAAGGCGGTACTGAAGGAAGTCACCCGAGAAGAAGGCCGCATCATCCTTTTCATCGACGAATTGCACACGATGGTGGGCGCGGGCAAGGCCGAGGGCGCGATCGACGCCGGGAACATGCTCAAACCGGCGCTGGCGCGAGGAGACTTGCACTGCATCGGCGCGACGACGCTGGACGAGTACCGAAAATACATCGAAAAGGACGCGGCGCTGGAACGCCGTTTCCAGAAAGTGCTGATCGCTGAGCCGTCGGTGGAGGCGACCATCGCCATTCTGCGCGGCTTGCAGGAGAAATACGAAATCCATCACGGGGTGGAAATCACCGACCCGGCCATCGTCGCGGCCAGCGAGCTATCGAACCGCTACATCACCGACCGCTTTCTGCCCGACAAGGCCATCGACCTCATCGACGAAGCGGCGGCGCGGATCAAGATGGAAATCGACTCCAAGCCCGAAGTCATGGACAGGCTCGACCGCCGCCTGATTCAACTCAAGATCGAGCGCGAAGCGGTCAGGAAAGAAAAGGATGAAGCCTCGCAAAAGCGTTTTTCCCTGATCGAATCGGAAATTGCCCGGCTGGAGAAGGAATATTCCGACCTTGAAGAAGTCTGGAAAGCCGAAAAGGCCCAGTTGCATGGGGCCAGACACATCAAGGAAGAAATCGACCATCTCCGGGTGCGCATGGCCGAATTTCAGCGCAAGGGCCAGTTCGACAAGCTGGCCGAATTGCAATACGGCGAATTGCCCAGGCTCGAAGC
>WRNU01000167.1 GCA_009776435.1 Betaproteobacteria bacterium | reverse complement strand
GTGGCGATGCGCAGCCCCCGGCGGGTCAGTTCCGGGATGAGCCGTTCGATGAGGGTGGTTTTGCCGGAATTGGAATGGCCGACGAAGATGAAAACGGGAGGTGTCATGTCAGGAAGAATCAGGGTTTTCGGGTATTCCCCTCCTTGGAGGGGTGGCAGGCGAAGCCTGACGGGGTGGTAGCGGTGCTGGGGCTTGCAAGCTTACTCCAGCCTGCACGATATGTAAGCATTCAAGCCGAAAACGCTCTAGGGATGCGGCGTCACCCAGGATTCGCCCTGGGGGGTGATCTCTTTTTTCCAGATCGGGGCGCACGCCTTGAGCTCGTCGATCAGCCAGCGGCAGGCGTCGAGGGCAGGGGGGCGGTGTTCCGCGCCAGCGACGATGAGGACGATGTTTTCCCCCGCGCGCACGGTGCCCAGGCGGTGGACGATGCGCGCGTCGATGAGGCCGAATCGTGTGATGGCCTCAATACGTAAACGCAACAGCTCAGAAAGCGCCATGCCGTGATGGGCCTCGAAGGCGATTTCATGGACTTCGCGCCCCTCGGAAAAATCGCGCGCGCAGCCGAGAAAGGTGGCGATGCCGCCGATGCGCTTCGAGTTTTCACGCAAGGCGGCGACTTCCGCGTCGAGGGAGAAATCTTCCAGTTGCAGGCGGACGGCGTCGTTCATCTAAAAAGACCTCGGCAAGGCATCTCAACCTCCGGAGAAGGCGGACATGAAAACGATTTCAGCGCCGTCGGCAAGCGGAGTAGTGTCCTGTTCGCCGACGCGCTTCCCATTGACGGCCACGATGGAGACGATCTCGAAGGCTTCGGGGTGGCGTGCCCGCAGTGTGTCGCGCACGTCCTGCCAGCGCAAGCCTTCGCGGAAATCCAGGTCGATCTGGCGCGTGCCGGCGCGTTCAGCGACCGGGCCGAAAAAGAGCACGTTAATCATGCGACGTTTCCTCGGCGGGGGAGGCGCGTCGCCATGTGCCGCTCTTGCCCCCGCTTTTTTCTTCCAGTTGGATGTTTTCGATGCGCATGCCCCGGTCGATGGCCTTGCACATGTCGTAGATCGTAAGCAATGCCCCGGCGGCGGCGGTGAGGGCTTCCATTTCGACCCCGGTCGGGCCGGTGCAGCGGGCCGTGATTCTGGTCTGGATGCCGACGCAGCCCTCGGCATCCGCTGCAAGGATTTCACTGAATTCGACTTCGACGCCAGTGAGCGGCAGGGGGTGGCACATCGGGATCAGGTCGGGGGTGTGCTTGGCGGCCATGACCGCTGCGACATCGGCCACGGCGAGCACGTTGCCCTTGGCGAGCGTGCCGGTGCGAATGCGTTCCAGGGTGGCCGGACGCATGCGCAGGATGCCGCTGGCGGTCGCGGAGCGATTGCCGTCCGGTTTGGCGGAGACATCGACCATGCGGGCGCGGCCCGTGGCGGAGAAGTGAGTCAGGTTGTCGGGTTCGTTCAAGAGAGTTCCTTTAATTCCCCTCCTGTGGAGGGGTGCCCAAAGGGCGGGGTGGTTACCCCTCCTGTGGAGAGCTTCCAGCCCGTCGGTGCACAAGTATAAGCGGGGCACACCTAATGCCGCAGGCGGGGCTGTCCGGCTTGAGCGCAAAGTTAGGCCACATAGTTGAATTTTCCAAGATACTCAAGCGATGTAGCCGCCGGTGTAGCAAGTACATTTGGGCTGTAGACGCAAATTGCAGCATCCGCAACCCATTGACCGTCTATTTGAGGCAACCATTGGTCGTAGTAAG
Source organism: Betaproteobacteria bacterium (assembly GCA_009776435.1). Classification (GTDB taxonomy): domain Bacteria; phylum Pseudomonadota; class Gammaproteobacteria; order Burkholderiales; family Rhodocyclaceae; genus WRNU01. The sequence goes on along the minus strand of WRNU01000167.1, from coordinate 4,499 downwards.
ACGCGCCATCGAGCAATTCAGATACAGTGATAGCTTTCCCTGAAGGAGACAGAATGGCTTCAATGCAACTCGGTTCGTAATTGCTCAACCCTGTTTCTATCATGAACATAGAGGGGATACTGTCGCCATTCTCGGTGTAACGTTTGTCTATGTAGACACGCATCTCAGAAATACTCTTGAAGCGTCCCAAGGAAATATAAATGTGGACAGATTCCATGCTTCTTATCTCCTAACCCCCAATATACGACATCTCTATTCTACCGGGCAGCGTCTCGGTCATTTCGTGGCGCAGTTGGGAATAACGGTCGGTGCGGCAGCGCCAGGCGGCGGCGATGCGTTGCCGTAATGTTGCATCATCACCGGAGGGGTCGCGCAGGAGGGCGCGCAGGTCGACGCCCTCCGTGGCGAAGAGACAGGTGTAGAGCTTGCCGTCGGTGGAGAGCCGCAGGCGGTTGCAGGTGTGACAGAACGCCTGCGTGACCGAAGTGATGACGCCGATTTCACCGCTGCCATCCCGCAACGCCCAGCGTTCCGCGACTCCTTCTCCCTCCGTCGAGGGGGCGATGGGCGCCAGGGGATGCTCGCGGTCGATCAGCGCGAGGATTTCCCTGGCCGTGACCACGTCGTCGAGCCGCCAGCCGTTGGTGTTGCCGACATCCATGTACTCGATGAAGCGCATGATGACGCCGGTATGACGAAAACGGCGAACCAGCGGCAGGATTTCACTCTCGTTCACGCCGCGCTTGATGACTGCGTTGACCTTGACCGGCGTCAGCCCGACGGATTGCGCGGCGGCAATGCCTTCGAGCACGATCTCGGGCGCGGAGCCGCCGCCAGTCATTCGACGAAAGATGCTTTCATCCAGCGCGTCCAGGCTGATGTTCAGCCGCATCAGGCCCGCGTCTTTCAGGGCGCGGGCCTTTTTCGCCAACAGGGTGCCGTTGCTCGTCATGGCGAGTTCGATGGGTTTGCCATCATCGTCATGCAGCCCGGCCAGCATTTCGACCAGACGTTCGATGCCGTGCCGCAGCATCGGTTCGCCCCCGGAGAGGCGAATCTTGCGCACGCCCAGCGCGACGCATTGCCGGGCAACGCGAACGATTTCCTCGAAACTCAGGAGTTCGGCATGGCGCAGGAAGACGAAATCCCGCCCGAAAACCTCGCCCGGCATGCAGTACATGCAGCGCAGGTTGCAGCGATCCGTCACGGAGATCCGCAGATCATGCAGGGGGCGCTGGAAGTTGTCGAGGCAGGGCTCCCCTGTATGATCGTGCATCACGTTACCTGCAAATGAACTGATTACCTTGTTACTCCGGCGCGGCGCCGGACGAACCGGGCGGATTGGACTCCTGCCCGGTCGGTGAAGAACCGGCGCTTTCCTCGGCTGGAGAATCGACCTTTGGAGGATCGGTTTTCAGGGAGATAGCCTGATTGCCTCTCAGCAGCTTCTGCACATCCTCCTCCGAGATTCCTTTCGGCTTTTCATGCACGACACCGAAGTGACATTCGATGCAGGTCTGCTTGTTAGCAAACAATCCGTCTCTGTGCTTGGCGAGTTTTTTCGTGTCATCGTCGAAAGCTTCGGCATTGTGGCAATTGCGGCATTCCCGCGAATCGTTGGCGAACAAACGTTTCCATTCTCTTTGTGCCAGTTCCGCGTGTTTTCCCTCGAACTTCTCGGCCGTATTGATGGAACCCTTGAAGTTATGCCAGATATCGTTGGCGGCCTTGATCTTGTGGAGGAGCTTGGGGAAGAATTCCTTCGGCAGGTGACAGTCCACACAGGTTGCTTGCACGCCGACACGGTTGACGTAATGAAGGCTTTCCTTGTAGGACTTGTATGTGGTGTCGTATTTCATTTCATGACAGCCGACGCAGAACTCTTCCCTGCTCGTCCAGTCCATCGCCATGTTGAAAACGCCCACGCTCGCAATGCCGAGAACGAAAACCACAATGACGGAAAGCGACAGGATGCGTTTCCGCTCCCGCCGGTATTCTCTTGCACGCCGGTCGGAAGCGGAAATTCGGATGGGAGGATTGGTATCCATTCAAGTCCTTGTGGAAGCAGTCAATGGACGTTATTTCGCCTGTTGGAAGGTGTTGTCGACCAACGGCTTGGCGTCAACCTGGGGAATGTGGCATTGCAGGCAGAAGTGGCGCCGGGACGAGAGGTTGGGCAGGGTTTTTCCGCTCGCTGCTACGTAGTGGGTTACCGGAACCTTGGTGGCTTTCTCTTTCTTGTAGTTTTGCTCGGAATGGCAGTCCATGCACCCGTTGGTTTTCAGGGTGACGGGATACTTATCCACTTCGTGCGATACCAGTGGCGGCTGGTCATCGAAATTGCGGTCTACCAGATCGGTTTCGAGCGCATTCTTGAGCCCATCGCCGGTGGGGGTCTTTTCAGCCGCAGCAACGGGCGCGGCGCGCAGCGTGGCAAGACCTCCGTCGTTCGTTGCCGGGGCAGAAGCGCCGTTGTTTGAGGCAGCAGCACCGCCGGTGTTCGAAGTGCTCGAGGTGCTCGAGGTGCAGGCACCGATAATTAGCATCAACACGGTTGCTGGGACTATGGCAAGGAAGCGTTTTTTCATGATGAACTCCTCTGGTCGAAGCGATGGGTTAACCTGAAAACCTGTTTACCGCAGACATCAATACAGCGTCCGCAGTTGGTACAGCGAGAGTCGAGAATGACAGGGCTGTCTTGCCCCGCTTTTTTGAGTGCCGGACGAATCACTTGGGGTTCCGGACAGATGGCGAAACAGTCCATGCAGTCGTCGCAGGCATCCCGCCCAGGGGCCGCCACGCGCAGCAGTGCGGTTCTGCCGAGCAGGCCATAGAACGCGCCCATCGGACAGAGATGCCCGCACCAGCCTCGGGAGGCGACGAACAAATCGTAAAGAAACACTGCAACGAGAATCCACAACCCCGCGCCCATGCCGAAAAACAGGCCGCGATGTGCGATCGAAACCGGGTTGACCCATTCCATGGTCAGGGTTCCGGTGAGCGCGGCGGCAACGAACGTGCCGCCCAGGAACCAGTAACGGGTGTTGGCGTGGGGGGCGTGGTTGGATTTGATGTTGAGACGCCGACGTGTCCACGCGGCGGCATCGGTAATCATGTTGACCGGGCAGACCCAGGAACAGAACACGCGCCCGCCGACGAGCAGATAGAAGGCGGCCAGGATGAGCGCGCCGGTGACGGCTGTGGCAGCGGGCATAAATCCCGTTGCCAGCATTTGCAGGAACACGTAGGGATCGGTCAGGGGCACAACGTCCAGCACGAGGCTGGAGGTCAGATTGCCCTTGATGATCCACAAGGAATCGGTTGAGGAGGCGGTCGAGACGGGCGTCAGAACCGCCTCCGGTTTGAAGCCGGTCAGATTGCCCGTGTTGATCAGGGCAGGATCGGCCAGAACAGATCCGGAGGATGGATCGCCCTTGCCGATCCGGGCGGCGAGCCACGGGCTGATCATGAAGAGAGCCAGAATGCCCAACTGGCTGATGCGGCGCAGCAGCAACCACTTGTGGGCCGCAAGCCATCCCTTGCTGGCGATGGCGCTCTGACCGGGTCTATCCGGGATGCGGGCGCTCATGGCTTGTTCTCCGGATCAGGGCCGTTGATGAGATCCGGATCGAAGGGAGGCGGATCGGCGAGATCGTCGAGGGGTGGAGGTGCATCATCGTTGACGCGGGTATCCCCGTAGGCTTTGCCTTCCAGTCCGCGTACTTCGATTTCCTGTTGGCGACCGATCAGTGAGCCGCCGTGTTTTTCCTTTTCTTCCCATCCCTTGAGATAGTGCTCGCCGCCCTTGCCTTGAGCCAGCGCGGGTGGCAATACCCTGATGGCCGCCTCTTCCAGGATGCAGGCTTTTTCACACAGGCCGCAGCCGGTACAGAGATCCGAATGCACGATAGGCAGAAGCATGGCGTGGCGGTCGGAACGGGGGTTGTGACGTTTTTCCAGCGTGATGGCTTTCGTCTTCCCGGCGGTGTCTTCCTTTGCGTACACCGGGCAGATGTTGTAACAAATCTCGCAACGCAGTCCGAGGAAAGCGATACAGGTCTCCTGGTCGACAAGAACGGCCAGACCCATGCGCGCCTTGTTGATGTCGGAAAGCTCCGTGTCGAGCGCGCCCGTGGGACAGTTCCTGACGCAGGGAATGTCCGGACACATCTCGCATGGGCCGGTTCGGGCCGTGAAGTACGGTGTGCCGGTCGGCACGAGATCGCCCGGCGCGGCAAGCTTGAGGATGCCGGGAGGGCAGTCACGGACGCATAGCCCGCAACGTGTGCAGGCTGCAAGAAATTTCGGTTCCGGCAATGCGCCGGGAGGCCGCAGAGCCAGCGCGGGGAGCGCGCTGGCCTGATGGGAGTAGATACCGACGCCCAATGCCATGAGGCAGCCGCCGCCTGCCGCTCCGGCCATGCCGGAGAGGAATTTCCGCCGCCCCGTAGAAACCTTGGGTTTCTTCGGGGCAGGGGGGGNGGGGGCGGCGGTTTCCG
>WRNU01000166.1 GCA_009776435.1 Betaproteobacteria bacterium | reverse complement strand
CGGCCTCCCTGATAGCCCGTGACGACGCGCGCCGGAACGTCTGCCATGCGCGCCAGAAAGACGAAAGCCCCGGCGAAGTGCTCACAAAACCCCATGCGGGTTTCAAACAGAAAAAAGTCGATGCCGTTTTCATTCATCATCGGCGACGCCGGCGGTTGCAGCGTATAGCTGAATCGTTCATCCTGAAACCAGCCAAGAATCCGGCCAACCGTTTGCTGGGGCGTTTCCGATTTCAGTTTCAAAGCCAACGCACGTGCGCGGGGATTGCCACGCTGTGGCAACTGAAGGGCCAGATCGAGCATCGGCGGCTGTTCGTTCAGCCCGACCATTGCATCGGGAAAGGAACTGAAAGCGAATTGCACGCGTTTGTTGACCGGCTGCCGTGTCAGTGCCTGGAAATCGTGGGAAAAACGCACGTTTTCCACCGGCCCGACGGGGTAATCGAGCGCCGGCAGCCAGTGCTGTTGATGAGGTTCGAGCATGATCCGGTAATCGAAACGGCGACCGGAGGGGGGGTAGGGAGGGCGCTCTGTCGGTGGGCGCACCGCCATGCGCCAGGTGCGGCCATCGAATCGGTTCAGAACCGGGCCGCGCCAGTAGCGGTCGGCCGGGGGGGGAGGGGAATCGTCGAATTCCACGGTGAACGCGAGATCATCCGAGAGGATCAATTCGCTGATCGTGCCTGGCGACATCGAGTCCGACAGGCCGCTGATTGCGGTCGTATCGACCGGAATGCCCCATAACGGCGGAATCGAGCGGGGAAAAAGCACGAACAGCGCCACCATGAACGGCAAGCCCTGCATGAGCAGCATTGCGCCCACCTTCAGGCGTTCGCGCGTGTTGCCGGATGGATCGGTCAGCGCAACCTGGCTGCCGAGCGTGACCAGCAGGGCAACGAGCACCAGCGCCGCCGCAGGCAGGGATTGATCGTTGAAAAACAGTCCGAACTGGAGGAAAAAACACAGGAGCACCACGACGCGGATGTCGCGCATGCTTCGGATTTCCAGCAGCTTCAGGCAGAGCAGCGCCGTCAGAAAAATCAGTCCCGGCGTCTTGCCGAGAAATTGCCCCAAGTCGATGCGGATGCCGATGGCGACAGCCAGCACGAGTGGCGGCAAAACCCATCGTGACGGCGCGGCCTTCCCATGCCACAGAAGCCAGCCGCGCCAGATGAGCAATACCGCGCAAAGCATGATGACCCAGACGGGCAATGCCGGCAGGTGGGCAACGAGGGTCAACGTCGCGGCGGCCAGCAGCCAGACCGCCTGATCGCGGCGAAGGGAAACTTCGACGGGGTTGGCGTGTTCCGGAGATGCCTCGTTATGACCACGGAACGGAATGCCGGGCAGGCGCGCGCTGAATCCCTTCATTTCCGCCCCTGTTCCGTTCCATGCCGGGCCAGCGCCCCGAGGCAGCGGCGCAAGTGCGCCTCGCCACGGGCGGAGGGGAATTCGCACGCGGGCAGGCGCAACGCATAACGTTCCTCGTCCTGCCGGGCGCGCAACAACCAGGTGGCCAGCCTTGAGAGCCGCGCCTCTTCCGGCAGCCCGGCGGGCAAATCGTCCCAACTGAAAAACAACTCACCGCTTGCCGAGGCCGAAAACTCTTTCGCCATCATCTCCCCGCCCCGTGCGTAAACCTTCCAGGCCAGACGGCGGGGCGAATCCGTATCCCGGTATGCGCGCAAACCCGCGAAATCCTCGTTGCCGGGGCACAGGCTGCCCAGATCCGCAGGGCGGTCGCTCGGCAGACGCATGGGCGGGGGAGAGCCGACTTCCGGCGTGGGGAAAATCAGCGCCTCCATGTCCGGCATCAACACGCTCCAGGCGCGGACCAGCCCGAGCGGCCAGCGCGTCTCGATCACCGTGCGGCCAATGGGCAGCACGCCGCGCCGCTCTGCGGGCAGGGCCAGGGGAATTTCGCAGCATGTGACGGGGGGGAGATCGAAACCGGTTTCTCCGCCTGCGCCGATCAGGCGCAAGGCCGGACGGCGGCGCGGATCGGGATTCTCGATGAGCAAATGAAATACCACGTTGCCGCCGGGAAACGCGGACTCCGCCTTGCCGTACCGGATCGAGAGCCGAAACAGGTTGCGGAAGGCAGAAAGAACGCTGGCGATCCATACGCCGCCGAGCAGGAATGTAAATGCGTAACCCAGGCTAAGACCGTAGTTGATCGAAGCGATCAACATGACGACCAGCACCCCCGCGAAGGCCAGCCCCGGCAGCGTGGGCAAGACATAAATGCGTCCCTGCCGCAATTTGACCGGCGCGGCCTCCGGTCTGCCCGGCCCCAGCCGGAACACGGCGCGCAGGCGGGCGGGCAGGGCAGGCATGCGCAAGAAACTCAGATGACCGCGACGCTTTTCAGCAAGCGCATGATGTCGTCCGGCCCCGGCATGCGACCGTCGCTCGCCAGCCGCAGGCGGTGTCCGGCAATATACGGGAAAACGCGCTGCACATCTTCCGGGAGCACATGGTCGCGTCCTTCGATCAAGGCCCATGCCCGCGCGGCGGCAATCAAACCCAGACCCGCGCGCGGGCTGAGGCCGGTAGCGAATTCCGGACTCTGCCGGGTTGCGGCCAGCAGCGCCTGCGCATAATCAATCAGGCGCTCGGAAATGATCACCGTCCTGACCGCGCCCTGTAGTTCCAGCAACTCGGCAGGACTCATCACGGGTTCGATACTCTCCAGCAGCGTGCGTCGATCCTCCCCCTGCAACAGCGCGCGCTCTGCGGCGCGATCCGGATAACCGAGACGAATGCGCAGGAGAAAACGGTCGAGTTGGCTTTCCGGCAACGGAAAGGTGCCGATTTGATAGGAAGGATTCTGGGTGGCGATGACAAAGAAGGGTTCGGGCAATGGCAAGGTCTGACCATCGGAAGTCACCTGGCGCTCTTCCATCGCTTCGAGCAACGCGCTTTGAGTCTTGGGGGTGGCGCGGTTGATCTCGTCGGCCAGGATCAACTGCGCGAATACCGGGCCGGGCCGGAACTGGAATGTCGAGCTTTCTCGATCGAACACCGATACGCCGAGAATATCGGCAGGCAGCAGATCGCTGGTGAACTGGACGCGCTGGAATTGCAGCCCCAACAGGCGGGCGAGCGTGTGGGTGAGCGTCGTCTTGCCCGTGCCCGGAACATCCTCGATCAGCAGGTGACCACGGGCAAGCAGGCACGAGAGAGCCAGCCGGCACTCGTACTCCTTGCCGAGAATGATTTCACTGGCGGTTGCCACGAGGCGTTCGATGCGGGAAGTCGACATATCGGGTAAGCAGGTGAAATGACAGTCCGGGCATGATAGCCGAGGGGTCTATTTGCCATGCGTGGATAAGGGACGGTTTCGGGGTAATTGCGCCGGAACGCAGATCATTATTCCCGCCGCAGAATTCTCTCCATTCATGGCAGGGCGTCTCCCAGGGATTGGGGTTAGAATACCGATGCTTATGTTAGTTCTGTACGTGCACCTCCGCCGATAGCGCCGCCAGCATTTTCCGGGATCATCATGAAAACATCGAATCTGTTTGCCATTTTCTCCATATCTTCCGCCCTGATCGCATGCGGTTCCACTTCTTTCCCCCAAAAGCCGTCGAGCGATCAGAGGCAGATCGACCAGACCGTCAGACAGGCCGTTGAAGAAAAAAATGTGATCGAGGAAAGCGTGTTGCGCGATGGCGCAAAAGTTTCCTTGGCCGTGCGGTTGCTGGAACCCAAGGGCAAGACGGGCGGAGAGTTGTATCTCCGGGCGGATTGCGCGAGCGGAGGCGCAGACTGGGTGTATGGAGACATCCTGAACAGGAAAGCGTCCCCCGTCAGAAAGGAAAGGCATTATGCCGAAGGAACCTCACTCTATGCTCCTCCGCTTGCCTTGAGCGCGTCGACATCCAAGGCCGTTCATCAGTTGAGCGTTGTCAAAAATGCCTGTGAACGCGACTCATCCTGGCGCGAGATCGCCTACAACAAGAAAAACGATACGCAACTCCTGGTGGAGGTTTCGAGCCTGAAAACACTGGCCGATGGCAGCGTGCGTGTCTGGGCGGCTGTCGATTATCCCCATATCGCGTATATCCGGCTTTACAAGGCTCCATATGCCCGCCGGGCCGGATTATACCATGTGGATTGCCAGAAGCAGTCGTATTCCCTTCTCCATGTCTATTACCTGGATCAACAGCAGACGATTACGGACGGTGGAATGCAGGTGCGTCCGCCCGTCCTGAAAATTCCGCAGGCCACCGGCGATTCCGCCACCTTGCTATCGACGATTTGCAGTCAGGAAGACTTGTCTCAAACCCTTCTGCCGCCTGAGTCGCGCGGCAAGCGTTTGCCGAACTTTTCCGCTTTGCCCGATCCGGATGCAAATATCGCCGCCCAACTCAAGCAGTTCGAGTATGTTTCGTCCAGGCAGTCCATCAGCGGCATGCGCGTGGATGGAACCCGCACGTCCCTGGGCGGCAGCGCGGCGGCCCGCCTGAACAAGCCTGGGTTCTTCCGGCAGGAAGTCTCGGTCGAGCCGACATCGGTACCGGGCGTTTTCTACATCACGCAGCAGGAAGGCGACGACAGAACGGAACAGATGAGTTTTCTCGGCCTGATTCCCATCAGCCAGATGCACTACAGCAATGAGGAGCAGAGCGTCTTTCAGGTCGACAGGCTCGAATTGCGGGGAAACTGGAAGGAGATGCCTGTCGGCGCCCAACTGGGGTATTGGCAGCGTCTGCGGATGACGGATCTCATGACCAATCAGTCCAACCGGGAGTCGGAAGTCATTTGCAAGGTCGCCCGCAGCATATCGGCCAGCGAGTTACATTCGCAATTCCAGGGGCAGGCGAAGGAATTGAGATGTCATGTCGTCGGGAGCAAGATCGACGAAATCTCCTCGTATTACTACCTGGAAGACTATGGCTTTGGTTTCCTCCTGGGAAGCACATCGGCCAAGTACATTATTGATTCGCGCGTCATGGAAGTTCGCTGATACAAGCAGTAACAGGTTGCTCAAAAACCCTGCGAGGCGAGTACAAACAGGTCAGTGAAGCAAGGTTTGAATGGTTTCGCAGGATAACTCCGTAATCTGTGCGACAGTCTCAACGGGCATCCCCGTGCTGAGCAGCCTGCGCGCTACCGCAAGGCGGCCTTGTTCCATGCCTTCCTCTCGACCTTCCTCTCTCGCCGTGCGCAACCGCGACGCGTGATCCATGCGCAGCCTCTCGCGTGAACTGGCGATCATGCGCGCGCGTTCGTCTTCGTTGAGTTCCACCAGCTTGGCGACCGCCTTGCCGACTTGCGGGTTTTTTTCGGTCAGCATTTCCAGTACCTCCATTTTCCGGGCGCCCACGAACTTGAGCCAGTCCCACAGCGTCGTTCCGTCTGCGTCCTGAGCCTGACATCGAGGATGCCGAGCTTGTCGTCAGGGTGTTCGCGGGCCAGGAACGGGTTGACGAGGCTCACCTCGGCGTAGTCCTCCGGGGGCAGATCGAGCGTCGCCTGCAAGAATGCCACGAGCGGCCCGATGTCCCGTTCGTCGCCAAAAATCATCTTGAACATGGCGTCGTTGCTGGCGTAATAGAAAGTGTCGTTCATCATCTTGTCCAGGTATATGAAATATACTCGTAGCATTATACAGTAAGATTATGCTTTTTTGTTAGCACAAACGTGTATCGTGTAGCAGGTTGCTCAAAAACACTGTGAGTGTGCACAAATCGGCGAAGTACCACCGTCATTGCAGCGCGTAGCGAAGCGAAGTCGCTGCAATCCACACACCGCATGGGTCCTGCGACTCCGCGCAGGATGACAGGCGGTGCATGTAGAGTTGCTCCTTGAAATTATGCATATGTCACTTTTCAAAAAGCGTACTGGCAGAGTTTTTGAGCAACCTGCTATAGGGCGTATTGCGCCCAATGATCGCCGAAAGGCGAACAGAAACCCGAAAAAAGGGCAAAAAACCGGCCAAAATCCGGGTTTTATGACAACAGAACAGATAAACAGCAGAAAATCTTCATCGGCAGCACTGGATGACCAAAGATGTTGGGGGGTTGAGCGGCCTGTTAATTGCCGGGTGAATAGCAAAGGCGGCGGGCTTGCGCCACGCCGCCTTTTGAGGCGCTACTGTCGTGTTTCGCTTCAGGTGCTGATGATGACCTTGAGCGATTTTTCCTTTGCGGCATCGCCGAAGACCCGGTACGCCTCCTCGAACTGATCGAGGCGGAAGCGGTGGGTAATCAGGCGGGTAGGATCGACCTTGCCGGATTGCACGGTCTTGAGCAGCATCG
>WRNU01000165.1 GCA_009776435.1 Betaproteobacteria bacterium | reverse complement strand
AACCTGATCCAAATATGCGAAAAGCAGATAATGCATTATACATGTTTATGCCGAATACCTCGTTACCGTGGAAGACGTGGTAGCAAAAAAGCCTGTGTAAATTGGGGTGAGCCTGCGCAGATATTGCTGCTGCCGACTTGTGCGTAGCTCGCGTAACCCCACCGCCGCGACCACCCCGTCAGGCTTCGCCTGCCACCCCTCCACGGAGGGGAATTGCCCCGTCAGGCTTCGCCTTTCTCTGCGGCCTTTATTGCGATAGCGCGGTGAACGGCTGGCGGTACACGAACCTGGAATTTCCCGCTGTACTCACGATCCGTCATTCGCCTCTCTTGCTTTCTGCACCCGTTTGCCCTGGGCACGAAGAACTTCAGTGTTGAGAGCGTGACATATGGCGAAAAGAGCGAAGACGCAGATACAGCAATGGAAGGATGTCGATCCTACGCCCACCAATACCGGACGATATGGAAAAAAATCGGCGCGGAGAAACTCACCGAGTCGACGCGATCGAGCATTCCGCCGTGGCCTTCGATCATGTGACCCCAATCCTTGATGCGTCGATCGCGCTTGATGGCCGAGAGCACGAATCCCCCGAAAAATCCGAGCATGCTGATCGTGAGCGCGATCAGCGCGGCCTGCCACCAGGTAAATGGCGTGATCCACCAAAGCGCCGTGCCTACGGCAGTCGACGTCAGCACGCCGCCGATGAGCCCTTCCAGCGTTTTTGAAGGGGAAATTTCCGGGGCAAGCTTGCGGCGTCCCAAAAGTTTGCCCCATACATACTGAAAGACATCGCTCGATTGGACGGTGAGCAGCAAAAAGACGATCAACTGCAAGTTGCGCCCGGCAAAGCCGTCGATCTTGAGCACCAGCAGCGCAGGCACATGCGAGAGGCAGTAGACGCAGATCATCAATCCCCATTGCACCTTGGCGGCGCGTTCGAGAAAGCGTGTCGTGTCTGCGCCGAGCGTCGAGGAGATGGGAAGCAGCAGGAAGGCGTACACCGGAATCAGGATCGAGAACAGCCCATACCAATCTGTACCGATCAGCCAGTATTGCAGGGGCAGGAAAAAGAAAAAGCACCAGAGAAGCGCCCGGTAGTCGCCCCGACGGGTATAGGTCACCGAAATGTATTCGCGTAACGCCTGAAGGGAAATGAAGGCGAAGAGCAGGATGACTGCCGTGTTTCCGGCCCAGAACGCCAGCGCCAGGATGAGCACCATGACCCACCAGGCGTTGATGCGGGCGTTCAGGTTGGCGATGACAGGGTTCGTTCGCCCCCCGGCCAGACACATGCGCAGGAGGAAACCAATCAGGCTGGCAACGAAAAGGCATCCGGTGATGCCTGCGAAGATGAGCAGCAAAGTTTGCGACGAAGAATATTCCGGGGCAGTCATGCTTGGTTTACTCGACAGGTTCCAGGGCGAGCAGGGCGTCCTGGCAACGGGTAAGAAAATCGGCGCGGCCTTCGCCCGGCTCAAGGGTGACAGGCGCGCCGATGGTCACCGTGCACAAGAGCGGCACGACCAGCATTCCTCCCTTGGGGATGGCGCGCCCGAGGTTTTCGATCCAGACCGGGACGAACTCGGTTTCAGGACGCTTTTCGGCCAGGCGATGAATCCCCGACTTGAAGGGCAGAATGCCGTCGCCCTGATGGCGCGTGCCTTCAGGAAACACGATCAGCGACTCGCCCGCCGCAAGCGGCGCAAGCATGGCTCCGATGGGGTCGTCGCCACGCTTTATTTGCCGGTTGATGAGTACGCCGTGAAATACGCGCTCGATCAGGTAGCGCCGCAGGCGGCTACGTAGCCAGTACTCGGCGCCCGCAACCGGACGGGTAATGGCCCTCAGCGCCGGGGGCAGTATCGCCCAGATGAGGACGAAATCGCCGTGGCTGCGGTGGTTGGCGTAATAGATTCGCGCCCGCTTTTCGGGTTGTGTGCCGCGCCAGGTTGCCCGTGCGCCGGTCAGTATCCTGATGATGCTGCAAAAGAGGGAGGCCAGTGTTTTTTCAAGCATGACGTAACGGCCTTTGAGTCGCCTGTTCGCAAAATTCTTCGATGTACGCAACGCTGTTCTGGCCGATCACGATGTTCGGACGCGCAAGCCTGACCTGTTCCATAGCGTCCTGAACGGTTTTTTCCGTCGCGGAACACAACCAGGCTGCCACAACGCAGGCGCTGCGCGACACGCCCAGGGCGCAGGCGACCCATATTTCGCCATCGGCGCGTTTCAGGGCGCTCAGGCGCCGCACGGCTTCCGGCAGATTGCCGCACGGTTGAGACGATGCCGGAACGGGCACGAGGTCGAGGCAGGGCATACCATCGTAGGCAGCCCCGGCAGGCAGCCTGGGCGCGGGCAGTTCGGCGGTCAGATCGAACAGCGCCACCTTGCCGTTGCGTTGTCTGGCCCAGTCGGCGAACTCCTGCGCGGTGGGAAGCCGTCCAAGCCAGATGCCCTCGCCCACCGGGCTGGGGTCAGGGTATCGCCGTGTCCAGAGCCGCGAGTTGATCCAGGCGCCCAGCGTGTAGGGCGCGAAAAGCCATTTCACCGCGAGTGGGTGTCGTCCATCGCGTTTCTGAAATCCCGCTGCGCCCGCCCACGCATAGTTGAACGCGACGAGCGCCAGAGAGAGCGCAGGCCAGCACAGAAGCAGGCCGATGCCGCCCAGCGCGATTGCGGTAGCAAGGAACAGCATTGCGCCGAGAAAATAACGCAAGGCGAGCGCCGGACGGCGTACCGTGGCTTTCTTCAGGGGGCTGATGCCCTGCTCCGGCCAGAGCCATAGACAGAGGAGTCCCACGGCAAGTCCCGTCGGCACATCTATGAAATGATGTTGCCATGTGGTGAGCACCGAGAGGCCGATCAATAGCGCCCAGGCGTGAATCAGCCATTGCACGGCGCGCCCGGATGCAAATGTGGCAAATTGCCGCCAGACGATGACGAGCAGGGTGATGTGTAGCGAGGGCGCCTGGTTGTAGGGCATATCGAAACTCGCCAGCACGTCGAAAAGCGCGCCGGACACTCCCTCGAGCGCCGGACGGTCGAACGTGAACCGTAACGGCCACAGGAAGAAAAAGGCCACACAGATCAACTGCGCGCTGAGGAGCCGGAAGGCGAGCCGGTTTGTCGCCGCCTTGTCACGGCAACAGAGAAACGCAAGGCCGTAGAGCAGGTCGATCGACCAATAGGGGATGATCGTCCAGGGCCACAGGGGGATATTTTGCTCCCAGCCGAAGACCAAAGATCCCACCCCGGAGACGGCATCTATCTCAGCAGCGTATTGATTGGCCTGACCATAGGTGAAAAAGAAAAACGGCCCGAGAAAAAGGAGCCAGAGCACGCCGCGCCGAAACGCGCCGCGCAACCATCGGGCGTCTTCGGTTGCAGGGGCATTCATTTGCCTGTTCGGCGCGCGAGCGACACGCTGAAAATGCCCCACTCGTCGATTCTCTGTGCGATCTTCTCGAACCCCGCTTCGCGCACCAGTTGATCCATTTCGGCCTGTGTTCTGCGCCGCATCACCCAGGCCACGCCGTCACGATGGCTCGTGAGCGCGCGGGCGATCATTTCGAGCTGCGGATGCCAGGGCTGGCCGGTATAGATCAGGTAGCCGTCCTTCTCGATGGCGCTGTGCAGGCCGGCCAGGGAAGCCGCGAGCATGTCGTTGTCGGAAAACAGTTCGTAGAGACCGGAGACGATGCCTACGGTGGCCTTCGGGGTGATTGCCGCAAGGCTCTTGCGGTCGAATGCGTCGCCCTTCTCGAAGCGGGCGATGTTTTGCAGACCGCGTTCCGCAATCAGGGCGCTGCCTTTTTCGACGTTCAGTTCGCTGAAATCGCGCAACAGGATGGCTTCCGGGCGCATGCCGTATTGCAGCGCATCGAGCACATAACGCCCGTGTCCGGCGGCAATGTCCAGAATGCGCACCGGACGTTTTTCCTGTTCCAGGTCGTCCATCAATTTTTTCAGGATTTCTTCGAGATGGAACTTGCGCTGGCGGATGCCGCGCCAGCCGATAGCGTCGAGATAGACGCGGTCGATGGCTCGCCCGAGAAATCCCTTGCCGGAAGGCGTGTTGCGATAGATGTAATCGAGCGAACTGCCGGAATCGAACCCGGTGGCATGCCCAAGTTTGACGCCGTCGGAAAGAGAACCCGCAAGCTTCAGCAAAAACCTGTAAGTGCTCCAGTAAAGCCCCTTGAACGAGAGAGGCGGGAATGGCACAGACAGGTTCTTGGCTTCCTCGAACGTGTGACCGCGCTTGTGTTCATCGCGCAGGCTGGGTCGGTTGAGCGGCGCGTCGAACTGGCGCAGGATGAAATCGCGCGCCTTGCCGACGGCGTCGGCCCGGTATTTTTCGCCGAGGGTGTCATGGTAGAAGCCCGGCAGAATGTGTTTTTCCTTTTCCGTCGTCCCCAGGCGCGCGAAAAACGCATGTTGCGGCCAGTGGTGCACCACCCAGTCGTCGCCGGAAATCAGCAGTTGGGTCGGGATGGTGATGGCTTCGGCGTCCGTCACGACCCGTTCGGCGGCTTCGTAAAGACCGAGGAGAATGTTGACCGAGATCGGGCGGCTGATGAGCGGATCGGCATCGTAGGATGCCTGGCGTTCCGGATCGTGCGTCAGGTACTTCGACTTGACGTAGCTGTTGACGAAGAAATTGCCGCGAAACAGGCGCATGAATCGCAGGCCCGGACGCGCGAAAGGCACGTAGAGCTTTACCTGGAAGGCGGGCGAGGCGAGTACCTGACAGCGGATGCGCGGAGCGTAATCGTGCGCCCAGACGCTCGCCAGAACGGCCCCCACGCTTTGCGCGACCACGGCAATGTCGGATTCCTGGAGACCGAAAGTGCTGCAAAGATGATCGACGAACGTCTGAATATCGCGCACCGAATGTCCAATGCCGGGCGAGTCGCCCCGCTGGCCGGGCGAGAGGCCATGACCGCGCGCGTCCCAGGCGTAGAAATCGAAGTCGGGCAGGTCCAATTCGTCGACCAGATGCGCCATGCGTCCGCCGTGTTCGTGGCCGCGATGAAAAAGCACGACCGCGCCGCGTCGGGTTTCGGTGGTGGCGGGCCAGCGCCGGTAAAAGAGGGAAACCCCATCATGTGTGCCGAAAGTAAGGCTCTCTGCAGTACGTGTCATGAATAGTTCCTGGATGAAATGGCGGCCAGGCCGCTACGGATACGATTGAAAATGTTGAGGAGAATGCATAGCGGCACGAAGGCGGCCATGATCCAGAAAACCCAATCCGGTAATTTGCCGTCGGCCAGTCCTGCCCAGAGTCCCAGGACGCCGAACAGGAAAGCCCGGTCGCTCTTGCCCATCGGGCCGTCGTATTGGCGCGGCGCGCCGATCATCGGCCCGATTGTACCCGCCATTTCCGAGACCACGGACAACCCGATGACGAGACACACGGTCTGCCAGCCGAACGGGGCGACCCAGATAAAAGGCAGATAGAGCGCGGCATCCGAGACGACATCCGACAATTCGTTGAGATAGGCGCCGAGCGGCGTTTTTTGCCCGAATTCACGCGCGAGCATCCCGTCGACGGCATTCAGGGCCATGCGCAGGAACATCCAGAGCGGCACGAGCAGATACCAGGCGGGTTCATCGCGTCCGGCGATGCAGAGCCATCCCCCGACGAGTATCGAGACGATCATTGCCAGAACCGTCACCGCGTTGGCCGTGATGCCGATTGCCGCGAGACGGCGCACCAGCGGGCGCAGCAGCCCCTGGAAGGCGGGCTTCAATTGATAGATGGAAACCATGAAGTAGAACAACGAAAGAGAGAGGGTTCCGGTATCAGCGCATACTTGCCTGATGTTGGACCAGTTTTTTGAGGCCGTCGCCGTCGATTATGCGGATGTGTTTTTGCTGCACGGAAATCAGCCCGTCTTCCTGAAAATGGGAAAAGGCGCGTGAGACGGTTTCCAGTTTCAGCCCCAGGTAGGAGCCGATTTCCTCGCGGGTCATGCGCAGGTGGAACTCGGTCGGCGAGAAGCCGCGCGCGGTGAAGCGTTGCGACATGTCGAGCAGGAACGCTGCCAGCCGTTCCTCTGCGCGCATCGAGCCGAGCAGCATCATGATGCTGTGGTCGTGCACGATTTCGCGGCTCATGACCTTGTGGAACTGGCGCAGGAGTCCCTCGACGACTCGGGCAAGCTCTTCGAGTTTCGGATAGGAAATCACGCAGACTTCGCTGTCTTCGAGGGCGATGGCGTTACAGGAGTGTTCTCCGGTGTCGATGCCGTCGAGGCCGAGGATTTCGCCGGTCATCTGAAACCCTGTGACCTG
>WRNU01000164.1 GCA_009776435.1 Betaproteobacteria bacterium | reverse complement strand
TCCAACCCCTGGACGATCTTGTATTCGCCGTTTTCGGTCGTGGTGGGGAAGCCGTAGATGATGCCTTCGGGGATGCCGTAGGAACCGTCGGATGGCACGCCCATCGTGACCCATTCGCCGTTCGATCCGAGTACCAAGTCGCGGACGTGGTCGATGGCGGCATTGGCTGCCGAGGCCGCCGAGGATAGCCCGCGCGCATCAATGATCGCCGCGCCGCGCTTGCCGACGGTGGGCAGGAACACGTCACTGTTCCAGGCGTCGTCGTTGATGAGATTCTTGACCTTGTCGCCGTTGGAGGTGACGAAACGATAATCGGCGTACATGGTGGGCGAGTGGTTGCCCCACACTATCAGGTTTTTCAGGCTGGAGACCGCGCGACCGGACTTGGCGGCCAGTTGCGACAGGGCGCGGTTGTGATCGAGCCGCAGCATGCCGTGGAAGTTTTTGGCCGGGATGCGGCCATACTTCAGCGCGATTTCCTTGGCGATATAGGCATTGGTGTTGCAGGGGTTGCCGACGACGAGCACCTTGCAGTCGGGATCGGAGAACTGGCCGATGGCCGCGCCTTGCACGGTGAAAATCTTGGCGTTTTCGGTCAGCAGATCCTTGCGTTCCATGCCGGGGCCGCGTGGCCGTGCGCCGACCAGCAGGGCGACCTTGGCGTCCTTGAAGGCGACGTTGGGGTCGTCGGTCGGAAAGACGCCCGCCAGAAGCGGGAAAGCGCAGTCATCCAGTTCCATGATGACCCCCTGGAGGGGCTTTTGGGCCTGGGGCAGGTCGAGCAGTTGCAGGATGACGGGCTGATCCTTGCCGAGCATTTCGCCGCTGGCGATACGGAACAGCAGGCTGTAGCCGATTTGTCCGGCAGCGCCGGTGACGGCGACGCGGATAGGAGTCTTACTCATGGATGGTTCCCCCTCTGTGTGGTGTGGTACGCGAGAAAGATTTTACGCCGATATGACGCCAAAACCTTGTGGCGGGACAAGAGCGCAAGTGCAAATGTAATGGTTAACACGGGTCGAACGCAATCCTCGTCATGAAGAGTTTACGGAGCCGCAGGCTCCCCCGAACAAGCCTCCCTCTCGAGGGAGGTGGCGCGCCGAAGGCGTGACGGAGGGAGTCACCTTATATCTCATATAAAACATAAGATAACACAAAGTGGACGCTACTTGCTTTTTGTGCTTCAATACACGAATGACACAGGTTTCTCCTACTTTCAGTCCGCTTTATCGGCAGATCAGGGGTCTGATCCTGCAGGCGCTCGAGTCCGGAGAATGGCGTCCGGGGCAGGCCATTCCAAGTGAGCAGGAACTGGCGGCGCGCTTCAATGTCTCACAGGGCACTGTACGCAAGGCGATCGATGAAATGGCGGCGGACAACATCCTGGTGCGTCGTCAGGGCAGGGGTACTTATGTGGCTTCGCACACCGATCCACGCCAGATGTTCCGTTTCTTGCGCCTGGTTCCGGAAGAAGGAGAACTGTTTGCTCATCCGAAGAGCATCCCCATCGATTGCCGACGGGCCAAGGCCACGCAGGAGGCGGCTTGCGCGTTGGGTATCGAGCAGGGGACGCCGATCCTCATCCTGCGGCGGGTGCTGCAATTCGAAGGTAAGCCCGTTGTGGGCGACGAGATTTTTTTACCCGAGGAAATCTACCAGGGCCTCAGCATGGAGATGCTGCAATTCTGGAACAGTTCTCTGTATTCGCTGTTCGAGACTCGTTTCGGGTTGCGCATGATTCGCGCCCAGGAACGCATCCGCGCCGTGGCCGCCGACCGCGCGGCAGCAGAGTTGCTCCAGGTGGACGAAGGCACTCCGCTGCTGTCGGTCGAGCGAGTAACGTACACGTATGGAGATAAGCCGGTAGAATGGCGACGGGGGGTGTATTCAACGGCAGGCTATTACTATTTGAACGACCTGACCTGAGGGCTTATCATATCCAGTGTTCATCCGGGCAGATTCGCTGGTTCCTGTTTCCTGGTTCCTGGTTTCTGTTTTTCTGTCTCGTTTTCCCGTGGAGAGACTTCATGACCGAAGCGACAATACGTAAAAGGCCAAAACATCTGGCTGTGTGGCAGATAAAACTGCCATTTTCGGGCATCGTATCCATTGTGCATCGGATCAGCGGCGCGGGGCTTTTTCTGCTGTTGCCGTTCCTGATTTGCTTGCTCGACATGAGCCTGCTCAATGAGGGCTCGTTCGAGGAGTTCCAAGAAATCATCGCCAATCCGTTGGTGAAGCTCTTGCTGTTGGGGCTGTTGTGGGCATACCTGCACCACTTCTGCGCCGGGATCCGTTACCTGTTTCTTGACATCGGCAAAGGGCTGGAGTTGCCGTGCGCACGCAAGTCCGCAGCGGCTGTCGTGATCGTGAGCTTGTCGCTGACTGCTTTGATCGGGGTGAAATTATGGTGAAACGTTCTGTTGTTGGCGCGCATTACGGCCTGAAAGACTGGCTCGTGCAGCGGGCGACCGCCGTCTACATGGCGCTGTTTACGCTCATTTTTGCTGCCTGTACGCTCTGCCTGCCTGAATTCAGCTATGCAGCGTGGTCGGGGCTGTTCTCGTCGACGTGCGTCAAGTTCTTCTCCTTCCTGTTCGTCGTATCGCTTTGCTATCACGCCTGGATCGGCGTGCGCGACATCTGGATGGATTACGTCAAAAATGCCGGGTTGCGGCTGGCGCTGCACCTGATCGTTCTTTTCCTGATCGTCGGCTACGCCGGATGGGCCGTGCGGATTCTTTGGAGGCTGCCATCGTGAACGTCGCAAAACGCACTTTCGATGCGGTCATCGTCGGCGCAGGCGGCGCCGGTTTACGCGCTGCGCTGCAATTGTCCGAGGCGGGCCTGAAAACCGCCGTGCTCTCCAAGGTGTTTCCAACCCGCTCGCACACCGTTGCCGCACAGGGCGGGGTGGCGGCTTCGTTGGGCAATACCACCGAGGATCACTGGCATTGGCACATGTACGACACCGTCAAGGGGTCGGACTGGCTCGGTGACCAGGACGCCATCGAGTTCATGTGCAAGAAGGCCAACGAGGTGGTCATCGAGCTGGAACACTATGGCATGCCGTTCGACCGTACCGACAACGGCAAGATTTACCAGCGCCCGTTCGGCGGGCATTCCATGCATTACGGCAAGTCTCCGGTGATGCGCTCCTGCGCGGCGGCCGACCGTACCGGCCATGCCATGCTGCATGCGCTCTATCAGCGCAACGTGCGGGCGCATACGCAGTTCTTCGTCGAATGGATGGCGCTCGACCTCATCCGGGACGGCGACGGCAATGTGCTCGGCGTGATCGCGCTCGAACTGGAAACCGGGGAAGTGTCGATTTTCCATACCAGGGCAACGGTCTTTGCCACGGGAGGGTCTGGGCGCATTTTCTATTCCTCGACCAACGCCTTCACCAATACCGGCGACGGTCTGGGCATGGCGGCGCGCGCAGGCATTCCGCTCGAAGACATGGAATTCTGGCAATTCCACCCCACCGGCGTGGCCGGGGCGGGCGTGCTGATTACCGAGGGCGTGCGGGGCGAGGGCGGTATCCTGCGTAATGCCGACGGTGAGCGTTTCATGGAACGCTATGCGCCCAATCTCAAGGATCTGGCGTCGCGCGACGTGGTATCGCGTTCGATGGTGACGGAGATCAACGAGGGACGCGGCTGCGGGCACGACAAGGATTACGTGCATCTCGACATCACGCACCTGTCGCCCGAAATCATCATGAAGCGGTTGCCGGGCATCCGCGAGATTTCGATCCGTTTCGCGGGGGTCGATCCGATCAAGGGGCTGATTCCCGTGGTGCCGACCTGTCACTACCAGATGGGCGGGATTCCGACCAACTTCAGGGGGCAGGTGGTGCATCCGAAGCAGGGCAATCCGAGTACGCCCGTGCACGGCTTCTACGCGGCGGGCGAGTGCGCCTGCGCCTCGGTGCATGGCGCGAACCGCCTCGGGACGAATTCCCTGCTCGATCTGCTGGTATTCGGCAAGTCGGCGGGCGAGTCCGTGGTGGCGGACTTCAACGCCGGCCAACTCGATCTCAAGCCCTTGCCCACTGACGCCGCCGACATGACACTCGCCCGGCTCGCCCGGCTGGAATCGCAGAAAGACGGCAACGCGGTCAACGATGTCCGTCTCGCCTTGCAGCGCACCATGCAGAAACACGCCGGGGTGTTCCGCTTCAAGGACTTGCTCAAGGAAGGCGTGACCCATGTCCTGGAAGTGGCCGAGAGCGCGAAGAGCACCTACATCAACGACAAGTCCAAGGTCTGGAACACCGCGCGTCAGGAAGCCCTGGAACTGGACAACATGATCGAAGCCGCCAAGGCGACGATGATTTCCGCCGAGGCGCGCAAGGAGTCGCGTGGCGCGCATGTCCGGGACGATGCGCCGGATACCCCTGAGCATCCGAACGGACGTGACGATGAGAACTGGCTCAAGCATACCCTGTGGTTCAGCGTAGACAACCACCTGGAATACAAGCCGGTGCACCTGAAGCCCTTGTCCGACGACGTCGAGCCGATTGCGCTCGCCAAGCGGACATACTGAGCCTGAGTGCGGGAGAAGAGTACAAATGAGTAAGCGTACCGTGCAATTCAAGATATACCGCTACGATCCGGACAAGGACTCTCAGCCTTACATGCAGGATATTTCGGTGGAGTTGGACCCCACCGACAAGAAACTGCTCGATGCCATGGTGCGTCTCAAGGCCAAGGACGACAGCCTGTCGTTCCGTCGCTCGTGCCGCGAGGGCGTGTGCGGGTCTGATGCGCTCAACATCAATGGCGTGAACGGCCTGGCCTGCCTGACCGATGTCGACGATCTTTCTCAGCCCATCGTGCTGAGGCCCTTGCCGGGCCTGCCGGTGATCCGTGATCTGATCGTGGACATGACCCAGTTCTTCGATCAATACCATTCGATCAAGCCCTACCTCATCAACGACGAACCCCCGCCCGAGCGTGAGCGTCTGCAAACGCCGGAGGAACGTGAGGAGCTCAACGGGCTGTACGAATGTATCCTGTGCGCGTGCTGTTCGACTTCCTGTCCATCGTTCTGGTGGAATCCGGACAAGTTCGTCGGCCCTGCAGGGCTGCTGAATGCCTATCGCTTCATTGCCGATACGCGCGACGGAGCCACCAACGCACGGCTGGACAACCTCGAAGATCCGTACCGGCTGTTCCGCTGCCACACGATCATGAACTGCGTCGCCGTCTGTCCGAAGAGCTTGAACCCGACCCGTGCCATCAGCAAGATCAAGGACATGATGGTGGTCCGGCTCGTTTGAACGATGAAGATCAACCGGGGAAAAGTGCGTTGGCAATGCCGCAGGTCCTTACTTGAACTCGACCTGGTGCTGGCGCGCTTCCTGGAAAAGGAGTTTGACAATCTCGACGACGATCAACTGGCGGATTTCGAGGACTTGCTGCGTTGCGACGACTACGATCTGTGGGCGTTCATCAACGGAAGCAAGCCCTGCGAAGTCGTCCGCTGGAAGAAAATAGTCGCGCAACTGAACCAATACTGAAACAATAAAGTAGCCCGACGATCACGGTGCTTCATACAAAAGATCGGGAACGTTTGGGTTTCTGAGCCAACCAGTGGCATCAGCAACACAAGGAGGAGAACCCCCATGAGCGAAGAACGCAAAGCAAGCTTGACAATCGACGGCAAGACAACAGATTTCCCGATACTGAAGGGTACGCATGGGAATGACGTGATCGATATCCGTACTCTGGGCGGCAAGACCGGGTATTTCACCTATGATTCCGGTTTCCTGTCGACGGCCAGTTGTCAATCCACCATCACCTTCATTGATGGCGACAAGGGTGAGCTGCTGTATCGCGGCTATCCCATCGAGCAACTGGCCGAAAAATGCAACTTCCTGGAAGTCGCCTACCTGCTGCGCCACGGCGAACTGCCGAATATGGCGCAGAAAAACGAGTTTGAAGACATCATCCGTCATCACACTCTGGTGCATGACCAACTGACCCGTTTCTACAACGGTTTCCGGCGCGATGCGCACCCGATGGCGGTCATCGTCGGCGTGGCGGGCGCGCTGTCGGCGTTCTACCACCGTGGCATGGACTACTCCAGCGTCGAGCATCGGGATGTCTGCTTCCATCGCATCATCGCCAAGCTGCCGACCATCATTGCGCTGGCCTATCGCTACACCACCGGGCTGCCGTTCATGTATCCCAGGAACGACCTCGATTACGCCTCGAACTTCATGTACATGATGTTCGGCGTGCCTTGCGAGGATTACAAGGCCAACCCGGTGCTGGCGCGCGCGCTCGACATCATCTTTAC
>WRNU01000163.1 GCA_009776435.1 Betaproteobacteria bacterium | reverse complement strand
TCGAGCGGGAAAGCGGAAGCAATCCGGGCTTCCAGAACGCCTTCGTGTTCGTTTTTCAGAACGACGAACAGGTCACGGATTTCCGGAAGCACTCGCAGACGCTCGTTATCCACGAGGACACGGACGAAATTGCGCTGCTCGTCGGTCAGATCTCCGGCCACATCCAGCAACAGTCCGGCAAGCCGGTCGGTGGACAGGTTGGGATCGGAGACACATGCAAGCATCCCGGCATCGGCCGTGATGGCGGCGAGCCGATCCAGGACTTCCGACC
Organism: Betaproteobacteria bacterium; assembly: GCA_009776435.1. GTDB lineage: Bacteria > Pseudomonadota > Gammaproteobacteria > Burkholderiales > Rhodocyclaceae > WRNU01. The sequence goes on along the minus strand of WRNU01000163.1, from coordinate 6,039 downwards.
ATGACGCCAGTGCACCTGCCCCACGGGCCAACCCGAAGGCGGCGTCGGCGTAGGGGCGCGCGATGGTGACGTTCTCAGCCATGACTTATTGCAGTTCCTGTTTCAGGTTGGCAAGCAGTTCGGCATGCACCTGGGGATTGATTTCTCGACGCAGGATCTTCTCCGCGCCGGCCACGGCCAGCATGGCGACCTGATCGCGCAGTTCGTCCTTGGCGCGCTGTGCGGCCAGATCGGCCTCAGCCTCGGCGGCCTGCCTGGCCTGTGCAACGATGTTCGTGGCCTCGGCACGGGCATTCTCGATCAACTGGCCGGCGTTCCGTTCGGCGGAAGCGCGCACATCGCCTGCGGACTCACGGGCCTTGCGCAATTCCTCGACAGCCCTTTTTTCGGCCAGGGCCAGATCGGATTTTGCCTTGTCTGCGGCAGCGAGACCGGCGGCGATTTTTTTCGCGCGCTCATCCAACGCCTTCACGATGGGCGGCCACACGAGCGTCATCGTGAACAGCCCCAGGACGACGAATACGACGAGTTGGAAAAACAGAGTTGCGTTCAGATTCACTGTTCTTGTCCTCAATAATGGTTAGAGGAACGCGAACCGATCAACTGGTCACGAACGGGTTGGCAAAGGCGAACATCATCGCAATACCGACACCGATCAGGAAGGCTGCGTCGATCAGACCGGCCAACAGGAACATCTTGGTTTGCAGGGCATTCATCAGTTCAGGTTGCCGAGCCGAGGCTTCGAGATATTTTGAACCCATGATGGCGATGCCGATACAAGCGCCGAAAGCGCCCAGGCTAACAATCAGGCTGGCAGCTATTGCAACGAAACCCATGACATTACTTTCCATGACAGCTCCTTGAGGTGATGACGGTTGAGGTTGAAAGAAAAAACCCGGCGAGAAGTCTCGCAACAACGACGAAATCAGTGTTCTTCGTGAGCCTGACCGATGTAGATGAGGGTCAGCATCATGAAAATGAACGCCTGAAGCGTAATGATAAGGATGTGGAAGATGGCCCATGCCGTACCGGCGATGACATGGCTGATGCCCAGCGTGACGCCCATGGCGGAGACCGTCCACGCGCCACCCATCAGGGCGATCAGCATGAATATCAGTTCGCCTGCAAACATGTTGCCCCACAACCGCATGCCGTGGGAGATGGTCTTGGCCAGGAATTCGATGACCTGCATGAGCAGGTTCACCGGCCACAGTAGCGGATGCGAGCCGAACGGGGCAGTGAACAGTTCGTGCACCCAGCCCGACGCGCCCTTGATCTTGATGTTGTAGAACAGGCACAGCGTCAGTACGCCGATGGACATGCCGAGCGTGCATGACAGGTCGGCGGTCGGCACGACGCGCAAGTAAGCGTGCGAATCGTTCGTTGCAAGCTGCCAGAGGAACGGCAGGCCGTCGACCGGGAGCAGATCCATCGCGTTCATGAAGAAGATCCACATGAACACGGTGAGCGCCAGCGGCGCGACGTAACGGCGCGACTCGGGACTATGGACGGTGGCCTTGGACTGGTTGGCGACCATTTCGACGAGCACCTCGACGCAGCCCTGGAAACGCCCCGGCACATCGGAAGTGGCCTTGCGTGCAGCCAGCCACATGATGAATATGACGAGCAGACCGAGGCCGACGGAGAAAAACAGGGTGTCGTAGTTGATGACCGACCAATCGACGATGCTCGACTGTTGCGCGCCGGCACTGTTGAGGTGTGTGAGATGGTGAATGATGTATTCACCCGCGCTTGGCGCGTTCGCCGCATGCTCAGTAGTCATGTTCGAGTCTTCACCAAAAATGCAAACAAGTTCGCTTTCACCGCCAGCACCAGCCCGACCAGGAATGCTCCCCAATGAAGATCCTTGTACAGCACCGTTGCCAACGCGAGCAAGCCTATGGTCGAGAGGAGTTTAACGAGTTCTCCGACAAAAAAAGCTGCGGCCTTGGCGTTCTCTCCGCGCCAGGACGACACCGACAAGCGCCAGGCGAAGAGAATGCTCGGCAACACGTAGGCCAGCCCCCCCCATATTGCGGAAACGAAACCGCGCGGGCCGAACAGCGCGCCGGCTACTAATGCCGCTATGGATGTTGCTGCCAGTTGCAGCAGGACCGCCTTGTGCATTCTCTCTCCACCCAAGACACCATTCCGTTCATGACTGCCGGAATTTTTTCTCGTTCTTTTTTCACATTCTGGCGGTAACTCTTCGGCGAGTCAATCGGTATGTGGCGGTATCTCAGTTTTGAATCGGCGCGCACTCTCCCGCAAGCGGGAGAAGAAATGCCGAGGCAACCGAAATACCCCCCTCTCCCGCTTGCGGGAGAGGGGGCGGGGGCGAGGGATCAGCGCAGTCGTCCAAGCAGGCCGTCGAGCTGATCCAGGCTGCCGAAACGGATCACCATTTCACCGACGCCCTTGCGGTTTGCCTTGATCCTGACTGAAGCACCGATTGCGTCGGCGATCTCTTCTTCCAGCCGCAGCAGATCCCGATCCGGAGCGGGCGCGACTTTCTGCGGGCGCGGGTCGAGAATTTGCCGGGCGAGTTTTTCGGTTTCGCGCACCGAGAGTTGTCTGGCCGCTACCTGGTTGGCGACGAGAATCTGGTTGGCGCCGTCGAGCGGCAGCAGCGCGCGGGCATGTCCCATGTCGATGTCGCCGGCCATCAATAACTCCTGCACGGGTTGCGCGAGATTGAGCAGGCGCAGCAGGTTGGTTGCCGCCGGGCGCGAGCGGCCCACCGCGTCGGCGGCCTGTTGGTGGGTCATGCCGAATTCGTCGATCAGGCGCTGGATGCCTCCGGCTTCTTCGAGCGGGTTGAGGTTTTCGCGCTGGATGTTTTCGATGAGCGACATCGCCAGCGCGGCATCGTCGGGAATATCGCGCACCAGGCAGGGCACGGCATCCAGTCCGGCGATTTCCGCCGCGCGCCAGCGCCGCTCGCCGGCGATGATCTCGAAGGCGTCGCCGGGCAGGGGGCGCACGAGGATAGGCTGCATGACGCCCTGCGCCTTGACCGAGGCGGCCAGTTCTTCGAGCGAGCCGGGGTCCATGCGGGTACGGGGCTGGTATCTGCCGGGGCGCAGGGTGTCCAGCGCAAGGATCTGCAATTGCCCCTTTTCGGCTTCGTCATCGCGGTTGGCCGCCAGCAACGCATCGAGGCCGCGGCCCAGGCCCTTGAGTTTGGGAGGTGTCATAGCGTCAGGATTTGCGTCATGTTTTCGTTACAGTGTTTGAACCCGTTCGATCAATTCAACCGCGAATGCGAGGTAAGCCAGCGCGCCACGGGAAGACTTGTCGAACGTCACGCCCGGTATGCCGTGGCTGGGCGCTTCGGCCAGACGGACGTTGCGCGGAATGATGGTCTGGAACACCTTGTCGCCGAAATGGCTTTCGAGTTGAGCCGAGACCTGTTGCTGCAAGGTGATGCGGGGATCGAACATCACGCGCAGCAACCCGATGATCTTGAGGTCGTGGTTGAGGTTGTTATGCACCTTCTTGATCGAATTGACCAGATCGGAGAGTCCTTCCAGCGCGTAATACTCGCACTGCATCGGGATGATGACCCCGTGCGCGGCGCACAGGCCGTTGAGGGTCAGCAGCGACAGAGACGGGGGGCAGTCGACGAGCACGAAATCGTAATCGGCGGCGCACTTGTCCAACGTTTCCCGCAGGCGTTTTTCACGCCGTTCGAGGTTGACCAGTTCGATTTCGGCCCCCGCCAGATCGCGGTTGGCGGGCAGGATATCGTATCCGCCTGACGGGGAGGCGACCCGCACCGCTTCCAGCTTGTCCAACCCGACCAGCAGGTGATAGATCGAATGTTCGAGCTGGCGTTTGTCGATGCCGCTGCCCATCGTGGCATTGCCCTGCGGATCGAGGTCGACGAGCAGTGTGCGCTGCCCGGCCAGATGCAGTGCAGCGGCAAGATTGACGCTGGTCGTGGTTTTGCCCACCCCGCCTTTCTGGTTGGCCACGCAAAAGATATGTGACATGGTCGTTGAATGAGGATTTTTCGTAATGCGGCCAGGCCGCCGATCCGACGATGATAACTTGCCCGGAGGCGTAAGGGCTATTTCCGTCGAAGCACGGTAGCGTCTCAGCTTGAAGTGCGACGAAATCGCCGGATCATCCAGGGCGTAACAATCACAATTGCTGCAAACGTGATGAGTCCCCAGTTGGCGATCGACAGGCCAAAAAGCGTCCAGTCAACGGTGCTGCAATCGCCCTCGCCCCGGAACAGTCTGGGTAGAAGTTCAGAGAGTGGAAATTTCTCCAGCATATATTCGAGACCGGGACCGCACCCCATCGTCTTCGGCGGGTAGAGTTGCAACCAGCTTTGCCGTGCCGCGACTCCCCCCCCGGCCAGGGCCACGAGCATCACCAGCGTCCCGTAGACCCACGCGCCGCGATTGTGAAGCGCGCCGACCAGCGCGACAAGGCCGACCCCCATCAGTGCGTAACGCTGCATGATGCACATCGGGCAGGGGTTGATTCCTTTCACCATTTGCAGATAAAGAACCCCGAAGCAGAACTCACCGACGCCCAGCGCGAACAGGGCGAAAAAATACAAACGCAGCGGCAATCGCGGTAACGGCATGAAGAACCCCCGAAAAGATCCTATATTGTAGGTGATGAATACTGCCAGAGACTTCCCTTGCCCGCTTGCGGAAGATGGGAAGTGACGATTTTCCTCCCGCAGAGAGGAGCCAGGCGAAGCCTGACGGGGTGGCGCGAAGTGCCGGGGCAATTCCCCTCCCGTGGAGGGGTGGCAGGCGAAGCCTGACGGGGTGGTCGCGGCGGCAGTTCTACCCAAAAAGCCGGGGTAATACGGTGCTCTCGCGGAGGCATGCCACGGTCTTTGGCGATTCGGCACAAGGCTTTTGCGCCGATTACGGCTCGCGCTCGACTTTCTGCATCAGTTCCGCTCGCTCTTCCGCGCTGAGGCGATAGAACCACTGCAACAGCTTTGCCTCATCGTCTCCCACGGCATAGAAGGCCACGCCGAGAAACACCTTCACGTCAACGCTTTCCGACTACGCCTGCTCCGGTGGCTTCAACAATGCCCAGGGCGGCATCTCCAGCGCCACTGCAAAACGTTCGATGTTCGATAACGACACATTCCAGTGCGAACGCTCCACGGCAGAAACGTAAGTCCGATCCAGTTCGCACTCCATCGCCAGCCGCTCTTGCGACCATCCCCGCTCCACTCGCTTCAGCCGAATCCAATACGCCAACACACCCCGTAAATCGCTCGGGTCAGGAAGAGAAGACGGAGGGCATAGTTTCGCAGACACTTGACAAGCATTATCGATATGCTACCTTTGCATCTACGGAGTTTGCTTCTCATATGAATTATGAAAAGAGAAAGTTCCATTCGAAGCATTGCATCCGGCCTCCTCTCGAAGCCGTGCCTCGTTCTGCTTTGCGTGCTGTTTCCGCTCTACACGCCGACGCAGGCGCAGATCATTCCGCCGCCCCAAACCGTACCGCCACCGGGCGACCAGAATTTGATCCAGGAACGCCAACAAAAGCTGCTCGAAGACCAGCAACGNCGCCTCGAAGAGCTCAAGCGNCTNCCCAGCGAACCCGCCGCCCCGGCCCCCGCNCCGCCNNNCGAGCCCGGCGGCTGCGTGAACATCACGCGCATCGAAATCGAAGGGGCCGATCNCCTCTCCGAGGCCCGNCAACGCAAACTCGTCTCCCCCTTCGAGGGACACTGCCTGGACAGCGGCAANCTGAACGAACTGCTCTCCGCCCTCACCCAAGCCTACCTCGACCGGGGTTTGATCACCTCGCGGGCCTACCTCCCGCCGCAAGACCTCTCCGGGGGCGTTTTGAAGATTCGCGTCATCGAAGGCCGCCTCGAAGGCTTCGAGCGCCGCGGCACGCCGAGCCCGCGAGAAATCCGAATGAGCTTTCCGGGTCGAATCGGCGAAGTACTCAACCTGCGCGAACTCGAACAGATGCTCGACCAACTGGGCCGTCTCCCCTCGCGCGCTGCCACGCTCGATCTGCTCCCGGGCGCAGAGCCGGGGA
>WRNU01000162.1 GCA_009776435.1 Betaproteobacteria bacterium | reverse complement strand
GCCTTCGGCGCGGAGGTATTGATCGCAACCGCTCGGCTCCTTGACTTTTCCGCTCCTTCCGAACGCGCGAAGCGCGCCGACTCTACAGCCTCCCTCTTGAGGGAGGTGGCAGCCGCGCGCAGCGCGGATGACGGAGGGAGTCGCGGATGACGGAGACAGTAGCGACGAACAAGCACCACGCCTCACTCCCTCAAGAGGGACAACTACCAAATGAAGAGGGGGACTTGCGCCCCCCTTTCACACTCACTCACCCGCGGAAAAAACCATTCAGCAACCGGATTACGCGCCCTTGCTACGGCGGCGGCGAACCATGGCGCCAATCAGGCCGAGGCCGGCCAGCATCATGGCGTAGGTTTCCGGCTCGGGAATCACGCTGGGGGACCTATCGACCACGAAAAGCGTGTTCGTGATCGAAGCGCCTCCTGCCGTATTCCGATTATCCATGACGAAGACAGAGTAGTACCCAATCTCCGAGTACAACTTATCCGGATCGTAGGGAGCCAGCCAGTAACTCTTGTCGGTATTGATGCTCAATAACGAGTTCAAATATTTGTTGCTGGTGGTCTCGGGGATGTTCCACATACTCAGCCCCTTGCTACCCAGTCTGAGCGACTCCCGATTGGTCAGGAGACTCCAGGCGATATGGAAAAGCGCATTGTCGGTTGAGCTCAAGTTGGCAAAAGGCCCGCCATACATCCCTTCCGTCACGAACATCGTGTAGATGTAGGCCGCGCCCACCGACAGGGTGGACTGTACAAGACCTGTTGTGTTGTTGTAGTTCGTGCTGGTCGTCGACCCGTTGTAGTTGAGCCTGGCGACCCCTTTTTCGACTTGGTTAGCATTGATGGTATTCGCCCGCCACGCATACATTGTACGGAAGTACGTATAGGGTTGGCCGTAGTAGTCAGTGGGATAGACGCTAAGAAGGTGCGCATAATCTGCGCCGACGTCGATCTTGGGAAAAGGACTGCCTCCGGTGTGATTCGGGTCGATGGTGAAGTAGAGTCCCTTCCCGTTGTTCATGCTGTTGAACTCGTTTACAACATCCCAGGCACCCAGGCTGACGCCTTCGACAATTTTTGCCTGGGCCATCCCGGATACTCCGCTCGCAAGGACGAGGGCGGCAACCATGGCCGTAAGTTTGGTGTGTTTCATTGTTTTTCTCCTGCTGATCAGGGCTGTCAAAACGAGAACGACAGTGATACTTAAAGTGACAAGCAAGAACCAAGCCTTCTCTGTATACCATTGATTAAAAACAAAAAATTTTCATGTGAAAAACAAACTGTAAAAAAAGCCGACACGTTTCAGAATGCTGAAAATATTCATTTTCTATTTTATTTATCAGAAAACGCTATAAAGCAATTGAGTCACCCCGGCCTGAAGGCCGGGGATTCCTCGATACGCTCCAAGGGAGCCTACGGCTCCGTAAAACACTTGTCTCACTGACCTCGCCATTCATTTCGAGGATTGCGTTCGACCCGTGTTCAACAAATAAATACATCTCCGGACAACCCGAACACTTGCCGGGTTGGCATGCTCAGTGTTCGAGGCTGATTTGCTCCACCTCGAACATACCCAGAGGTTCCCCGTCCACGTACCAGGTTCGGCGGCCATAGCCTTGCCAGCCCCCACCGGGTTCTTCACGCCAGATCGTTTCCGCGCCCGTCAGGAGGGCGTCCGCGCACTCTTCCTTCGGCGGGAGGTATCTCGCAGGCATGTAGGCGATGCTGCCCTCGGAGCGTCCGGGCAGTTTCAACTCCACGGGCGCCCAGACCAGTTCCATGACTCGCTTCGGGGCCGGAATGATCAGACTTTCCACCTTGTCGAACGGCACCCAGTAGTAAGAGCCTCCCAGGATGATTTCGAGCACCGGCCCCAGGCGCTCATCGCCATCGGCAATCCATTCGAACGGGGAAGGGTCGGATTTGCCGTAACGCCCCTTGCTCGGAGGCGCTTCGGACATGGCTTCCTGCCGCATGACGGTTGCCTTTTCATCGCTCTCGCGCAAGGCTCCGATCAGTTTTTCCAGCCAGGCGGGCGCGATTTCCAGCAAATCCGGAAGAATCTTTCCGTCGAAAACGGCTTCCCGTATCTGCTCGGCGCGCACGAGCATCCTGACCAGTTGCGCTTCCGGCTCCAGTTCGGCATCGAACTGGCAGGCAAGCTGTAGTTGCTGCAACGCCTTCGAATACTCCCCCTGCACGAGTCTGAGCCGCGCCAGGGCAAGCCGGTGTGTGGCCGCAAGCGGCTCGGCGCGGATTGCGGTATTGATGTCTTCAATTTCGCGGGCCAGGCCGCGACTGATCAGAGAGGTCATGATTTTTCCCGTTTGTCTTCAACTCGTTTACTTTTTCCGACCGTGCGTTCGATCGCGCCCGGTTCGAGCAGCTTGACGACCGGGGTGATGAGCAGCGCCTGCCTGAGCCGGTCGACGATATGTTGCCTGAAATGCCCCATTTGCTCGAACGAATCTGAGAATGCGTCGGGCCGCAACTCTACCATGACCGTCATGCGGTCCAGGCCGGTTTCATTGTCCAGCACGATCCGGTAATGCGGGGCCAACCCCTGTATGCCGACGAGCGCGTCTTCCACCTGATTTGGAAAGATGTTCGTGCCCCGCACGATCAGCATGTCGTCGGTGCGGGCGCGCACCTTGGCCATCCGGGCATGCGTGCGCCCACAGGCGCACGGTTCGGTGGTGACGCGCGTCAGGTCGCGCGTGCGGTAACGCAGCATCGGAAACGCTTCCTTGTCCAGCAGGGTCAGCACCAGTTCGCCTTCGTGGCCTTCCGGCAGCGGTTCGTTCGTGACGGGGTCGATGACTTCCCACAGGAAATGATCTTCAGCGATGTGTTGATGGTCGCGCGAATACAGGCATTCCCCCGATACGCCGGGGCCGTTGACTTCGGTGAGGCCGTAATTGTCCGTGCAGACGATGTGCATCCGGCGCTCGATTTCACGCTTCATGCCGGGCGTGCAGGGCTCGCCCCCGAAAAGTCCGACCCGCATGCTGGACGCAGCCCAGTCGAAACCGAGGCTCTCCCCGACCTCGCACATGTGCAGCGCGTAGGAAGGCGTCGCAATCAGTACCGTGGTCTTGTAGTCCTCGATCATCATCAAGTGCCGTTCCGTGTTGCCGGAGCCGGCGGGAACGATCATGCAGCCCAGTTTTTCACAGCCGTAATGCAGGCCCAATCCGCCTGTAAACATGCCGTAACCGAACGCCATCTGCACACGGTCGGCGCGGGTCACGCCGGCCATCGTCGCCAGCCGCGCAATGCACTCGCTCCAGACATCGAGGTCGCGTTGGCTGTAACCGATCACGATGGGCTTGCCGGTCGTCCCCGAGGAAGAGTGCAGGCGCACCACGTCGTCGAGGGCAACGGCGCACAGGCCGAAAGGGTAGGTGTCGCGCAAGGCCTGCTTGTCCGTAAAAGGCAGATGCCTGACATCTTCCAGGGTGCGGATGTCTTCCGGCCTGACCCCAAGCTCCCCGAAACGCTCCCTGTACCAAGGAACCCGCTCGAACACCCTGGCCGCCTGCCGCCGCAATTTTTCGAGTTGGACCCGATGGATCTCCCCGCGCGACGCGGTTTCGATTCCGGGATCGAAATAATTCCCTTGCAGGCGATCCGACACTTCGATCCTGTCAAATTCCATTACACTCATNCTTCATATTGTTTCAGATATTTCCTCTTGCGAGACGAGTTCGATCGGCTGATGCCGCAAGGCNGCTTCCGCAGNGGCGGTGTCGTCCACATGGATGGCGATGATAGTGGAAATCAGGGAATAGCTATAGAGCACGTTGATGCCCGCTTCCGCGATGANNCCCATGACGCGCGCCAACTCCCCCGGNTTGTCGGGCAGACGGATACATAGCACCTGCGCCAGGGTGGCGGCGCAGCCTCGCGTGCGCAGTACGTCGAGCGCAATGTCGGGTTTATCCAGGATGAAGCGCGCAATCCCGTAATCGCCCGTATCGGAAGCCGAATATCCGCGTACATTGATTCCTGCGGCCTCGAAAGCATCGAGGATGTTTTTCAAATGCCCCGGCCTGCTTTCAAGGAAAACACTGATTTGCGAAACTGCCATAACGACGCCACTCTCCTGGCAAAACCGTGACAATGCACGGTTTCCTTCAAAAAACAAGTCGTAATGATACTTTATAATTACTGAGCGTACTTGCATTATTATTTTGTGAACGCCTTACGATTAACATGGATGATCAGTCAATACATGATTATCGTGGTAACTTTCTTTGATCTGGAAGGATATGAACATGTACCGAGCGTAATTCTCACCATTCATGGCTGGATGGTTCAACCGGATGATTCAACAAAATACTGAGGCATATATCACAGGAATGATGTGACGTTTTACCTTGGCATATTTTCGCGCACTGAACTAGAATTGAGTATGACTTCATCGAGATTGGTTTTTTCGGCAAAAGTGAAACAATCCGACATCCACCCGGCTTGCGCCATAGCCACTGCATAAGCTTCGCTCCACATGCCAGACCGTGTTCCTCCTTCCTCTGATACCGGGCGCTCCGGCAAGATCGGATGGCGGCCTTACGTCTTGCTGTTACTGTTGGTCGTGGCGTGCCTGGGTTCTACCCTGCTCGCCGCCTCCATTCCTCCTCCCAGTGGCACGGCATGGTTTCCCATCTCCATCCTGGCGGTCGGGGAAATTGCAATCATCGGTTTCGCCATCGTCCTGGGTGTAAAGAGAATGCACCTGCAACTCGAAACCCATATCAACACTGCAAGCGCGCTGCGTCAGGCCGATACGTTCCGTCAGGCGCTCGAAGCCTCGTCTACCGGCGGATTGCGCGCCCGCACCAACGAAGGCCGCATCACTTACGTGAGTCCGGCCTTTTGCCGCATGACCGGCTTCAGCAGCGAAGAATTGATCGGCGCATGTTTTCCTTCCATTCCCTACTGGGACCCCAAGCGATCCGAGAGCAATCTGGAAAAGTTCAACCGGGCGATGAACGGAGAAATCCCGAGCAACGGGCTGGAAGTCTCCATGCAGCGTAAGAACGGCGAGACATTCGACGCGCTGGTCATCGAAAGCCCGTTCATCGACGCCGCCGGTCAACATATCGGCTGGCTGGGCGCAGTCATCGACATCACCGAGCAAAAACGCCTCCGCGAACAAAACCAGCGGCAATATGAGCGTTTGCAGGCCACATCTCGGCTCGTCACGATGGGAGAAATGGCTTCGACGATGGCCCATGAGCTTAACCAACCCCTGGCCGCGATTTCCAGTTACGTCACCGGCTGTCTGAACCAACTCAACTCGAATCAGCTCGATGTTCCAGAATTGAAGGATGTGCAGTACAAGATCGCCCGTCAGGCACAGCGCGCAGCAGGCATCATCGGGCGGGTCCATTCCTTCGTGCGCCGCGCCGAGCCGCATTTCGGCCCCAATGATCTCAATTCCATCGTGCGCGAAGCCATTGCCCTGATTGAAATCAGCGCCATCAAGCACGAAGCGCGCATCATTTGCGAGCTTCAAAGAAATCTGCCTCTGGTCAGCGTCGACACCCAGATGATCGAGCAGGTCATCATCAATCTGTTACGCAACGCCATCGACGCGATGTCCGATATTGCTCCGGAAAAACGGACCATCCATGTTTCCACCTACCTGGCCACCGGCGGCATTTCCCTGGCTGTTGCCGATCAGGGGTGTGGCATTTCTTCGGAAATCGCAGCGCATCTGTTTGAACCTTTTTTTACAACGAAAAGACAAGGTATGGGTATGGGGCTGAACATCTGTCGCACGATTCTCGAATTGCACCACGGTCTGCTTGCGTTTGAACCCAATCCGTCCGGGGGAACCATTTTCACGCTCACATTACGCGCAATTCCGTTACACGCGGAGTAAAAGATGACGACAATGACATTAACGAACCGGGCTCATATCATCGATGACGATGAGGCCATCTGTGATGCCCTCGCGTGGCAGTTGCGCACACGCGGCGTTGAATGTACGACCTGGTCCAGGGCGGAGGATTTCCTGGACGCCTGGCAGCCCGAATGGTACGGCTGTATCGTGCTGGACATCCGGCTCAATGGAATAAACGGTCTCACCTGCTTCGACACCTTGCTCGAAAATCATTGCCAGTTGCCGGTGATCTTCATCACCGGGCATGGTGACATTCAAATGGCGGTCGAAACCCTCAAGAAGGGCGCGTTCGACTTCGTGGAAAAACCATTCAGCCACAACGATCTCGTCGACCGCGTAATGGCCGCTTTTGAGTTGAGCGACGAGCGACGGCGCATCGGCGCGAGCCGCGAGTCCGTCGAGGAACGGCTC
>WRNU01000161.1 GCA_009776435.1 Betaproteobacteria bacterium | reverse complement strand
TTGTGTTCGAGAATGGCGGAATGGATCATGTTGACCAAATCGAACAAGGTTTTGTGCTGTTCGTCTATTTCAGGAATTCCAACGCTAAAATGCTCGGACCACTGCAATCTGGTATGTTTGTTATCGGTCGCCATGATATTCCTCTTGGGTAACATGTGGCAGGTTATGTGTTTTTTCTACATTCTGCTGCTCGATACGGTGGCGAAGCCGTCAATCCGTGCGAGTGGCGAGTGGTATCTGGGATTGCCGAACTCCGATACGAAACGTGGACGATTCAATTTTACCAGTTAAACATGTCCGCCCAACAGTTGATAATCACGGTTGACATTTTTTTCAACATGAGGTTGATGTTGGCAGCATGATATATTGTTTTCTTTAATCGCTCCGGCTTTTCACCCAAGGATTTATCAATATGGTTCGATGTCTTCGCACGATGCGTGTTCACCATGGACTACTGTTTGCCGTGTGTCTGACGCTTGCTGCATGTGTAACGTCGCCGGAAAGGGTGGGCAGCGCCAGCGCGCAATGGCATCCGTCGCCCAATCACGGGCCTCGCAAGGCCAATTACGTCATCTTGCATCACACCAGTAGCGATACCCTGGAGCGCGCGCTCGCTACCCTGCGCAATCCCAGCGCCGAGGTGAGCAGCCATTATCTGATCGACCGCGATGGGCGGGTGTTACAACTCGTCGACGAGAATCAGCGCGCCTGGCACGCGGGGGAGTCGTATTGGGGCGGGCATTCGGACATGAATTCCGCTTCGATCGGGATCGAACTGGTCAATAACGGCAGGGAGCCTTTTGCGCCCGCCCAGATCAAAGCCTTGATGGCGTTGCTGTCCGAAATTCGGAGCCGTCACAAGATTCCGCGCGCAAACTACCTCGGCCACGCCGATGTCGCGCCGGGCCGCAAGACCGATCCAAGCGCCCTTTTCCCGTGGCGGCAGCTTGCCATGTCGGGGTTCGGCCTGTGGTGCGAGCCGCCTTTCGAGACGCCTCCGGATGATTTCGACCACGTGTTTGGCCTTGCCGTTCTCGGTTACGACGTCCGCGATCCTCTCAGGGCGATTTCCGCCTACAAACTGCATTTTTCCCCGGACGGGGGCATCGAGATGGAGGAGGCGGATCGCGCAATGCTGTATTGCCTCGTAAAAAACATCACGATCAGCGGGCGCGAGTGAAAGATCTTTGCACAAACTTTGGGTAGAGGTTGCAACCCTTCCTTCTTTACGGATATACTCAGCAGCTTTTCGGGGACGGCTCTCTTTTGGGCTGTCCGTTATCAGATCCACCGTCGGCCAATCGTAGTCGGCGATGAGGAGAACAACGATATGAGTCTAGGCCTTGTTGGACGCAAGGTCGGCATGACTCGCATCTTTGCCGAGGATGGCGCGTCCATTCCGGTGACGGTGCTTGACGTGTCCGACAACCGTGTGTCCCAGATCAAGACGGATGACACCGACGGCTATGCTGCGGTTCAGGTTGCAGTCGGCAAGCGCCGGCCCAGCCGGATCACCAAGGCGCTGGCGGGGCATCTTGCCAAGGCGGGGGTTGAGCCCTGCCGCATCCTGCGCGAATTCCGGGTTGAAGCAGACAAGCTTGCCTCACTGAAGGCGGGCGATGCCATCGGGGCCGATCTTTTCGCCGTCGGGCAGAAGGTCGATGTCACCGGCACCAGCATCGGCAAGGGTTTTTCCGGCCCGCAAAAGCGCCACAATTTCAGATCGCAACGCGCTTCCCACGGCAATTCGATCTCGCACAACGCGCCGGGTTCTATCGGCATGTGCCAGGACCCCGGCCGCGTGTTCAAGGGAACGCGCATGTCCGGCCAGTTGGGCAACGTGCGGTGCACGACGCAGGGACTCGAAGTGATCAGGGTCGATGTCGAGCGCCAGTTGTTGCTGATCAAGGGCGCAGTGCCCGGCTCCAAGGGGGGCGACGTGATCGTTCGTCCTGCCGTGAAGTCATAAGGGGGCGTCATGGAACTGAAACTCTTGAACGCCGAAGGTCAGGCCGCCTCGACGCTGCAAGCGTCCGATACGCTTTTTGGTCGTGACTACAACGAGGCGCTGGTTCACCAGGTGGTGACGGCCTACATGGCTAATGCCCGTTCCGGCAATCGTGCTCAGAAAACCCGCAGTGAAGTGGCACACTCGACGAGAAAGCCGTTTCGCCAGAAGGGCACGGGCAATGCCCGCGCCGGGATGACTTCCAGCCCGTTGTGGCGTGGGGGTGGCCGGATTTTCCCGAACAAGCCCACCGAAAATTTTTCGCAGAAGGTCAACCGCAAGATGTATCGCGCCGGGTTGGCCTCCATCCTGTCGCAACTTGCGCGTGAAGACCGGCTCGCCGTCGTCGAGGATTTCCACGTCGAAGCGCCGAAAACCCGCCTGCTGGTGCAAAAACTCAAGAGCATGGGGCTGGATTCCGTGCTCGTGATCACCGACGCCATCGACGAGAACCTGTTCCTGTCTTCGAAGAACCTGTACAGCGTGCAGGTGATTGAAGTCATGCAGACCAATCCGGTTTCGCTGGTGCGTTTCCCGAAGGTGCTGGTCACCAGGGGCGCGCTCGCCAAGATGGAGGAGACATGGCAATGAGCACCGTGAATCAGGAACGTCTGCTGCGTCTCAGTCGCCGCTCACGCTGTTGGAGCGGGCCGGTGGCAAGGAGTACTGTGAGTCAGGAACGTCTGCTGCAAGTGTTGCTTGCTCCGCAGATTTCGGAAAAGGCGACTTTCGTCGCCGACAAGTTCGGGCAGTTCGTCTTCAAGGTGGCGTCCGACGCAACCAAGCCGGAAGTGAAAGCCGCCGTCGAGACGCTTTTCAAGGTCAACGTCATATCGGTGCAAGTCCTGAACGTCAAGAGCAAGGTCAAGCGCACCGGTCGCATCATGGGCCGCAGCAAGGGCTGGAAGAAGGCTTTTGTCAGGCTCGAGTCCGGTCAGGAAATCAACTTCGCGGGCGGGGAGTAACAGATCATGGCACTGGTAAAACTCAAGCCTACCTCCGCCGGCCGTCGTGGAATGGTGAAGGTCGTCAATTCCAACCTGCACAAGGGGCGTCCGGTCGCTACGCTGACGGAGAAAAAACCCAACAAGGCAGGCCGCAACAACTCTGGCCGTATCACCGTTCGCCATCAGGGCGGTGGTCACAAGGTCACCTACCGGAAGATCGATTTTCGTCGCAACAAGGACAACATTCCGGCCAAGGTGGAGCGTATCGAATACGATCCGAACCGTTCCGCGAATATCGCCCTGTTGTGCTACGTCGATGGCGAGCGTCGCTATATCGTTGCGCCGCGTGGCGTTGCGGTCGGCCAGACGCTGTTGAGCGGCCCCGAAGCGCCGATCAAGGCCGGTAATGCGATGCCGATCCGCAACATTCCGGTCGGCACGACGATTCACTGCGTCGAGATGCAGCCCGGCAAGGGTGCGCAGATTGCCCGCTCGGCGGGCACCTCGGTGCAGTTGCTTGCCCGCGAAGGGTCGTACGCCCAGTTGCGGTTGCGTTCGGGCGAGATCCGGCGGGTGCACGTCGAGTGTCGCGCCACGATTGGCGAAGTGGGCAACGAAGAGCATGCCTTGCGCAAGATCGGCAAGGCCGGTGCGAACCGCTGGCGCGGCATCCGTCCGACGGTGCGTGGCGTGGCCATGAACCCGATCGACCACCCGCACGGCGGCGGCGAAGGCCGCACCGGTGAAGGGCGTGAGCCGGTCAGTCCGTGGGGCACGCCGACCAAGGGGTATCGGACGCGCAACAACAAGCGCACCGATGCAATGATCGTGCAGCGTCGTCACAAGCGTTAAGGGGATATAGATGGCACGTTCTATCAAGAAAGGCCCGTTTATCGACGCTCACCTTCTGAAGAAGGTCGATACCGCGCGGGCAAACAACGACAAGCGCCCGATCAAGACCTGGTCGCGCCGTTCCACCGTCCTGCCCGATTTCGTCGGCTTGACCATCGCCGTCCACAATGGCCGCCAGCACATCCCCGTCTATGTTTCCGAAAACATGGTCGGTCACAAGCTCGGCGAATTTGCCCTGACGCGAACTTTCAAGGGGCATGCCGCCTCGAAGAAAGCCAAGAAATAAGGAAAGATGATGGAAACCAAAGCCAGTTTGCGTGGTGTTCGTCTTTCGGCGCAGAAGGGTCGCCTGGTGGCCGATCTGGTTCGCGGCAAGCCGGTCGAGCACGCACTCAACATNCTGAACTTNTCGCCCAAGAAAGGCGCNAAGATCATNCGCAAGGTCGTCGAGTCGGCCATTGCCAACGCCGANCACAACGACGGCGCGGACATNGACCTGCTCAANATCAAGACCATCCANGTGGAAGAAGGTACGACCCTCAGGCGGTTTACCGCGCGCGCGAAGGGTCGCGGAAATCGTATTNCCAAGCCGACCAGCCACGTTTACGTGACTGTTGGCGAGTAAGGAGCACATATGGGTCAGAAAATTCATCCCACAGGATTCCGGCTCGCCGTCACACGCGACTGGGGTTCGCGCTGGTATGCCTCGAACCAGGAATTTCCGAAAATGCTTGCGGAAGACATCAAGGTTCGGGAATACCTCAGGAAACGCTTGTCGCACGCATCGGTGTCCCGCGTGATCATCGAGCGTCCGGCCAAGAATGCCCGTATCACCCTGTTCTCGGCGCGTCCGGGCGTGGTGATCGGCAGGAAGGGCGAAGACATCGAGGCGCTCAAGCGTGATTTGCAAAGGATCGTTGGCGTGCCGGTGCATGTGAACATCGAAGAAATTCGCAAGCCCGAGATCGACGCCCGGCTGATTGCCGACTCGATTGCCCAGCAGCTCGAAAAGCGCATCATGTTCCGGCGCGCGATGAAACGCGCGATGCAAAATGCGATGCGTCTTGGCGCGCAGGGCATCAAGATCATGAGTTCCGGTCGCCTGAACGGGGCTGAAATTGCCCGTACCGAGTGGTATCGCGAAGGCCGGGTTCCGCTGCATACGCTTGCTGCGGACATTGATTACGGCATTTCCGAAGCGAAAACGACCTACGGCATCATCGGCATCAAGGTCTGGGTCTACAAGGGCGATTCGCAGGGCCGCAACGAACAACCGGCTTCCGCCGAGCCTGAAACCGAAACCCGCCGTGGACGCCGTGGCGCGCCGCGTGGTGATGGCGGTGAAGGCCGTCCCGGCCGCCGTTCCGGCCGCCGGCAAGAAGAAAGCAGGAGTGAATGATGTTACAGCCGACGAGAAGAAAATACCGCAAGGAGCAGAAAGGCCGTAACCGTGGTCTGGCGACGCGTGGCGCGAAGGTCAGCTTCGGTGAATTCGGCCTCAAGGCCACTGGCCGGGGCCGTTTGACCGCGCGTCAGATCGAATCCGCGCGTCGGGCAATGACCCGGCACATCAAGCGTGGCGGCCGCATCTGGATCCGTATTTTTCCGGACAAGCCGATTTCCAGAAAACCGGCGGAAGTTCGCATGGGTAACGGCAAGGGCGCCCCGGAGTATTGGGTTGCCGAGATTCAACCGGGCAAGGTGCTCTACGAAATGGATGGCGTCGATGAAGCGCTTGCGCGTGAAGCCTTCCGGTTAGCGGCAGCCAAACTGCCGCTGAACACCGTGTTTGTCACGCGCCAGATGGGATAAGGCATGAAAGTGAGTGAACTCCGCGCCATGAGCGCGACGGAACTGAATAAAGAGTTGCTGGATTTGCTGAAAGCGCATTTTTCGTTACGCATGCAGAGAGCAACCCAGCAGTTGAACAACACGAGCCAACTGGGCAAGGTGCGCCGCGACATTGCGCGTGTGCGCACGCTCCTGGGCGAGAAGGCGAAGGCGGGTGTGCAATGAACGTGCAGGAACAAAAACAGAAGGTTCGCCGCGCGCTGGTCGGGCGTGTCGTGAGCGACAAGATGGACAAGACGGTGACGGTGCTAGTCGAGCGCCGTGTGAAGCATCCGCTTTACGGCAAGATCGTGACCCGTTCGGCCAAGTATCACGCCCATGTCGATAACGACGCGGCAACTCATGGCGATCTGGTCGAAATCGAAGAATGCCGCCCGATTTCCCGTACCAAGACATGGCGGGTGACCCAGGTCATCGAGAAGGCGCGCGTGATCTGATCGCTTACGGTCTCAAGAAGCCAGCGGCTCGGCGTGGAAGCGTCGGGCCGCTGTGGTTTTTGATATTTGATTTGTAGCGCGGGAAACAATCCATCCAGTAACGTGCAAAAGTTTCTGGATTGCCTCGCTACGCTCGCAATGACGGATGGAAAACTTTCCTATTTCTGATGGTCGGCCGGAGACGGATCATCGTCCGGAGACGGATCATCGTCAGTAGATTCAGAAGGGGTTTCCTCTTCTTCCCTGGTGTCCTCGTCGTCGGCTTCAGCGGGCGGCATAGCTTCCTCCGAGGCAGGGGGCAGCAGGGGAGGAGCATCAACGAGTTCGGTTTCTGCA